>CAZOSN010000004.1:0-71947 GCA_964582405.1 uncultured Oligoflexales bacterium | reverse complement strand
TGAGACTGGCTCAGTTCTGTGAAATCACCCGGCTCACGTTCGTGAAATCCTGCAGATAGGTTCAATCGCCTTCAGCCTCTGAGCTTTAGCTTTCGGCAACTGACTTTCTTTCCGGGGCGAATTTGGCTCGTCGCCAAGGCCCATAAACATGAATGATCGGTTAAACATTTGGTTTCCTTTCGTTCTCTAAATCACCGGTTATGCATCCCCGCGCGACATCGCGAAGGCATTGGTGCAATCGGCAAAAGTCCGAAAAATTTTTAGTTATTATAGATATTAAAACGCGCACATTTACCGGGCGATTCAGACTAAGTTCTCAAAAGTCATAGTGAAAAAGTTTGCAGTGACCGCGCAACCTGCAACTAAAATCAGAGTCATTTATAGGATTTCATGTTTCGGTTCAGACAGAATAAAAATTTTCTTAACCAGTTCTCTGACGCAGGTATCGAGGGATGCATGATTTATCGCCGGAGCGCATTCGGGGACTTCTCTTTCAGGGGATAATTTGACCTTTTATCCATTGGCTGAGTGTTTCGCGGTTCTGTTCTTCCATTGGCCAGCCGAGTGGCATGCGGCGATTTTCGTCGGGATCGGCAAGTCGTTCGACAATCGACGTCATCGTCGTATTGGTATCGCGTTGAACACCGTCAACCACATGATAGAAATTATAACGACCATCGGGCATGGCAACCCAGTGATACACATTTAATCCACCAAATCCCCCTTCGTCGGAGCTATGACAGTGGTGGCAGGATAGATCAAAGATATCGACGATGTTTCCAGGCGTTTCAGGTGGTCCCACAAGCCTTAGTCGCTTGATCTCAGCTTGGTTGTAACTCATTTGAGTTGCAATTGTTGGGTCCTGTTTCCAAGAAAGCTTGGGCAAGCCACACGAATTGAGTGCAATGAATGCAAGTACGGTCCCGAGCACTCTAATCATGATGGGTCTCCTCAATGAAGGACCTAGTCGAGAGGTTACTGAATCATGAACATATTTTGGTAGTGGAGTTGGATTACGTCCATTGATTTTTTCTACTGTACAAGTATCGCTAGTGCTGGTTGGCAGGGAAACTGACCCAGGAATTGGCGCTTTTGCTTACCCAGACGGAGGCTCATAGCCGCCGGTCCTGTTGAGATGTGGTACTTAATTGTATATCTACTTTTGGTTTTCGAAGATAGCCTTCAAGTGCTGCGGGGGACAGAATTAAACTTCCAGACTCGACATGACCTCCAGTTTCTCCAATTACCGCAAGAACCACATTGCCTACCTTGTATCCATTCTCAATTCTTCTCCATAAATCATCAAGCAAAGAAAAACTTGATACGCAGGCCAAAGAGCCTACTTTTGGGCTTAGAATCGGAACATTGTAGTCGTGCAATTTGTGCTGATCCACAATTATATTGACAAGTTTTGGATTCGATTCATGTATCATGACATCCGTAGGAGTTACTGAAAGTCTGCTAAAAGCTGTTTCGATACCTTTTGAAATCCCCTTTCTAAAGGTATGAGATACTTCCCGCCCCAGAAGCTTAGTAATGGGGAATTCTTCATCATAAGAAAAATACACCCTCGATTCGTCTGTCTCGCGTTGGTGGTGGTTAATGGTTAGCTCAAACGATCCCTCACTTTTTGACACTGTTAATGCTCCAACGCCCTCACCAAAAATGCTAGGAAACAACCAATCATTCATGTTGGCCCTTCCTGCGTATTTGCGAATCCTGTTGTGATTTTGAGGCATCATATTGTTGTCGGCTGTAATTAAAACATCGCCTGCATCGACAAAGTTCGACGCCATTTTTAAGGCTGCGATGATACCGGCACATCCATGTTGGAGTATGATTGTTGTTATCTCGCCGACTGTCGTCTCTATTCCGATACTGTCTCGGATAGCTTCTAAGTAGTAACCGATACTTTGATACGGGTAAGAAGTGATATGAATATGAGCCGAGATAGGTTGATTGTAAACCTCCATCACAGCATCTTCTAGGCATCCAAATAACGAGGGGTTATGACCAGAAATGGCTTCTGCGACCGCTTCGCAGCTTTCAGGGTCGGCATTTTCTAAATAGAAATAGCTATCTAGGCTTGTTGCAACGGACCTAACTCCAATTTTACGCTCTACAAATGTCGGATCAAAAAGTTCACCTTCGCTATTGATTCTTTTTAGAATTTCCGTGGTCTCAAAAAGGTGGCCCTGGCAATTGTAACCCGGTATTTTGGCGGAAATTTTTTTCAGGTAAAGCGTCATAAATTTATACCGATAATGGATGATAAGGCTGAGGATAATCTCAAGCCAATTTCTATATAGCATATTATTGTTTACGAATAAACATTAAATACGTCAAATTGGCTATTTTTTGCTGGAATTTTTATGCAGTCAGAACGTGAGGTTACACTAATTGCCAGCTATTCCCGATACATAGGCTGGATATTAGTGTTCTTTGGGTTCTTCTACTTCGGAGTATTCAACCTAAAACAAATTGGCATCATTTCGTTTGCAAGTGGGTGCCTATGCCTTGTCGGCAGGAAGTTTCTTGGTTCCACCGCTACAATTTATCTGATGTATCTATGTGGGGAAGGGGTCGCTGTCTTCACGGCGCTTCAAACGGGAGGAATAGAATCAACGGTTTTCGCTTGGATGACTCTCACACCTATAATTTTTGGGTTTGTCTAACAAGGAACGAAACCAATCATTTATTCCACGATATCTACTATAATAGTTATTTTTTTGGCTTTCTTAATAACGGATTCTTCTTTGAAGCCTAAGCTAATCGCACTAATGGCTCTATCTGGTACGACATCTTTAAGCATGCTTCTTGCATTTGCCTACAAGAATGTTGTTGCGAAAAATCTAAGTGATCTAAATGACAAGCTATTCATGATCGAAAAACTGAAAAAAGAGGCCCTTAGAAATGAAAGACTTGCCTCTGTAGGATTGCTATCTGCGGGAGTTGCTCATCAACTTGGGAATACTATCAACTCTATCAGCGTTTCCTCTCACAATCTTTCGAGATCGCTCAAGCGTCAAACCTTAACACCCGAGAAAGTCGCTAATGCCGTCGAGAATATTAACAAAGCCGTCGAATCCTCAAAACTCGTGATTGATGGTCTAGATTTTTCAACAAAGGAAAACACTATCCCCTCTAAATTTAACGCAAGAAATATTATCGATGTATCCGTCTCATTGTTACAGGGAAAGATCCTTGAACAAGTTAAAATTGAGAATTGCCTACCAAATGAAATGGAGCTGTATGCCACCAAAAGTGCCTTGATTCAAATATTCATGAATCTCATAAGCAACAGTATTGATGCGGTAAAAGGAAGGAAAGAAAGATGGGTACGGATCTGTGGAGAGATCCAAAAAGAAAAGGCTGTAATAGACATAGTTGATAGTGGTGATGGAGTCGATAATCCAGACCAGCTTCTTGAGGCCTTTGCCACAACCAAAGACGAAAAGTCTGGTTCAGGGTTGGGTTTATATATCGTGAAAAAGGAAATTGAAGGATCGATGGGACATATTTCGTTTCTGAATTCGAGACCGTTTACTGTAAGAGTCGAGTTGCCATGTAAAGACATTTGTGAGGTTTCATTATGATTAAAATTCTAATTGTTGACGACAATGTTGATTTTCTTAAATCTTGCGAAGGCTTCGAGTTTGACAAAGCTACTGTTTACCTGGAAAGCCAACCCGTTGAAGCCCTCAAAAAAATGAAACTACTAAAACCGAATATCGTAGTGACCGATGTGATGATGCCCGGTGTTGATGGGCTAAGTTTTGCGACGATTGTTCAATCAATTCTCAGCAGCGTTGAAATCATCGTAATATCAGCTAACTCCAAAAAGCAGATCGAAGCTGAATATGGTCAACTAAATCTAGGTACATCATTTTTCAAAAAGCCATTGGGTGAGGACTTTTTCGGCCATGTGGATTTACAAATCTCTGAAAGATTTGAGCAACTGTCCAATACGGATCAAGATTATGAAAAGATGGATAAGAAATTGGAGAACACCTCAGCGTTAATCAAAGCCTACCATGCGTGGCAGAAATGTTGCTTTGATATTTATACCTACAAGGGCAGCGATATTGATGACTACACTTGGGAAAACTGGAAAGTAGCGGAAGGAAAATTTAAGACTGCAGTGGAAATAATGGAGCCTGGAAATAATATTAGGTTGTTGATTCAGTCGCTTGAGACCCAACACGGTTCGTGGGCAAAGCAAGTTGAAAGAGAAATCGAATTACCAGAACCATTGGAGTTAAAGTTTGCATTCAAGCCGAGATGGCTCGACTCGGATATTGGTGTCACCTCATTCCAATCGGTAAAAGTCCAGGAAAAGAGCGATCAGTTTGTACTCGTCATCGATGGGAAAGAGCATAATTTTGCTACAAGATCTGATGACTATACGCCTCTAATGAAAAAAATGACAACCTACCTTAAATGCGTTGCTACCTTCAACGAGCTGCAGGGGCTATTTAGACGTGACATGTCCGAGATCTACTCTGCCGTTATCGGTAAAAGTCAAAAAGTTGATACCACATTCAATTATGATCCTCCCCTGCATGTCTCGTGTATAAATACCCTAAAGCCTGACGGTAACCACCATATAGAAGATCTAAAAGAACTTTTTGTCAGAATTGACAGAATTGACCGTTCATACGAGTGGTTATCTGAGAGAGGTATAAAAGGACAATCAAGCTGGCTCGATGTCCTTGAATTGCCTAAATCATGGACAATAATTGGTATTCAAGAAATTAAAATAGAGATCAATGACAACTACGAAGCCAAAGTCTTCTTAAGAGGCGAGCTGATCCCTTCGATACGGGACTCATTCACGGAACGCCTAGCTGAGAAGGCTGATGTATACAAAGTCCTACAGCATACAATCGAATTTGCCAATCACCTTGCCCAGAATCAGTCTAGATATTGGCATGGAGGCATAGGCTTTGACATAGACTCGAAGTATCAAAAATTAGATCTTAGCCCACAAAGCTTTTTCAGGAAGATCCTGAATGGATAGATTGGAAATAAAAAGATGAATTCGGATCATTTTTCTAGCATAGGCAATAATTTCACATTTAGATTTGGCTGATGCTGCCTATAAGACGGTCATGCTGGATATCGAGGTCACTGGCATTGCGGGTCATCGTGTGCCGAAATTGCCCGAAAAAATTCACGCCGCCGGAGCCTTCTGTTTTACCTAGCAAAACTGACCTAATCATGAAGTGCTCTGAGCCTTAACTTTCTCCAAATTCCCCAAGTTCCCGAGAATTCTCTGGCAAAAAGTTGGCACGCATACGATGCGACGAGGTCCTTTATCTCACTCAGGATGACAGACTGAAATGCCATTTATGTAATGATTGCTTTAAATTAAAGAGGAGTACCTGAGGCCAGACTTGAACTGGCACAGCCTTGCGGGCGGTGGATTTTGAATCCACTGCGTCTACCGATTCCGCCACTCAGGCATATGACTGCGGCTATTATCAAGCCTTGTCAGGAGATGAAGGTTCTAATCAAAGTGCATGACATTGTAAAGCTAAAATCCACGTTTCGGCGAGTGGACTAGTTGCAAAAACTCATTGCGGGTTTCAAGTTCGCGGAAACAGCCTAACATGGAACTTGTGACGGTGTAAGAACTCTGCTTTTCTACGCCACGCATCATCATACACAAGTGGTACGCCTCAACGACAAGACCCACACCTTCGGGTTCGAGGGCTTCAAAAAAAGCTTCGGTGACCTCATTGGTCAAGCGCTCCTGCACCTGAAGCCTGCGCGAAAATACCTCGATGGCGCGAGGAATTTTGGAAAGCCCGACCACTTTGCCATTGGGAATATAGCCAAGATGAGCCCTTCCATAAAATGGCAACAGATGGTGCTCACATAGGCTGTAGAATTCGATATCACGAACGATCACCATATCCTTGTAATCGACTTGAAACACAGCCTTCTTAAGAATCTGTTTGACGTCCTTTTGATAGCCGGAAGTTAGGAACTGCATGGACTTCAGAAATCGCTCGGGTGTTTTGAGCAATCCGTCGCGGCTGGGGTCATCCCCCAAGTCCTTCAGCATCTGACCTACATTGCGAATATTTAAGGATTCTTTGGTTGGATCCAAATCTCAGTCTCCGAAGTCATAAATCTTGTGGTGAGGGTTATATACTGAGCGCATCACTAATCAAGTAAATTATCGTCGAAATCCAGATCGAAATTAAGGTTTCCCAGCGCATTATTGAGGTTTTCCGATCCAAGTATCTCCTCTGTCACGCCGGTTTCCTCGAGGGAAGGACCTGACTTTGACGCCGCCTTCGGCGCGGCTTTGGCCTTAGTTTTCTGAGTGGCTTTTTCGAGAACCTGGATATTATGAGTGGCGTTAGAAAACGATGGATCCAGAGCTATGGCTTTGTTGAAGCAGCCGAGGCTGTCGTCGAGTTTTTTCCATTTTACAAAGCCAATACCCATGTTGTACCAGAGTCTAGCCTCAACCTTTTTGTTCTTACCCACAGCGGCGATCGCGCTCTTATAAAGAGAAATCGCATCATTGTGATGCCCTTGCTGAATTGCCACGATCGCAGCTGTATTAAATACCGATGCGAGTTCGCTCATATTTACGGTTTCCTTGAGCAATACCAGAGCCTCATTGATATTCCCCTGGGCCAGAAGCGCAGTGCTTTTACCAACATTGCCTTCCTTAGATTCAGGAGCAAGATTCAGGATTTGATCGAAGCTTCGCTCGGCGTCCTTAGGTCGCCCCATTTCCAGGAATAAATTCCCAAGTTCGGCAAGCCTCTTGATGTTATAAGGACTTATTCCTTGCGCTCCTTGATAGGAGCGAACAGCAAAGTCTTTTTTCCCCATCTTCAGATACAGTCTCGCTAGGAGGTTTTTTGCTCGGGCTGAAGGAGGATCAAGAGCTGCAGCTTTCTTAAGAACCTCTTCGGCTTTGGCATGATTCCCCATATCCATCAGATTTTGACCATACTCTATGGCTATCCGTGGGTTGGTTGCCAATTTTGGATAAACCGGCTCCAGTAATTTGTCGATGTCTGCAAAGAGCCCGCGCTTTTTGAAATCAGAAATTTGGGTCAAAAGACGCTTTATCGGAGTAAGATTGTTGGCCTCGCGTTGCAGCTCCAGTAGGCAAATTTTGATTTGATCCACAGAAATTTGCCCTGTGTGAATCTGCGAAACATAGTACTCCGAGGCAGCTGATACGATGTTCGGATCAAGCTGCGGCGCGATCAAAAAGCTTACATGAGATTCTATCTTGCCTTTGACATTATTGTGGTCCAGGATATCCAAAACAACATCCGCACCAATATGCCAATCCAAAATCAGCAATGCCGCAGGCAAAGAGTCGATCTGTGTTTTACAATCCTTGGAATCCGCAGGATTGATCAGTCTCTCGGATGAAAATCCCATTTTTTTGAGTTCGTCACGTACGGCGGTACGAACATCGTGGCGGTCACTGTAAATGATCGCCGAAAGTTTCTTATCGGTCATGATTTTGAATCCGGACTGATTAAACTATTTTTACTCAATTGAGACCACCTTATAAATATCCATGGAGACGCCTGGTTATTTATAAGACGGCCCCTAGATAAGTCTATCATCCTTAAGGGGAATTTGCAGTGACCTCGATTTTGACATTGCAAATAACCAATGAAATTGTCCCCAACATTCCGTCGGCTTGCGATCCTATTATTCTGAAACAAATCAGGTCTACGAAAAGAGATTGGTTCCGCGTTTCTGTCATTCCGCGCTTCTGTGGTGATCCGATGCTCGCTTTTACTACAGAAGACGCGGAATAACGGAAACGCGGAATCTAATATAGTGGCTAATTTTCTTTCCCAAACCGTTTTGTTCACTATAGATCAATCAAGTCGTATAAATAAAAGAGACTCCGACCTCAATATCTGGATGAATGCTCTGCTTGACCGGACACTGCCAGGCTTTTTCCTCAAGGAGCTTTTTTTGCTGATCCAAGATAGGGTTTAAGCACGTTACCTCGATTTGCAAAGTAAGCTTGCTTACCCTTCGGGGATTGGACGCCATGTCCTTGATCACAGACGAGGTCATGGCTTTGACGGGCATTTTTTCTGACCTAATGGCGATGCCCATCACTGTAAGCATGCAGGCGGCAAGCGAGGTGGCGAGAAGATCTGTCGGTGAAAAACTTTGAGCCTTGCCTCCGTTATCAAGCGGGGCATCAGTCGAAAGATTGTTTCCACTGGGTGCATGAACAGCACGACATTCGAGATCGCCAGCGTAGGTAACGTCTATTCTGACTCCCATGGAATCCCCTTTACAAAAACGTCCACATGCCTATATCTTGGTCGCGACAATATTAACACCATCGCTGGTCGCATCATAGATAATCTTAGCGCGCCCGGATTTCAGATGGCCAATTACCTGCTCGACTTTGGCTTCAAGAGTGTAATTGGAGTGTCCGTAGTCAGTGCCTTCGTTGGTTACAAAATTCTCAATTATCCTCCGCAGAGTGTCTTGTGTGAGCCTGTCCATAGGAATTTCTATCGGTTCCAAAATCTACTCTCCGCGAATGCAAAAAAAATCCCGACCTAAACCTAAGGGGCCGGGATTAGAGTGCGTCCTCGATTTGTCTCTAAGCTAAGACACACCCTCTAAACTCACCGAATCAACACTCGCGTTAAAACTTAACAGCTACCATTCCCGCAATTTTTGTCGCGCTCTCGTCGGCTTTATATACCGTGCCGTCGTCTGCCTTATCATCGCGCGCACCAGCAGAATAGCCGGCCAAGAGCCCAATGTATGTCTTGCGATCCAGGCTCATGACGCCCTCAATCGTACCGCCGAAAGTGTTGGCTAACCGGTAACCCAAGCCAGCTTCATCACTGCCGACTGCGGTGGTCGCACCGCCTTTATACTCAGCTGCCAGGGATACGCGCGACCGCCCCTCGGTCCAGTAAGTACCAATCAATTTGCCCGCTAGGCGATCTTCGCTTTTGTAGTCGTCAAACAAAGCGATGGCACCATCGACATTACCATCATAACGCGCCATCGTTGCAACACCCATCAAACTGATATTATCTGCTAAATTACCCCGTGCATAAACCGTGGTCTCAGCAGGAAGGTATACCGCACGCTCTTCCGTATTAGCCGATGTATTAACAGCGGCAAACGTCGTTACCGCACGTGACTCTCCGTTAGCCAGAGTGTCGCTCGCCTGAACCTCACCGGCATAAGCTAGGCCAATTTCCATTTTTTCAGTATGAAGCGCAAGACCCGCCAGCCCACGACCCAATTGGTATTCGAACGATTTTTCATTGTCGGAATCGGAATCTTTGAGCCAGTTGAATTCGCCGCCCACACCCAATGTCACGTTTTGCCCAAATGTATAGGCAACCTGGGGTATAACCTTCGTCGATTGGAATTTTTCATCAACCGCATTAACGACACCCGAAGAATCGTTGCGCGCCGAAAGGTAGCTTGCATCCAAACCAAAGGCCCAATGATCGTTACCGTAAGCGGCCATTAAGGTCCCTACGGGAGCCGAGATTGTCGAATCGTAGCCAGTATCGCTATTCTTGAGTTTGCTTTGGGTCGATTCTGCACCAACCTCGATCCGATAGTCCTTGATTTCATGCAATTGTGTTGGAGACACATACCCTTCAGACCCAAGCAGCACCCTATCACGCTTGGCATAGCCTTTGATCGTCGTATTTTCTGGATAGAGAGTAGCATCCTGCGCCACGGCTATCGACGCAACTCCGCTAAGTCCCACAAGAAGGATTCCAACCTTTTTCATAACGTATCTCCTAAAATTTAAGCTATATTGCGGGAACAGTACGCCAAAGTCATTAACCGCGTTCTAAGTCCCCTCTTTGGCAATGATTACTCCTCCCCAAAAAGATCCGCAATCGATAAACGCCAAAAATCTGTGCCTCTGAGGGTTTAGATGCCGTCTAGGCTCATCCCAACCATCGGATCAAAGCGACAGGAGAGGTTCGTCGGTTAGCTGCAACTGTGGCGCATCACGAGATCAAGAGCTACAAGAAAGCTGCGAGCAACCTGGCCGGTCATTGGCCCACCCTGGGCGCTTTGCATAGAGCTCAGAAAACTCTGTGAGCATCATATAGGGAGTCGCCATGGCTTTGAGAATCTTACGAAGGTACGAAAAATCGCCAGCTTCTCCCTGCTCTATAGCCTGATGCAATTGATAATTGCGTGCAATATAGCAGGGGTTAACCTTGGCCATCGTTGCAGCCATAGTGGCTACTCCAATCGCCGAGATCCTAGCTGAATACCGCGTTAGCCAATCGTTTAGTTTGCTTTCGATCGTGGCATTGAGCGGGGTGTAAGCAGCTTTTTGCAACTCCGCCACGGCTACTGCCACGGACAACCCCTCGCTCGCCATCCAATTGGCAAGAGTCTGATAGAATATCGTGAAATCAAATCTGGCAGCTTCGAGCAGTTCATCTAGCTCGTCAGCCAGGCTATCATCGCCCGCGATAGGCTGAGCAATGCCTATTTTTGCCAGCTTCATCGCCCTCTCTTGCAGCGCATACTCCTGTTGAAAGCGGCCCAAACTTTGCCTGAGATTTTCGGTATCCGAGCATAATGGCGCCAGAGCATTGGCAAGCATGACAAGATTCCAAAACGCAACACTCGGCTGCTGACCATATGCATACCTTCGGCCAGGCAAATCCGTGGTGTTTGGGGTGAAAGAATTTTGAAATTCATCAAGCATGGCATAGGGACCATAGTCGATCGTCAGGCCAAGCACGGACATGTTATCCGTATTCATCACGCCATGAACGAACCCAACCCGCTGCCAGCCAATAATTAACTCTGAGGTTCGGGTGCACACCGCGGCAAACAGTGCATTGGTGGCCTCGCTGGTATCAAGATCTCCATGCTCCAAAATACCGGGAAAATAGCGCTCGATCGTCCATCGAACCAGTTGCTCAAGCAATCCAAATTGTTGAGTCGCAACCAGCATTTCAAAGTTGCCAAAGCGCAGAAAACTTGGTGCCATCCGTGCCACGATCGCGCCAGGTTCGGATTTGGGATTGCCATCGTAGAACATGTCTCTCTCGACTGACTCGCCTGTGGTCACAAGACTCAGAGCGCGCGTTGATGGGATTCCAAGAGCATGCATCGCCTCGCTCATGACATACTCTCGCATCGATGATCGAAAGACCGCCCGACCATCCGCCCGTCGTGAGTAGGGCGTAGGCCCAGCGCCCTTTAATTGAAGCTCCCAGGACTGCCCATCGCAGTCACGCATTTCGCCCAGGATGATGGCCCGACCATCGCCAAGCTGTCCGGCCCAGTTGCCAAACTGATGGCCAGCGTAACAAGCGCTGAAGGGATTCATTGACGAGGTCACCAAATTGCCGCCAAGGATCGCGATATCGGTTGAATCCGGACTCGCTAAATCAAAACGCCGCGCAAGTTCATCCGTCCATGCGACAAGTTTCGGGCTGGCCACGGGCGTTGGTTGGACGCTGCTATAGAGTACCCCGGGGGTTGGCCGCGACGCCCTCACTCCCGACATGTCACCCGGAAAACGGCTGACAAAATCTTGCAAAAACTTGACTTCGTTAAGTTGCATCGGAACGGCCTCACACGATTCCGTCGCATTAGAGCCAAATTGGTATTTAAAGTCAACGGATTGCGGAACTGCCATTCTCGCGATCATCCGCACTTTCGCTTAAGACTTTTCATTTTAGGGGATTAGCGGTAAAATTTGGTTTTTATAGTCGTAGTCCGGGAGGTTGAATTGCGCACTGTAGATAGCCTGCCATCTCATCTCAAAGAATACTGCCTCGATCAAGACATGGCTAAATACACGGCGCGCGATCACGCGGCATGGCGCTATATCATGAAGCGCGGGTTGCCCTTTTTCCGCAAGCACGCGGTTTCGGTGTACGAAGATGGGGTCACAAAAACCGGCTTGAGTTTTGAACGCATCCCAAGCATCGAGACTATGGATCACGAGCTTCAAAAAATCGGCTGGGGGGCTGTGGGCATCTGTGGGTTTATTCCACCCTGGGCGTTTCTAGAATTTCAGTCAAGGCGAATCCTGCCTATTGCCACCGATATGCGCTCGGTCGATCACATCGGCTATACCCCCGCACCTGATATCGTGCATGAAGCCGCAGGTCATGCCCCGATTTTGCCCGATCAGGGATATGCTGATTATTTGGCGAACTATGCTCAAATATGTTGCAAAGCCATCTACTCAGACCAGGACAATCGGCTTTATGAAGCAATCCGCGTTCTGTCCGACATCAAAGAAAAAGCCGGCACATCGGCCGAGGAAATTGCACGCGCCGAACGAGGTCTTGAGGAAACCTTGGCAGGGTTCACCTATGTTTCGGAGCAGGCAAAAGTCGCTCGCATGAGTTGGTGGACCAACGAATATGGGCTTACAGGAAGCCTCGAAGATCCCAAGATTTTTGGTGCTGGACTTTTGTCGTCGGTCTACGAGTCGCAGGCGCTTTATAGCAAAAATGTCCGCAAAATCCGCTTGTCGATCGACTGCATCAATCAATCCTATGATATCACGAAGCCACAGCCACAGCTTTTTGTAGCCCACGATATGCAGCACCTCCTTGATGTGCTCAACGAGTTTGCGGCAACCCTTGCATTTAATATAGGGGGAATCTATGCACTCAATCTTGCTCTCAGGGCACAAGCAATCTCTACATCAGTCCTAGATAATCATATTGCCGTATCTGGCAAATTGGTCGCCTGCGAAACAACCGACGAACGAATCGATTTCCTCCGATGGGCAGGCCCAGTTCAGCTATCTCACGACGGCCGCGAACTCAAAGGCCAGGGTAAATCCCGCCATCCGACGGGATTTAGCTGCCCGCTCGGCATGTGGGTGGGTGAGACGACAAAAACCCACGAGTTTACGGAAGACCGGTTAACCAAGCATGGGATCGGCCCCGGCAAGAGCTGCGAAATCAACTACACCTCGGGCTTCAAGGTCAAAGGCAAGGTCGTCAGCATCGCCTTTAACCCCAGTCGAACCTGTCAGTACCTCACTCTCAGCGATTGCACCATGACCCGAGGCGACCAGACCTATTATCAGCCGTCTTGGGGAGAGTTCGACCTGCCTCTGGCAACTTCGGTTCCATCAGTTTACGGCGGACCCGCCGACCGTGGAAAATTCGGCGAGCATGAGATAATCAAGGTGACAACGACGCCAGCGCGCGAGTTACCGTATTCTTCGAGCGAGCGTCGGGTTTTTGAGCTTTACCAAGCGCTCCGCGATTTGCGAGGCGCGCCGCGCAACCCGACAAAACTTGCAAACCTAGCCGACGAGTTGTTGAATAGTCACCGCAGCGAATGGCTGGCACAACTCGAGGCGCTTGAGCTTGGCAAAAAAATCTGGCACCTCGACCCTAAGTCAACCCCTTGGCTTTCGGCAATCGAAGAAAACCTCTTTACTCCAGGACACTTCTCCGCCGAAGACCAGCTGAATATCAGCGAAGGCAAGGTGCTCCTAAATGAGGTTTCCTGATGACAAGCGGAAAGGTACCAGCTGTGAGCAAAGGGCGCATCATAGACAGCAAAGAAAAAAAAGCAGATTCCAAATCAGCTAGCGGTTTGGCCCCTCAACCCCGACCTCGCTGCTCGTGGCCTGGCAAGGACCCGCTCTATTGCGCCTACCATGATGAGGAGTGGGGCGTACCACTGGCCGATGACGACAAGCTTTTTGAATTCTTGGTTCTCGAAACCATGCAAGCCGGATTAAGTTGGATTACGGTTCTGAGAAAGCGCGCTGCATTCCGCAAGGCTTTTGATCAATTCAATCCACACAAAATCGCCCGCTACAAGCCTCAAAAAATCGAGGCACTCATGGCAGACGCCGGGATAATCCGCAACCGCCAAAAAATCGAAGCTGCCTGCGCCAATGCTCGCGCATTTTTAGCCATCAAAGAAGAATTGGGTAGCTTCGCAGACTATAGTCTCCAATTTGTGGGTGGTCAGCCCAAAATCAATCGCTGGCGCAGCAACGACGAGGTTCCCGCGATCACACCGGAGTCGGAAGCCTTTAGCAAAGACCTCAAACGCCGCGGGTTTAAATTCGTCGGCCCTACGACGGTTTATGCTCATATGCAAGCCACCGGGATGGTAAACGACCACCTCGTGAGCTGCTTTCGCTACAAAGAGTTGACTTAGACCAAAATTTCGTGTTTTCTGAGGGTTCTTTTTTGCGGGAATAGCTCAGTTGGTAGAGCGCTAGCTTCCCAAGCTGGAGGTCGCGGGTTCGAACCCCGTTTCCCGCTCTCTTTACCTCGCCCCTTGTCGGTAGATTCTTCTTCCGCTTAATTCGGCATGGCATCATGGTTGTGCATAGCTCCAACGAAAGCCTTGGGCTGGTTTGCATGCTGCCACTGACGATGGATCTCAAACCCGATCGCACCAAAAGCTACCCCGACGTTGAGCGAGTTTTTACGGCCTGACATAGGGATCGAAACGATTTGATCCACTAGTCCGAGGATATCGGGATCAAGTCCGTGACGTTCGTTACCCAACACGAGAACCGCGGGTGCGGCAAAATTGGTTTCAAATACACTAGTCGCCCGCGGATCAACTTCGGCTGCGTAGATGAAATGACCTGCCTCCTTAAGCTCGCAAACTGCCTCCCGCGCGGACCGCGCCTTGCTCCACGAAACAATGCTCTCGACCCCCATCGCAGTCTTCTTGGTTTTTAAGCTTTCGGGGGTTGCCGTGTAGCCGCATAGGATTACCCCCGCAGCATTGAGGCACTCAGCCGTACGAAGGATCGACCCAACATTGAAAGCCGAACGCATGTTATCGACAACAACAGTGAGCGGCAGCATGGGACCCAAGGCTTCAGCCCGGTCTGACGGCTTTAGCCAATCATGATCGAGAATGCCGCGCGCTTCGACTCTTTCTATCGGTACGATTAGGCCTAAAAAATGGTCGAGAGGTTTCGAAGGATCAAGTTTTGCGATGAGAGGATCGAGAACTATCTTAGTATGCGGGAACTTTGCTCCCATGATGCCGATGAATTCTACCAACCTCTGCCAGTGAACTGCAGCATCGGAACCGGCCCAGGAGTTCTCGATCATTCGTGCCTCGCGCAGCAGGGCATGCCAGGACAGGCGTTCGTTGAGCTGATCAAAATCCCTGAGCGGCATCAACTCACTTTATCTCCCGGCTTGGCACCGCTGTCGGGGGAAAGAAGGAATAGGTCTTTGCCTCCCGAACCAGCACAGAGCACCATGCCCTCAGAAAGGCCAAATTTTAGCTTCTTTGGTGCAAGATTCGCCACGACGACCGTCAATCGACCCACAATATCTTTGGCGGCATATGCTGTCTTGATTCCTGCAAAAACAGTCTTGTTCCCCTGGCCGAGATCAAGGCTAAGCCTCAGTAGCTTGTCAGCACCGGGCACATCTTCGGCCGCCACAATTTTGGCGATTCGAAGGTCGAGTTTGGCGAAATCTCCATATTCTATCGTGGGTGTTTCATCCTTCCTGGCAACGGTCGGAGCCGACTGGTTTTTCGTATCATCGATGATAGCCTGAACTTTGGCGGGGTCTACGCGATTCACGATATGGCTGTAGGCGTTGATCCGGTGATTTTCTAGTAATTTTTTGGAATCGGCCCAGAGGTAAGGAGGTTCGTTAAATAGCGCCTCAACTTTTGCGGTATAACTCGGCAAAATCGGTTTGAGGTAAATCGCCATGCAGCGGAACTGATTCAAGATCGTGGTAAGAATCATTTTGGTCCGGTCTGGATCGATCTTGATCAACTTCCATGGCTCGTGATCGTCAAAATACTTGTTAGCTTCATCGGCGATCGTCCGAATAGCAAGCATGGCGCGCGCAAAGTCGCGGTTTTCGAAATGGTCTGCGATTGTGTCGCCGAGCTCTTGTGCCTCGCGAATCAGAATATGCGCGACAGGGTCGATATGCCCCATAACTCCACCGAGTTTGCTAAGCATGGTCGCGCCGCGAGAAGCCACATTGGTAATCTTGCCAATCAAATCGGAATTCACCCGAGTCACGAAATCGTCAAGGTTGAGGTCAAAGTCCGCGATCGAACTTGAGATTTTGCAGGCGAAATAATAGCGCAGATAGACTGGATCCAAGTGCCGTAGGTAAGTGGCGGCATCGATGAAAGTCCCCTTGGACTTACTCATTTTGACTCCATTCACCGTGAGCATGCCATGGACAAAAAGATTGTCGGGCGTAGCCCACCCCGCGCACTTCAACATTGCAGGCCAGAACAATGCATGAAAGTAAATGATATCCTTGCCTATGCTATGGTAGATCTCGCTTTTATCCGACCAATAGTCTTTGATGTCCTTGCTATTCTTTAGACACCAGGCTGCTGTGGATGATAGATAGCCGATCGGTGCATCCAACCAGACATAGAAATATTTTCCAGGATGGTCTGGGATTTCAAAGCCGAAATACGGCGCATCGCGAGAAATACACCAGTCTTGCAAGTCGCCATCAAGCCATTCTTTGAGTTTGTTGTAGACTTCGCTTGACGTATGCTTGGGGACCCATTCGCTCAGGAATGACTTGAATTCGCCGAGTCTAAAAAACAAATGATCCGTGGTCTTGGTGACAGGAGGATTCTTACATAGCGTGCACTGCGGATTTCTTAAATCCTTTGGCTGATAGGTTGCGCTACACACATCGCACGAATCGCCATATTGATCCTGCGAATTGCATTTTGGGCACGTACCCTTTACAAAGCGATCGGGTAAAAACATCTTGTCGTGCTCGCAGTATGACTGCTCAAGCGTTTTGGTCACAAGATGCTTGCCTCTAACCATTTGAGCAAAAAAATCATTGGCATATTGGCGGTTTGCCTGATCATGCGTCGACCCGAAATGGTCGAACTTGATATCAAACCCATTGAAATCCTTGAGATGCTCAGCATGAAATCGCTGGATCAACTCCTCTGGTGTGATTCCTTCCTGCTTAGCCCGCAGCATGATCGGAGTGCCATGAGTGTCATCTGCACAAATATAGAGGCACTCGTGCCCACGCATTTTCTGAAACCGCGCCCAGAAATCAGGGATAGAGTACTCAACCAAATGTCCGAAATGAATGGGGCCATTGGCATAGGGAAGGGCGGCTGTTAAAACTATGCGTCGTTTTTGCATGGTTATATCCTCAGGCAGTCAGCAGGACTACAATTTATAGTCGATCAGTCTGGCAATGGCTAGTACCTTGTCCTTAACTTGTCTAATCCAAGGCGCAGACAGAGACGATCCGGGAGTTCTCTGACGGAACCTAACCCTGAAATAGTTGGACTGAACGCTAGTTCCGCGTACTCGCTTTTACGTAGCCCTTGCTTATCTATCCTTAGTGGCATATGGTCCCCACCGACGAAAGCAGAACTTTTATGCTGCCAGAGAAGGAGTGTTATGCCCCGCTACGAGCTCAAAATCTCAGGCGCATTGGTCGGTGAACGGCTGGATTTAGCGCTTGTCAAAGCAGATCTCGGGCTTTCGCGCCGCAAGATCCGGAGAGCGATCGACCTGGGTGGCGTCTATGTCAACCGCAAACGGGTTCGGATCGCATCCCGAGGCTTAAAATTTGGCGACCAGATCGCGCTCGAATACGATGCGGCGAGCGACAAGCATGTTGACGAAGACTACCGACTAACCGACGACCTTGTGCTTGGTTGGGACGATGACTATATTGTTTTCAATAAGCCGCCAGGAATCGCAGCCCAACCCACCCGAAGCCAATCTGTTTTTCACATGGAAGCTCTTGTTACGAAATTTCTCAAGGAGCGCGGAAACGCTAAGACTCCCATTCTCGTTCATCGGCTTGATCGCGAAACAAGCGGGGTGATGCTATTTGCGTTGAACCCAGAGACTGCGGCTTTTTTCAATCAGAAGTTTAAGGATCGTGAGATCACCAAGATCTACGATGCGGTAGCGATTGGAATTCCCAAGGCAGAAGAGTTTACAAACAATGTGCGTCTCCATCCGGCCGATAAAAACGCTGAGGTCAAGGTCGCTCCGGTTGGAGGCAAATCCGCTTACACTGAGTTTGTGGTCTTGCGCCGCTTTGATACGGCCCAATGCACTCTTATCGAATGTCATCCCAAAACCGGCCGTACGCACCAGATCCGGGTTCACCTCGAGCATTTGGGACTACCCCTTCTTGGTGACAAAAAATACGGCCATGGACTGCACGGGCATGCGAGGGCACGTTTATTTCATCTCGCTGTGAATTATCATATGCTCCATGCACGTCTTTTGAGATTTACTGGACCTGACGGGAAAGAGCATGAGTTTATCGCTCCCCGTCCGGATTATTTTGAGAGCATCCTGACTCAGCTTGGCAACACCTGACTCTAAGCTAACGGTCCCCCAAAAAATGACTTTGGCGAACCGTATTCATGAGATCAGCCGTTGTTCACGAAATCGTACCAATCGGCGGCCGAACGCTTTAGGTGTATATAAGAATCTAAAACTTTCAGATACCAGGGTAGATTTGTTGCCTGAGTTTCGCGCTGATATTCTGGAGATTGTTCGTATTCTTTAGCACTGTTGAGCGCATATTTTGCTAGAATATCACCCATCTGACGCTGGCCATCGAACATTTCGAACGTTTTTTTGGTGCCGTCTGTACTGTTTTTGTCATCCAGCAATCGGTAGTAAAACCATTCGACACCAAACGACAACGCGCGGGCTCGAGGATCCATGTAATCATCGCCATTCGCCGTGAAAACGCTGCGGATTAGCAATTTACACAGAAGAAGATCCATGTTGGGAAGGTTTATTAAAATAAAAGCTAGGTTCCATGGATGATACCGTTTGGTATAGGACTTAGAAAGGCCATATTTAATCTTGTCATCTTTCACATAAACGTCGCGCATCCAAGGTTTCATAACGATGCCACCAGATTCGCCGTTGATTCCGCTTCCTTTTACCATGTCAGTCGCTGTTGCTTCGCCAACATTAGCCGAGAGATTGATCGCGCGTTCATCCAGTTGTTCTTTGGTTAAGAAATGCTTTTCACCGTTTCCGTCCGCCGGGATATTCTTGGCATCCTTACGAATTTTTACGTTCTCCTTCATAGCGATACCGACGGTAAAAGCTTTAGCTCCGGCAAAAAATGCGTTGGCGATTTTGTCGAAACCAGATCGAGAAAACAACTCGCTCAAGCTGGGAAGCGCTGCTTTGATAAGGTTTGTCATGGAACTACTGTCGAGTCCATAATCATCTCTTATTTTATTAAAATGGCTAATCAACTTTTCGTGGGTCGCAACATCAACTTCTGTGACGCAGACCAGAGTCTCCATGAGCCACATGCGGTGCAATGTCTCAACGATGCGTTCGGGGCAACTTTGGAGTTCTGGAATCAGCTTTTCACCATTTGGTTTATTGGTTGCAAGAATTTCACTCAGGGCATCACAAATAGTGGAATGATTTTCTAGACCTGCTTCCCAGTCTCTCAAAATTTGTTGGATATCTTGATGATAGTCTTTTTTAATCGATATCATGATGTCGGGATTGGCGGCAAAAAAATCAGTGAGTTTGGCTTCGTCGATAACCTTATTTAATATAGCTTGATCAAATTTGATCTGTCCAAGCTTGAGGCGTTTGCTGACTTCTGCCATATTTTCTACAGCGGTCGTCGGTACATTATTCGCAACATTGCTAGATGCCGCACGGGAAGTTCTTCCACTCATGCTGCTCGCTGATGCCATGTCTTCGAAATTGCAACTTGAAGGGGTGTTCGTACTTATTCTGACTGGATTCACGTGAAACTCCTGGTTAATTCGTACAGACCGACACCCAGAGCAAGTTCTGTACCCAGACCTTATTCATACAAATTGGTAGTAAATATCATCGCTTAAATAGTTTATGACCCAGACAAATTCAATCATGGTAAACAATAACACCATAGGATGGCCGATTTTTGCCCAATCCGACGTTCCGCTCACATCTTCCCATGGTTAATTGGAAAAGAACCCTAACGACCCCAAAACATTTAACGCAGCTCAATGTCCAAATTCTATTGTGGGTTCATCAAAAAAAAATGTCCTGCCTGCCGCGACTCGATCGTTTAATATTCAACTTACCTCAAACACCTAAAAGCGGGATAAAATTGTGCCGGCTATTAAATTTCGAAATCTTACGGCCCGAGAGATCAAGGATCTATACCTTAAGATAACGCCTTATGTGATTAGTAAGACTCAGTATTTGGTCCAGGATCAAGAACGTGCCAAGGATATAGTCCAAGACAGCTTTGTGAAACTGCTTGATCGAAATCAAGAATTTCCCTCGCTTGTCGCTCTTTACCAGTGGCTTTATAGGACTTGTCACAATGCTGGTATCGATTACCTTCGCTCGGCGCATAGAAAAACGATGGAGGAGTCGTTTGACGAGTCCGCACTTTTGTGTGCGGAGAGTTCTCCTGAAGCTCGCACCCTCAACGCCGCGTATGTGGCGAAATTTTTGAACTGCCTTGGAAAAAAAGATGCCCAGATTTTTTGCTACCGTTACGTTGATGAGTTGAACCTCGTTGAAATCGCAGATCTTTTGGGTATTTCAGAAAAAACCGTGGCTCGCACTTTAACCCGCGCCCATAGTCGGCTAACTGAAAAAAATTCCCTTGTTAGGAGGATGCTCCTTGAAGCTTGATCAACCAACCCAATCACTATTGGCAATTCACACAAGACTTTTGTTGGACGAGACGATGCCCAGCTCAACTTTGTTGATTGAAAAAGAGCGCTGCGAGAAAATACAACCCAAGCCGCTCATAGGACTTCTGAAAACGAGCGAAGGAATTCGCATGTCCTGGGTAGGGTTGTGGAATAGATTTTTGCCTGTGAGCTTCTCGCAGAGCTGTGGACTTGCTATCGCAGCCTTTGCTTGCCTTGCCCTGTATTTTTATCAGGATGATAGGGAGTCTGGGCTTCGGATCAAAGGGCAGACTGCTATAAATCTTTTTATTCAACCGGCTGGAGCCTCTCGTTCTGAGATTTGGCACGGTAGCCCGATGGAAGCTGGAACCAGGTTAGGATTTACCATACTCTCTCCACATGATGCGAAGTTATGGGTTGCTATCAGCTCCGCAGGTGAACAGCTTATGACCGATCCCGAAGTGTTCACCGAGCCTTATGATCTTAAGGCTGGGCGAGAGTTTGAACTTCCTTTCAGCTTCACTTTGGATGAGTTTGCGGTATCCGAAGTCCTTCACCTTGTTTGGTGCGAAACAGGCAAAGATTGGATTGACGTTTCCTCTGATATGATTGCAGACTATATGCTCAGTGATCGAGAGCCTGAAGGCAGGACTTGTAAACAACGACGGTATCGGTTGCGTTGAAGCTTGGACGAGGGAGTATGCCTATTTTGAGAGGGTTGCTGATCCTTTTATTGCTCCTTCAAACTCATCCTCTGATGAGTCAAACCTATGTGCTTGCCGTTGGCAGCAATCAGTCATTTAATAAGAACTTTGAACAGCTAAAATACGCCGAGCGCGATGCCGAGCGGTTTGGCCAAACCTTGTTGCAGCATGGTGGAATTGATGCCAGCCAGCTTACGGTAGTCAAGAGCCCTAGTCTCGCAACGTTGCGAGCACTTTTTAAGGATTTGGAGCTATCGTGGATTCAGGGAACCAAGAAGTTTGTTTTTTATTTCTCTGGTCACGCTGACGAGGATAGCCTTCATCTCGTGGACGGACCACTAGCCAAGACAGAATTTTGGCAAATGATTAACAAGCTGAGGGCTGACACCAAGGTCATGATCCTTGATGGTTGCTACACGGGAGCGTTTCTAAATAAAGGAGTAAGCCAAAGCGCGGCAATCGATGTACCTAAAATTGAATTCGACGAACCGTCTGGGTCGGTTTACCTTTCTGCGACCTCCTCATCACAAGTTGCGTTTGAAAGCGATAAGCTTCAAAGCGGGTTGTTTACCCACAACTTAATCGATGGATTGAATGGAGATGCCGATATCAATCACGATGGGGTCGTGACTCTTTGGGAGCTTTATGAGTTTTCGTTTCAACGCACCAAGCTTGCGAGCCTGGCTATTCCCGGAAGCCAGATTCAGCGCCCCGAATTTTCGGCCAAGTTAAGCGGGAGTGGAGCGATCGCCATGACTTTCCCCAATGGCCGGAGCGGTGTTGTCGAGCTCAACGGCGATATTGCGGGCGACCTTCATATTCTCTCGGAGAACGGGTTGGCTGAGATTAATTTTTATAAGGCCCGCGGCCGTAGCCAAAAACTTGTGCTTCCTGCGGGTGCTTATCAGATCACCTTGAAAGACAAAAACAGAATAGGATTTTACAAAGCCGACATCGATGGCAAAAACCAAAATCTGCTAGCCTCAAATGATTTTATCTGGGCAAACCTCATGGGGGATTTAGAGTCCAAAGGCCCCAGCCAAACTCAAACGCTCAACAGTCAGCATACCAGCTCTCAGGGTGAGCCCGTCTCTCCGGTTGAATATATGGTTTTTGCTGGTTATGCAGGCATGAGCGAAAGTCCTGTCGCTGGAGGTACGCTTACCTTCGCGGGAACTGTGTTCAAACCGGGGATCACAGCAAGCATGACGATGGGAGAAGAACACCTGTCTCGAATCGGTTTGTTTTTCAGAACTTCTTTGGCTTCAAATCATATGTGGCTGGAAACCGGCGTAGGAACTGCACAGCGCCCAAGATTGAAGACCGCAGAACCGGACGCGGAAACCAGACCCTGGCGGCGAGATTTTTTTCCCGAGGCCTTCGTGAGGCTCAACTTGATACCAAACGAAGTTTGGGGGGTTTTTGCTGACTATCATTCGACCTGGCGAAGCTTGAGCCGCGCGACAGATTTTGGGGAAGCCATGGTTGGGATTGGAGCCAAGTTGTTGTAGCGTCTTTTTTAAAATCCTGCTGTCCGGTTTTCGGAATCTGAATCGTTCATAACCTACTAAAACGAACCTCGCTAGGAGACCCTATGAAACAGCTTCAGAGAGTTTTTTATACCTGCTTAGGCCTTGTGAGCAGCTCAATGCATGCCGAAACTGTCATCCTAAAGAATGGTCTTAGGCTTGAGGGTTCGATTATCTCGATGAGTGAAACCGATCTCAACATTCAAACGGCTGATTTGGGTGAAATCTCAATCAAGCGCAGGACCATCAGCCAGATCATCGATGGAGCACAGCCAAATGCGGCATTAGCTGCAGCACCTGCGGCTCAACCCCTCGTTGCCGCACCTGCGGACGGGAAAGTTGCCGTAAATATCAATAACAATCAAAACCAAAACAACAACCAAAATCAGGCGACCAAACAGGACAATGCTCAGACAAATCAGCAGGTTGCATCATCAAGCTCTGCACCATCGTCAGTGACGCCTACGATCACGGCGCCGGAGCCCAAATCTGATGCTTTGGATTACACCGGAGTGTTTTCTCGGCTTTCAACAGGATCCGTGCGAAGGGAAATGGACCGGTCCTCACAATTGCTGGCGCGTGCGGAACTCCTCGGTTACCGTGGGAAGACCGCAAGCATTGCTCTTTTTGGCGAGACGCCTGCGGCGTCAGATAAACAAGAAGGAAGTTTCGAAAACGACCGCTGGACTCGGTTTGGGTTAAGGACAGAATGGGCTATTTGGGAGTTGGACAACGGGCCAGCCAAGCGTTCGGAGTTATTCTTGGGGATTCAGATGGCGAAATACCAAAGCAAACGCTCGGAACCGTCGTTGAATGCAGTCCGCTTGTATTCCTATGATTCAATTGACAACATTCAAGATGAGGGAAGAAGTTTAGGAATCTCAATCGGGTATCAGGCCTTTTTTGCAGATCATTGGGGATTCATTGTCAGCGCGGCCTATGACCATACAAAAGTGGATCGGAGACGAATTGCTTTTGATGGGCGCTATGGGAGCTACGAAAACGATGGCGATATTGTAATTCTTGATCCCGCAGATACAGGTACCCTGAGCTCAACTGCTTCTTATTTGAGGGACGACACTCGCATCCTCGCCCGCTCTAGCCCTGAATTTAAATCAGTAAGCTATGTCATAGGACTCAACTACCGCTGGTCCAGCTGAGCTTGACCTCGTAGATCGACTTTGGGTCAAAGCTCACCATCTGCGAGCAAAGTGCTGAACATTTTTGTGATGGTCTGGGATCTTCAAATATATTACTCTCGCAAAACTCAATGCCGGAGGCACTCCATGACCGTCACGATCCTTTACAACCCGCAATGCTCAAAATGCCGCCAGGCTCTCGCCGCCCTTGAGGCAGCAAAGGTTGACTACCGTATCCGTGAATATCTCAAAGATCCGCTTTCCACCCAGGAACTTGAGGATCTCCACAGAAAACTAGGTTCTGCTGCATCTGGTATGCTTCGAACCAAAGAGGCCGAATGCGCCGACCACTGCACGGATCCGAACAATCGTGCCATGCTTATCCATGCGGTCGCCAATCTACCGAAGCTCATGGAGCGCCCTATCTTAATCCACGGCGATTTCGCCGTCGTGGCGCGCAGCCCCGAAGCGATCGATGCTTTTCTGTCAAAATTGTAAGAGCCTGTTTAAAAAGGGTCCGTTTTTGATTTTATCAAGGCGACCCGAGAACCGAAGCGCAGTTTATTTGCGCATAAATGAGCATCGGAAGCGCAGGGTCAACGCAGAGAAAATCAAAAACGGACCCATTTTAAACAGGCTCTAAGTTAAGGTCGTCAGATACGTCCCCACTCTTGTGTCGGAAAAAAGAAGAAAACCTACTTGTAAACTCCAGTTTGATACGAATTATTTACCCAAAACGCGCCGTGCGACAAAATCCGCAACATGGCCTTGGTCCACATCGTCGGTAAGCACAAGATCATACTCCCATTGCTTAAACCAAGTGCATTGGCGTTTTGCGTATTGACGGGTCGCCGCCGCTATTTTTTCGAACAACTGCGATCTCGTTAGCAACCCATCGCAAAATTCAAGGCTTTGCTTGTACCCTATCGATTGCATGGGTTTGGCGTCATCTTTGATGCCTTCGGCCCTAAGGGTGGAAACCTCGTCGGTAAGACCAAGGTCAAGCATCCTATTCGTCCGCCGTGCTATTCGGTTGTGCAATAACGAGCGCTGGGGATTAAGCCAAATCGTGAGCGCGCCGCGCAGGTCAGGGCCCAGTATCGAGGAATGCATGGGACCGCCGCCAAGAATTGCTATTTCCAGGGCGCGAGCAAGGCGATAGCGGTCATTGAGATGAATTTCGGAGGCACGTTTAGGATCAAGCTTTGCAAGGCGTATCATGATCTCCTCGGAACTTAGCAGACTTAGCTCCTCACGTAACGCCTCATCTTTTGGTGCAAACTCCTGAAAACGATCACCCCAAAGCGCGCGCAGGTACAGACCTGTTCCACCTACCACAATCGGCAAGCCGCCGCGTTCGGCAACAGCGCAGATCGCGGACCATGCGTCAGAGGCATAGGCTTTGGCATCGTATGGCTGATTCCAATCCCTAATGTCGATCAAATGATGAGGGATCAATTTACGCTCGTCGGGAGTTGGTTTGGCTGACCCGATATCAAATTTTCGGTAAATCTGGACTGAATCACAGCTGATTATTTCTCCACCTAGCGCGCGGGCAAGACCCATGGCAAGGTCTGATTTGCCGCTGGCTGTGGGTCCCACAATCACGACATGGGTGTAGGTCTTAGCGGTCAAACCATCGCTCCACTTCGGTTTTCGAAAATCTGCGGAAAACTCGTCTCCCATGAGGGCAATTGAGGAGAAAATCGATGCCATTTGCTTCGCGAAGTAGATCATTCACTCCAGCCGCATCAAATTCTTCTCCCGCGCGCACTGCCGCATGGCAGGCCATGGTTGAGAGAACGTCATGGCTAATCTCCATTTCGGCAAGTGGGGCCGGTGCATGCTTCCAGCTTTCAGAAAGCTGCGACAACAGGACCTCAAAGTCAGCATTTTTCAGCAACCCAGGTACACGCTGGACCTCGGCGTGCGCCTCATCAAGGAAAGCTAATCCCACTCCCATGGCTGCCAAACTTGGAGCGGCATCTTTTAGCGTCGCTATCTGCGACGGCGCAAGACAAATCGCTTCGGGCATCAGGAGTTGCTCCGAATCACCGAGGTTGTGGTAATCGCGCGAAAAGCGTTCAAAAAGAATCCGCTCATGGAAGGCGTGCTGGTCGATCGCCAGAAGACCCTCCTCATCCTCAAACAAGAGATAGCAGGCAGATAAGGTTCCAACGAATCGGAGGTTTTCCCAGTGCACGCTTGGGCCTTTGGTTTTTTCCGCGAAAAATTCTGGTTTTCTTGACTCATGCTCGGCATCGGTTAGGCCGAGGCTGCCAAATGCCGCATCGGAATGCTTCACGGTTGATTCAACTTTTTGATCGGACTTTGCGGGTTGCCCGTCAAAGGACATGGTCGATACTTTGATGCCGCGTTGGGGTTGCTCCTTTGCCCTAGGGCTCAAACCGCTGCGATCAGCGGCAAGGTCAAACTCCTTGGGAAAGACGCCACGTGCCGAAGTTGAGCCTGAAGATCCCAGGTCGAAGTCTTTGGAAAGACTTCCGCGCGCGACCGTGGGGCTTGAAGATCCCAGGTCGAAGTCTTTGGAAAGACTTCCGCGTGCGACCGTGGGGCCTGAAGTCCCTAAGTCGGTATCCTTGGAGAAACTACTGCGCACGGAAGAGGACACCGATGATCCGAGGTCGAAATCCTGGGGAAACCTGCTCTGTGCAGAGGGTGGTTCCGAAAGCCGAAGGTTGAAATCTTTCGCAACCTTGACGTCAGCGGATCGGCTTAGGGCAGGCTCTCCGGCCCAGGCACCACTTCGTATCGCGTTTCTGATGAGCTGAGCGAGCAGGGTTTGAACCTCCTGCGCGTATTGAAATCTTAGCTCAGTCTTGCTTGGATGAACATTCACATCGACGAGGCTGGGGTCAATTGCCAGGTGCACAAGGCAAATCGGATAGCGCCCCTTGAGAAGATGACTGTGGTATCCTCGCATGATCCCGTAGCGGATCGTCTTGTCTTTGACCCAACGGCTGTTTACAAAAGTGAACATCGAGCTGCCCGAACCGCGATCCATTCCTGGAGGAGAGATCAGCGCTTCGATCGCGCCATGGGCCGCGGTCTCGGTGCAGTAGATCAGGCGGCTTGCCTCCTCATCGGAGGTCACAAGCCGCATACGCTCGCGTAGGGCTGCTTCTCCTCGGCAGAATTCGTGCGGGACAAGTGTCAATTTGCCGGCCTTAAATACCTCCCGCCCATTGTGTATCAAATGGAAGCTAACTTCTGGATAATTCAGGGCCATCGCCTGCACCAGCTCCAATATCTGGGCAAATTCAGCGGCGGGCTTTTTGAGAAAGGCTTGACGAGCCGGAATATTATAAAAAAGATCTTTGATAATCATGGTCGTCCCCGTGGCGCCACTCCAGGGGGTAGATTCGATCGCACCGGATTCGGTTATCTCAAGCTTGAGGCCCAGATCCGCCCCGCGTTCCCGAGTCAGCAGCGAGAACCGGCTGACGGAGGCAATACTTGCCAGGGCCTCACCGCGGAAGCCTAAGGTATCGATTGCAAACAGGTCGTCGGCGCTTCTAATCTTGCTGGTGGCATGACGGGTTAAGGCTAGGGGGGCGTCTTCAGCTGACATCCCTTCGCCATTGTCCTGCACGACCATGAGCTCGGTCCCGCCCTCGCGAATCTCGATTCTGAGCTCATCAGCCCCAGCATCGATAGAATTTTCCATAAGCTCCTTGATCACACTGGCCGGTCTCTCGACGACCTCCCCAGCCGCGATCTTGTTAATTAGCTCGTCTTCTAGTATGTGGATTTTGGACATGATGTTTCCAGATAAACAAAATTAATTTATAGAGCCTCCCGAAATGGAATCCAGATATATCACCAGTGCCGCGCAATCGAAACAGCTACCACCGTATGAAGAGCCTGAAGTTGCAATCATCGGCCGCAGCAATGCGGGAAAATCGACGCTACTTAATTCGCTGCTGGGGCGCCAAAACTTGGCCCGAGCCGGGCGAACACCAGGCCAAACCAAGATGGTCAACTTTTTTAGCCTTAACGACCGGATGGTTATTGCTGATTTGCCTGGCTACGGTTTTCATAAGGTCGAATATAGCCGCGCGACGCACTGGGAAGAGCTTATCTCCGCATACCTTAGGCGACCGAATATCTGCGATATTTTATTTTTGATGGATATCCGACGCGGTGTCGATGAGGATGATTTAAACCTGCTGGTGCACCTATCGCGTCAACTGCCTGTCGTTGTGGCTCTTACCAAGGCCGATAAGGTAAATCGCATGGAGGGCCTTAAAGCCGCCGCCAAAATTAAAGAGGATTTACAGAAGAAAAACATCGCGCTCGACAGCGTGCATGTTATTTCGTCGCTGAAAAAGACCGGGATCGAACCTCTTCGAATGAGGCTGTTTGCTAATCGATCTTAGCCTGCTGCTTCAGAACTTTTTCACAGAACGGCCAAAGCTCGTTTTTCTGATGGATATGCGACATCATCACGCCCAGCCTATGGGCAACTACCCCTACAATCTCCATCGGATCGATGCCCTCCTGAATCGCACGGATCATGGCATCATCGACCTCGATGCTTAGTTCAACCAAGCGCTCGGCAGACTTGAGGTCGGCTGCTTTTGGTTGAAACGGTAATACTTTACCCATTTGTGTCTCCTTATTTTGCCTTACGCCTCTCGGTATATCGTCAAAAAGCCCTAGCTTCTTTAATTATAATCGCAAATAGGCCTAATTTTGAGTAAAAATAGCTTCGAATTGTTTGGCTGGATAAGATAAACTCTTGGCTTTTGCGCAGATAGATTCTCGTCTTTTCAGGGGCTTAGGGTCAGAGGGGATTGGTATGAGTAATGCGGAATTTGATCTGGTTATTATCGGGGCAGGGCCAGGTGGAGAGGTCGGGGCGATTCGGGCGGCTCAATTGGGTCTGAATGTCGCCCTCATCGACAAGCGTGAGCACCTCGGCGGCACCTGCCTCAATGTAGGGTGCATCCCAACCAAGGCGCTGCTGCATGCAGCAAAGACATGGGACAAATTGCAGCATGTCGAAGACCTTGGATTTTCGATAGGCAAGGTGGAATTTGACTGGCAGCGAATTCTGGGACGCAAGGACGCGATCGTCGATCAGATGCGCAAGGGCCTCAAGTTTTTGATGAAGAAAAATAAAGTCACGGTGCTGCAGGGAACCGCAAGCTTTGCATCGAAAAACTCCGTCACAGTCAAAAAATCTGATGGCACTAGCGAGACTCTCTCTGCCCGCGCCATCTTGATCGCGACCGGTTCGCGCGTTAAGGAACTCCCTTTTGCCAAAACCAACGGCAAAACTATCCTAAGCTCTGACCATATTCTTTCCATTAGCAGCATACCCAAGACTCTGTGTGTTGTTGGCGGGGGTGTTGTCGGCATGGAATTCGCTTCACTTTTTGGAAGAATGGGAAGCAAGGTAACAGTTGTCGAATACGCAGCACAGATCTTGCCATCCGAGGATCACGAGGTCGTGCAAGAAGCCATGCGTTCGTTTAAAAAACAAAATATCACCATCGAAACTGGCGCGAAACTCAGCAAGGTCACAGAGAAGGGCGGCAAGTGCCTTGTCTCGGTCGAAGGAAAAGACGACCGGGAGTTTGATATTGTTTTGATGTCGGTGGGACGCTCACCGGTTACGGAAGACTTGGCATTAGAGGGGGTGGGTTTAAAAACTGATGAACGAGGCTTTGTTCCAGTCAATAATCACTATCAGACATTAGTGCCTACTATTTATGCGATCGGCGATGTGATCAACACGCCGGCACTGGCTCACACGGCGTCCGCCGAGGCGATTCATGCGGTTGAAACTATTGCGGGACATCATCCCGAGACTATCAATTACGATGCCAACCCTTCGGCAATCTATACCTGGCCAGAGATTGCGCATGTCGGGCTCACGGAGACCGAGGCCAAAGCGAAGGGCTTGGATTATGGAGTATCAAAGTTTCCGTTTTCGGCGTTAGCAAAGGCTAATATTGAACAGGCGACCGTAGGCTTTGTGAAACTGATTTACGACAAAACCTATAAGGAAGTCCTTGGGGCGCACATTATCGGTGCCACGGCCACAGAGATGATTGCCGAGTTTGGTTTAGGCAAGATCCTCGAAACCACTATCGATGAAATCGCTCACACGATTCATCCGCATCCGACTATTTCAGAAACAGCGATGGAAGCAGCCCACGCGGCGCTCGGCAGCGCCATTCATATGTAAGAATCGGCCAAAGCAAGGGGGAGTCATGAGTCAAACGGAAGTCTTGATGCCGTCGATGGGTGAGGGTGTTCACGAAGCGACCTTGGTTAAGTGGTTAAAAAAAGCGGGCGACAAAGTTGCTCACAACGAGCCATTGCTTGAAGTCTCGACCGACAAGGTTGATACCGAGATTCCGGCTCCGCGTCCTGGCTATGTTACCTCCCTCAGGGTCAAGGAAGGCGCCGTTGTAAAAGTCGATCAGGTTCTTGCTATCATAAGCGACAGTCAGGATGCGACCGATGCCCGGGCTTTTGAGTCGCAGGCAAAAGAGTCGCAGGCAAAAGAGTCGCAGGCAAAACCAGTGGCCCCAATACCCGACCAACCCCCAAAAGGCGATCCTTCGATCGCCAAAGCGAAACTCTCTCCGGTTCAACACGAGCAGAAAACCACGCCCAAGCCGGTCGTGCAAATCAGAGCCAATGACGGGCGCGTGAAAAGTTCGCCACTGGTCCGCAAGATTGCACGCGAGCAAGGACTCAATCTCGCTGAAATTACCGGGACCGGCATGGCCGGACGAATCACCCGACGAGATCTCGAGGAGCATCTTAAGTCTCTGACCCTCTCGGCTATGACGATTAAAGCCCCCGGATCAGACCGCAGAACCGACCTTGGGCCTATCGAACTCGGTCTACCAAAGTCTTCCTCTGAGTCTGTCAAATCCCACCGGCTTAATACGACAGTTGTCCAAGGCAAAGAATACCTGGACGGAGTTTTAGTCGAACGCCAAAAAATGTCTCGGATGCGCAGCCTTATTGCGGATCACATGGTGGAGTCGGTGCGCGTATCACCGCATGTCACGACGGTTTTCGAGGTTGATCTCAACAAAGTCGTCAAGATCCGTGAACGTTATAAAGCCGAGTTTCAGAACAAAGAGGGATTTAACCTCACTTATACCCATTTTTTGGTACATGCGGCGGTAGCGGCGCTGGGAAAGCATCCACTTCTTAACACCTCCATCGATGGGGATGAGATTCTGTTCAAAAAGGATCTTAATATAGGATGCGCCGTTGCAATCGAGGGAGGTTTAATTGTACCGGTATTAAAAAATGCTGGAGAACTTAGCCTATTGGGTGTGGCGCGAGGTCTCAACGACCTCGTTGTGCGCGCCAATTCAAAAAAATTGAAACCAGACGAGGTCAAAGGCGGAACATTCTCGATAACCAATCCGGGCGGATTTGGATGCATTACTTCAAACCCGATCATTAACCAGCCTCAGGTCGCGATTTTGGGAATTGGAGCCATCGTCAAAAGGCCCGTGGTCATTGATGATGCGATCGCGATTCGACCAATGATGATGATAAGCCTTACTTTTGACCACAGGGTTGTCGATGGGGAAGGCGGTGCAAGATACCTTGCCGATCTCAAGAAAATTCTTGAGACCTACGAAGAGCTGCCGATTTAGGATACGAAAGGCAAAATTTGATACCTCTTCTTAGTCATATGAGCCTTATTGCAGCCCTGGCTGGATATTCAGTCAGCTCGGGGCTGTTCCTGCATGCTTTTCCTCAGGCAGAGGCGCGCGCATCGATCTATCGCGCCGCGATCATGACCTTCATTCTGGCTACCTTGTTTGTCCTGTTTGCCCTGATTATGTCGTTGTCTGAAGTCTACTACAGTCAAACAAGCGGCCTTCTGCTGATCGTGACAATGTCGGTGGTGACCATTTTGGTAAGCCTAAAATCCAAGATCAAGCTGCTTGGAATCCTCGTATCTCCGCTGGCGACGCTGGTTTTGATATTTCTTGCCTTTACCTATCCGGCTCACAATCATACGGCGGCCGCGCACCCACCTCTCCTGATGGCGTTTCATATTTTTGTCGCATCGTTGGGGCAGGCTTTCGCAATCGCAGCATCGGCAACGAGTTTTTTCTACCTATTCCAGCAACGTGCGCTCAAGAAAAAACTGTTCAATTTTATCACCAAGGCCACGCCCCCGCTCGATAAGTTGGAACAGACGCTGATGTTCAGCCTTTGGGCTGGCTGTGGCTGTCTCACCCTGGGCTTATTCAGCGGGGCAATCTATGTCGGCTTCTTTGCCTCGGATAAAATTGAGGGTCTTGGCTATAAAATCACCTGGGCTGTACTTGTATGGATTTGGTATTTAGCAATCCTTTTAGCTCGCAATGTGCTCGGTCAATCTACAAAGAGGATCGCTAAAATGAGTCTTGCGGGCTTTATCCTGCTATTTCTGGCCTTCTTTGGGCTGGTGAAATGGGGGACTCTGTGAAGCCACCAAAGACGATATTCTGTGTCGGAGCTAATCATAAATCAGCTGAGATTGAGGTCCGCGAGAGCTTGTTCTTGAGGGTCGAAACTATCCTCAGAGTCCTGCCTGAATTTATTCACGCTACGAATTGCGCCGAAGCTCTAGTGATCTCAACTTGTAATCGACTGGAACTAATCGGAGTTTTGGAGCGCGAAGCCGAACAGGACGAGATTTATCAGATATTCTTCGAGTTGCAAAGACGTGGCCATGCACCAAAACGAGCCTTGTCCGAGGAGTCGATCCGAGGTAATAGCTATTGCTTCACAGGCGTGCGCGCCGTCGAGCATGTGTTTAGCGTGGCTTCAGGATTGGATTCATTAGTGGTGGGCGAGACTCAAATTATTGGACAGTTCAAAGATGCTGCTCAGATGGCCAAAGAGATGGGAACTCTTGGTCCTGTTCTCGATCGATTGACGCAAGATGCCTTGAACACGACCGGGCGCGTGCGGACGAAGACAGATATCGGCCGCGGCACCGTATCGATAGCACATGCCGCAGTAGATTTAGCTAATCGCGTTTATGGAGGATTTGACCGGCACAATATTCTGATCATCGGTGCTGGTGAAATGAGCAGTGTTGCGGCACGCTACGCAGTGCAGTATTCGCCGCGCCAAATCATGGTTGTGAATCGTACTCCATCTCGGGCACAAAAGGTGATCGAAACGGCTGGAATGGGACAGGCCTATGGCTGGGAAGATCTTGACATGGTTCTACAGCTTGCCGATATCGTCATCTCGTCTACGGCCAAAGATGGCTTTGTGATCGATAAACCCATGCTTCAAAAAGCCCAAAAAGCTCGCAAGAGCCGGCCAATATTTTTGATCGATATCGCTCTGCCGCGTGATATCGATCCTGAGTGTGCAGAGCTTGAAAACGTTTATATATTTGATATCGACGACCTCAAGCAGGTAGTGGCCGAAGGAATCGAAGAGCGAAGTCTCGCTGCCGAGCGCGCCCTAGGCATGGTTACCGACAGTGCATTGAACTACTGGCGCTGGTATGAACATTTGGAACTAAAGCCTGCACTGCACAGGTTTCGAAGTTATTTGGACGATCTTATCGACCGAGAGGTACAGAGGAGCTTCAGCAAAGGTTCTTTGCGTGAGCTCACCGATGTCCAGCGCAGCAGCATCGCCGAGCTGATGCGGTCTGTGGCAAGCAAGATATCGTCTGATGCGGGCTCCAACGTGCTTGCGCCGCCAGAGGGTTTCTATAAAGAGCAACTGGCAGCATCTTTGTCCGTGTTGTTTCCAGCACCAAAAGCCAAGGAGAAATAGCATGGAGTCTTGTGACCTAAGCAAGACCTATGTAATCGCTACCCGCGGTTCGAAACTCGCTCTATGGCAAAGCCAGCATATTCAGAGCCGATTAGCCCAATGCGGCCTGAAAACGCGGCTCGAAATCATCGTAACCATGGGCGATAAAATCACAGATCGCTTTCTTCACGAGGTCGGCGGGAAGGGGCTTTTTGTTAAAGAGCTCGAGGAATCGATGAGAGCTGGGACCGCTGATCTTGCGGTGCACAGCACAAAGGATTTACCGGCAAAAATTGCGGACGAATTTTGTTTGATCGCGATCTTAAAAAGACATTCACCCTTTGACCTTGTGATCTTCAATCCTGAGACTATCGAGCGTTATCCCGAACTCAGCGCAACTCGAGAAGTTACCCGAGAAGAAGTAGAAAACTGGCCCGAGCTTAAGGTCGGGACCTCAAGCCTAAGGCGCCAGGCGCTCCTGCGAGGCACCAAAGTTCTACTCAGCCCTTTGCGCGGGAATATCGATACCAGAATTGCCAAATTGCATGAAGGGTCCTTTGATGCCATTGTCTTAGCCGAGGCTGGCATAGATAGGTTGGCTATTCCAGGATTGATCGCACGAAGGTTGTCAGCTGCTTGGTTTGTACCCTCGCCAGCACAGGGGGCCTTGTCAATCGAGTGCCTAGCTAGTAGTCCTATAGCACCGCTTCTCCGAAAATTGAACGATCTCAAGACTGAAAAAGCCACCGCAATTGAAAGACGCATACTCGAAGATCTCGGGGGAGATTGCACGATGCCGATTGGCTGCTATGCCAGTGACTCAGATCAATGCATCGCGGTGCATGCCAAAATATTGGCTCACGACGGGCAGGTTGCCGAGGCTTTAGTCAACCCGAAAGGATCATGGCAAGACGTTGATCCCGCCGCAATAAGCCGAGAGGTCATCGCGAAACTACATAGCGACGGTCTAAGCGAAGTTCTATCAAAGCTGAAGGGGTACTAGGAGCTGTCAACTACCTATTTAAAATAGCATCTCGCAGCAGAAACCCTACAGAACCAGGCAATCTTGACCCATTTAGCTCGGATTCATTCCCTCCGACTAGCGCAGGGGCGGGTTGGAAACGATGGACTTGAGCTGCGGAGTTTAAACTATGCGAGTTTTCATTAGTCTAGTCATTGGAATCTTATTATCGCTAGCTTTCATATTCGCAGGCGTGATTATGGAAGGTGGTCATATAGGAAGTGTTACACGTCTTGCTGAGTTCGTCCTCGTGATCGGTGGAGTCTTTGGATACTGCGTAATGGCTTTTCCCATTTCAGCTTTTATCACAAGTATAAAAATAGTGATAAATCCAAAAACTGAAAATCCTCATGCGGCGTCCATAGCCGGTGAGGTATTCCAGGCTATCGGTAATGCGTCAATCATGGCAGGTAGTATAGGGCAGGTTATGGGATTGATCCATGTCATGGAAAACTTGGCTAGACCGGATATGATTGGCCAAGGAATTGCGATCTCTTTTGTGCCAATCTTTTACGGCTTCACACTAAAAATGCTGGTTACCAATCCGCTGGCTAACCGGGCAAGGCAAATCGCATTGGCAATAAAACCGACTGGAGAGCGTCCTGCAACTCACGGAGTACTTCATGATGAAGTAACTCAACTAAAGACTAAGATTGCAGATCTAGTTTTAGAAATGGATCAGATTAAAAAGGGCGCTTAAATCTCAAAAGGAGGACGTTATGGCTCGCGATGATCAACATTTCTGGCCTTGGATCTTCGGAGGATTTTTATTGACGGTTGGTTCCTTTTTGCTGGTCATGCTAGCGACTGGAGGTCATGTTGGATCAGTGCTTCAGTTGACTGCAGGATTGATCGTTGTTGGCGGGACTGTGAGTGGCACCATCATCCAATTGATCAGCCTTCCCAGTGGGTCTAAATTCGTCTCCCTCTCGAAGGATCAGAAAAAAAGTTTGCTTTTTGGAGCCGTAAGCAGAGGATTTCCGCTTTCAGGAATTCTTGGGACAACGCTTGGGGTGATTCAGGTTGCCGAAAATCTTGAACACCCGGATGCCATAGGACCCGGGGTCGCTGTTGCATTTGTGGCGATTTTATACTCATCGATCGGCTATTTACTATTTAATGCAATTCAAGTCAGAAGCCGGATCGCTATCCTGACTTCAGGAGCGAGGTTACCCGATGACGATCAATTGGATACATCCAGTCACGGGATGATGATGTCTCTGATGCTACTTTTTATTGTATTTATGATTCTCTATATCTTGAAAGATGCTCGCCCCTAAATCGTTTCAGTCAGCTGCTGCGACCGAACTAACGACGATTGACAATGCCATCTCAATGGCAGCACTCCAACCTCCTTCATCGAATGTGAGCGCTTGACAGGGGTATAGTAGTTTGATAGTTTGACAATGTTCGAATTATCAAACTATAGGGGTAGGTTATGGTTTCGAAGGCAGCAGAGGCACATAGGAAGGAATGGGCTTTAATTACTGGGGGTTCCAGCGGACTTGGGGAGGAATGGGCACGCCAGCTTGCTAAGGAAGGCTTGGGTATCATCCTGGCGGCACGGCGTGTTTCTGCCATGCAAAGAATCGCTTCTGAAATCACATCGCAGACTGGACAACCGGTTCATGTGATCGAATCCGACCTTTCTCAGATGGATTCTGCAGCCGCTCTCTTTGAAAAGGCCCGATTGATTGGTCCTATTACCGTTCTCGTCAACAATGCCGGGCGCGGTGATTATCAGGATTTTCTCAAGACCTCTGCCCGCAATGATGTTGAAACAATTCAACTCAACGTCGCGAGCCTTGTTGCGCTTTCGCAATTTGCTGCGGAGCATATGATCCAGCATGGCAGAAAATCCCGAATTATCAATGTTGGATCGATAGCCGCTTACCTCGCTCCCAACAAATATGCTGTGTATGCAGCCACCAAAGCTTTTGTGAAGAGCTTTTCCAACTCTCTCCATGGAGAACTTCGCAATACCAATATCACTGTGACCTGCGTCCATCCCGGCGGAACGCGGACAGAATTCATGCAGAATGCCGCCCAGGAGCTTTCGACCTTTGCCGATAAATCGCTTATGTCGGCAGAAGAGGTGGTTAAAATGGGTCTTAAGGCATCGCGACATAAGAAAGGCCACATCATCACAGGAGTCATGAATCGCTTTCTTGTGCTGTTACCACGGATTATGCCGGAGCGGTGCTCTCAGGGCCTGGTGTCGTATTTCTTTGGAAAGTTAACTTATGTCAAGCAATAGGCTTGAATATCGGGTTTATGGCCAACGTAGCGAGTGTACTCTATGGACGATCTGAAGTTTTATACCAAAATTTTCAAGGCGCTTTCGAATCCACATAGGCTTGAGATTTTTTGGGCTATCAAGCGCAAGTCGGACAATAACGAAGGGGCTCCATCACACCTCTCAGTTGAAGAGCTTCCTGATGGTTGCTGCTTGCTTGGACCTTTGACTAGCGCTCTGGGTATCGGCACACCAACGGTATCGCACCATCTTAAAGAATTGGTTAATGCTGAGTTGGTTGAGACTCAGAAATTCGGCAAATATGTGGGCGTGTCCCTGAATCAAAAAACCTGGGCTAAGATAAAGAAAGGATTCTTTGATGACAAATTTACATAATCCTTCCAGTAAAACCTCGGAGGCAGTTCGAAAAATTACCATCGCATCGTTTGGGGCCGCTAATCCCGAGACCCTTAGTCTAAACGAGGATAAAATTGACTTAAATCCAGGACCAGACGAGGTTGCTATTTCCGTGGCCTATTCGGGGATCAATTTCGCGGATATTATTATGCGACTTGGGTTTTATCCCGATGCCCCCAAAAAGCCGTTCACGCCAGGTTATGAATTAAGCGGCATTGTGTCAGCCGTAGGCCGCAATGTGAAGCATCTAAAACCAGGTGACGAGGTTTTGTCGGGAAGCTTTTTTGGTGGTTATGCTTCGGCTGTCAAGCTACCGGCATGGCAAGTGATCAAAAAGCCGAACACGCTTACCTTGGAGCAGGCTGCTGGTTTGCCGGTATCGTTTATCACGCTGCACACGGCCCTGCACGAAATGGCTCGGATGAGGCAAGGTGATGACGTTTTGATCGATTGTGCGACCGGTGGACTCGGAACCTTCGCCATGCAGATGGTCAGGCAAGCCGGTGGCCGAGGCCTGGGGTTGACCAGCACGAGCACTAAAAAATCTCTGATCGAGTCCTTCGGATTTGATGCGGCCACTCATGATGAATTCAATTCGGGCCGGGTCTTTGCCGATCGCAAATTTGATATTATTCTCAACAGCGCTGGCGGCCGGTCCATCAATGCTCATTTTGAACGCCTGGCGGTGGCGGGCAGGCTGGTAGCCTTGGGGATTTCCTCAGGCGTCCAGGGTGATCGCCGCCGCATTCTGCCCATGCTAAAATCGGTCTTGACAACGCCGCGATTTGGGATGATCAGACTCATGAATGCCAGCAAGGGTGTTTACGGACTCAATGCGCTGCGAATTATGCATGATGAGACCAAATCTCGTCAGTGCGCCGAAGCCATGGCCAAATCAGTCGATCTAATTCCACACATTGGCAAGGTATTCCCAGCAGACGAAGTCGTGGCGGCTCATAAGTATATCGAGTCCCGGAGCTCAAGTGGCAAGACACTGCTGTCCTGGCAGAGTCGAACTCTTCATTAGTGAATTATTTGGGCTGCGTCCCATCAGGTTATCTGCAATCCAACCCTGGTAAAGTCCTGTTGCCAGTTGTTGGGTAAGATGCTCAGGCGATACCGACTGGTCCCAGCATTGATGCACGCTCTCGATACTTGCGACGAGTGGCATACCGCTAGTGCTCAGAGATAAAACCTCCCATAGCATTGGATCGACTCTATGAATGCACTGAGTTAGTCCTCGACGCCATACGATGAGATAGTTGGGATTCTTAATGTCATCGTCCACTTTCGACTCCTCGATCAGCTCGGCTTCTGGCTGATAGCTTTTCCACACAGAAAGGATATTGTACGCTGACTTTATGAGCGTAGCAGAGGCAGGAATTCCGATATGGATATCGGAAGATGAAGCTAAATCAGCAAGTTCAAATTTACGAGGGGACTCAGGCATTTCGCTAAAGAAGGCTTTATGATAGGCCCATTCCAATTTTGCTAAATCTCTTAGATATACGATCGTCCTAGGAAGCTCCACCCAAAAACCATCGCCAAGGAGAATCAGATTGGCCGGAGCAGAATGGATGGAATTTACGATGAAATGTTCGGCAGCCTTGTCAAACGCCTTCTTTCCTAATATTTTGCGGGTAATTTCGAAGGTGGACTGAAGCACCTTCTTGCGACTACCAAAAACGTTCCGCTGATAAATCCTGAGCGATTCCGTGGGGGGAATTGCTGAATTAGCGATTTGATCTATAAATTGCGAAGCGGCACGACCTCCAATATCTGTCGAAACTAGGGCATCAACAAAGTTTGTCAGCTGACCTATGAGATCGCCTTTTGTCATACGGCTGCTCCCGACGCGCATTTAAGAATAGCTTCTGCTCTAGATTTTTCTTCTAGTAGCGTCGCAAAGGAAGGAACGTTATTGTCCCATTCGATTAGGGTAGGTATAGACCCAAATCTTTGAACGGCGCGCTGATAAAGCTGCCAAACAGGATCAGAAACAGCAGCGCCATGGGTATCAATAAGATGGTTTTCCACCTGAGTGTAGCCTGCGAGATGAAATTGTCTGACTCGATGGGCAGGAATGTGATTCAAAAAAGCATCGGGATCAAATGCTTGATTGACCGAATTCACGTAGATATTATTTACATCCAACAGAATATCGCAGTCCGCCTCCTCTGACACAGCGGCCAGAAATTCCCATTCGGTCATGGAGGAATTTTGGTACTGAAAATATTTGGAAACGTTTTCAATAAGCAAACGAGATTCCAAGAAGTCCTGCGTTTGTCGAATTCTCTTGGCTGTGCTTATCACACATTCTTCGGTATATGGCAGTGGTAAAAGATCATTGAGACTAACTCCGTTTAGTTTTGAGAAACAGAGATGATCTGAATACCATCGCACTCCTATTTCCCGACCCAGTCGCCTGATTGAGCCCAAATATTGAGGATCAAACGGTTCAGGCGAACCAAGCGACATGTTTACGGAATGAAATACGATAGGATGAGCCTCGCTGATCCGTCTCAATTGAGTCAGAGGCATTCCGTTACCGATTATAAAATTATCTGCAAGTACCTCAAACCATGGGACGGTTTGAGGCGCTAATTGAAATATATCTGCATAATGCGCGGGACGTAACCCCACACCGACACCGTTGATCGCGGCGCTATCCATAAACACCTCTTAAATCGTCTTCGCAATTTTTCTGCCGGTAACTCTGATCTATTCGATGAGTAGTCCTGGGGACAAACCAACTCAATGGAAATCCCCAGGACCTACTTAAAGAGTATGAGACCCAACAAAGACCTAGCCGTCGCTAGATCCACAACCAGATCCGCAAGATGAACCACCTTCCGTGAGCGAACCCCCCACTATTTTGACACAACGATCTTTAGACACAAAAACCCATTCTTTCAGCGAACTGTCTTCCATTGCCATCCCGGCACATTCATGCACAGAGTTGGCACAATCGTTTTGCCCAGCTTTTGCAATCCCATAGCATTTTTCATGACCTTCAGGTTCTGCTGCCAGTGCCGCTCCAGCTGACATGGATAAAAGTCCAGCGAGAGTAGCCGATGCGAACGTTGTCTTTTTCATGATGAACTCCTTAAAAATTACGAAATTAATACCAATAAGCTCGACTTTAATCAGGCCTGATTCGCTCCTTTGAGAAGTAGCGATATCAGATCTAGTGGCTGGCGAACTTACAAAACTATTCGCTGGTCGGTTCAAGGAAGTTACATTCTTAAAAAAAATCTAGATGCGGCCTTGTCTGCAGAGATTTTCAACTCAGCAGCACAAACTGGAATCGATTCCATCACCCGTTGACCTATTGGTAGGTCCACAATTAAAAAGCCCGAAATGCTGATCACCCTCACCGACTATTTCAAAAAATTTTCCATAGCGAGAGTGTTGAAGCATGCTGGCAGTGTTAGAGCAAACTGCTACAAATCGACCGGTCTCAAAATAATGGTGATCATCCAATAGGAATCCATTCGAAGCATGATCCAAAGTGCCGAGGTATTTTGCGACTTGTCCGTAATCTTCGCAGCGATCCTCGAGGGGAAGCTTGAATGCACGAATCGTTATGCTATAAAACTGAGCATTGCCTACCAATGCAGAAACTTGGGAATTAGTCATCAAAATTTCCGTTGTCTTGACGCGGCGAAAATCGCTTATGCCGACCTGCGCGAGCAACCTTCGAAAATCTTCGATATAGAGGGCGCCACCAAGGCATTCACCCAAGAGAACCGGATCCGCTCTTTGCGTCAAACTCAAGCGTCGATCGACAAAGACATCGGAAAAGTAGATCTCCCCTCCAGGCTTGAGAACCCGAACGATCTCCGAAAATACTCTACCCTTATCTGGCGAAAGATTGATCACACAGTTGGAAACCACTAGATCGATGCTATTGTCGGCGATATCTGCCGAGGCTAGATCTTCAATGTAGCCCTGTCTGAACTCGACATTTGATTGACCAAATTCCTTCGCATGATAATCGACATGTTTTTTAGCAACCGCAATCTGTTCGTCAGTCATATCAATGCCGATAACCCGACCCTTTGACCCAACAAGCGGCGAAAGCGCATAGCAGTCTCTACCTGAGCCACACCCGAGATCCAATACGGTAAGACCCTTAAGGTTAAGCGGAAGGGGCACCCCACAGCCATAGAATTTTTCCCTAACTTCTGGATGAATGCGATTCATGACCGACTTGAGATGATCTGGCAAGACTTCCGATGAACAGCATGCCGTTGTTTTGAGGTCATTTTTAGTTTCGAGAATCTTGCCATAGTATTGTTTAACCGATTCGAGTTGGGCAGATGAATCCATGGCTTAGTTTTCCTTAAATAAGGGGCGCAGATTACTGCACCGAATTAAAGGCTTAGAAATGTCTGCAGTCGCGCCTGCAGGTGATACCCTCAGGCTTATAATCTGATCACTGAGGTTATAAGCCTGATTCATGTCATGGGTAACTAACACTACAGCGTGATTTTTCTTGAGTCTCACTATGAGATCTTCGACTTTTTTTGATGAAACCAGATCTAGGGAGGAAGTTGGTTCGTCCATCAAAATAATGCTAGGAGCGAGCGCAATTGTTCTGGAAATAGCAAGCCGCTGTTGTTGTCCAATTGATAATTTAAGAGCCTTGTCGGCAAGTCGATGTTCAACCTCGTCCCAAAGTCCCGTTTGCTCTAGACAATGCTTTACGATCGATGGATAGGCGTGTTTCGGTTGTGGATTCACATGTCGTAGCCCAAAAATTACATTATCAAAGATGCTAATTGGAAATATTGTGGGTTTCTGAAAAACTATTCCGACTCGTCTACGAAGCTCATACCTTGACGATAGATCACTCTGGTAGACGATATTGTCGATCGCAATCTTGCCAGCAAACCGGAAATCTGAATCTTCCTCGATCAATCTGTTTAGACACCGAAGCAGAGTTGTTTTTCCTATTCCGCTCGGACCTACGATAGCGGTTACAGTTTTCGGGGCAACTTCGAAATTCACATTCCTGAAGATCGGCGTGTTGCGATAAAAGACGCTGAGATTTTCTACGCTAAGTGCAGATTGCTGAATGTTTGAACTGATCAAAGTTTCGCCTCCTCATGGCTTTTCGACCTTAGTGGCGCAACAAGCATACTAAGGCTAAGCACCAAACCCAATAATACTGCGGCGGTAGCCCAGGCACTAGCCATCGCCCTTTCGTCGCTTATATCTTGGGCGAGATTAAAAAGATGGTAGGGAAGGGCAAGAATAGGGCTATCGACAATACCCGTCGGCAGGGATGCTCCAGAAAAAACAGCGGCGGTAAACATGATTGGAGCCGTTTCGCCGAAAGCTCGCGCTAGACCCATGACCAGCCCCGTTAGAAGACCGCCCCAGCTGTAGGGCAGCAGAACACTCTTTATCAATTGGTTTTGATTAAGTCCTAGACCCAAAGCCGTTTCCAGGTAGTGCTTGGGTATTGTTTCCATGCGATGGATGAGTGCCAGGGTCACGGTTGGAAGGATCATCAAAGACAAAATAAGGCTTCCAGCAAACCACGACTTTCCCATACCAAGAATTTTTGTAAATACGGCGAACCCCACGATACCAAAAACAATCGAGGGAGTGGCATTGATGATATGCAGGATGCTCCGTAGCGTCTGCCCAACTCTTGGCCCTGTTGTCTGGACTACTGTTGCAATCGAAAGGGCGAACGGACTAACAATAGCCGCTGTCGCACCAATCAATAGGAGGCTACCAAGAATTTGATACAAGATCCCACCCGCGAGACCTGACTGCTTTGAAGCCTGCATGATGAAACTCACCGATATTCTTGAGTAACCTCGATAGATCGTCGCACTCACTATTATGACGAGGAGTGCGATCGCTACTGCGGCACTGGCAGCAAAAATGCCCTTACAGATTGCTTCAAGCGGCGTCGTTCTTAGAGATCTAGCGAGAGTTCGGTTCATCTGTTGAACCCCTTACTGTAGACTCGGCCTAGCTGAGTTAGCGCGATGATGACACACCAAAGAACCAAGGCGAGCGACATCATTGCTTGCCAATGAACGGAATCTCCATAGGCAATCGAAAGTTCAGAACTGCTGAGCTTTGTGGTCAAAGTATGACCCGCCGAAAGCAACGAATCTAAACTGAGATTCTCCAAACTAAATTTTTGATCCGTTCGGCCAATCACGAGATAGATCGCGATTGTCTCCCCCAAAGCTCTGCCTAAACAAAGGCCCGTGGCTCCCAAAATACCTCGCGCTGATCGAGGTATCACCAAGGAGAAAATGACTTGAATCTTCGAAAGACCAAGGCTCAAACCTTCTTGCCGCAAAGTCCAAGGAACGCAACGCATGGCATCATCTGCAAAGGTAATCATGGTGGGCAAAGTCATAAAGCCGAGGAGAAGACCACCCGTTAGTAAGGTGTTAGCTGAAAGTCCATCCCATGCGGAAAGAACCGGATAGATCAAGGGCATTAAGATCGTCACTCCGATCAGACCATAAACAACAGAGGGAATTCCTGCCAGAAGTTCTATCAAAATCTTGAGTAGACTTCTGAACTTGCCACTGGTGTACTCAGACAAATAGATGGCTGAACCAAGTCCGATCGGAATAGTCATGGTCATCGCGACGGCTGACACCGCTAGACTTCCAAAGATCATCGCAAGCGCGTGGAAGCTTCCGGACCTAAAATCCCAATATCCACTTGCAAATAAATCCGGCGATAAGATTCCAGGAAAAGCATCCCAGATCAGGACACCAGCAAAAGCGATGAAACCAAGGGCTCCAACACTTGAAATTAGCAAGGCTACTTGTCTCATGGTGTTTGTCTCCCATCTACCGAGCGTTGATAGGAAGGTAGCCATGCTTTGCGACGATGCTTTGTCCTTCAGGTGACAATATGTAGCCGACAAATTTCTGAACGTCCTCAGTTGGTTTTGCGGCTGTCACTAAGACAAGTGGTCTACTCATCGGATAGACTCCCGAGCCAATGTTTGAACTATTAGGTTCGATGACCTTGTTCCCTTCTAAGATCGCTAGAGGATACACCTCCCCCTTCGCCCACGCCGCAGAAAGTTGAGTGATTCCACCATTGGTTTGAGTTACCTTCGTCAAACCTTCTTGGTTCGATCCAACTTCAAGGTGGAAAACTTTTGGGGCTTTCTCGGCACTTCCATACAGATAGTTGGCAAACGTTTCCCATGTTCCACGTCCCGGCTCCTTGTTGTAGAATACGATTCTCTGATCCGGTCCACCACAATCTCTCCAATTTGTAATAGTCCCCTCGTAGATCTTTTTAATCTGATCTTTGGTAAGCGCTTTTACTCCTCGTTGAGCGAGTTTTTGGGGAACCACAAGGGCAACGCCGTCATACCCTATAATGTGCGCTGCAAACGAAAATTTGGGAAACTTGCCACGATCATGATCCGCCAAAGGGCGTGAGATCATGCCGATATCAACGAGCCCCTCAGCAAGTTGGGCCACGCCTCCACTTGAGCCTCCTTGGGTATCGACTACGATTTTCCAATTTTTGGACTCTTCGAGCCTTTCGGCCGCCTCAACTACAATCGGATTAACCGTGGTTGAACCATTGATTTTAAGTGAGGATCCCGCATACAGACCTTTTGGTATAAAAAATGAAGCCAAAAGGCATGCAGTAAAGGCGACGATGTGATGTCTCATTATGATTTAACTCCTGGCATTGGTGTCGGGCATGAAACAGATCTTCTCCCCATCGATTTGAAAGTCTCCGTTGCCTATGTTCGAAAACTAGTAAGCAGTGGTTGCATGGGAAATAAAATATCGGCATACCCGAGATCTGAATAATTCTTCAGAAGTTCTAAGTCTTGTGGAATATCGACGTCTTGGACGACCCGATGAACCTTGACGTTCCAACGAAGAATCTCTAGCCTTTTAAGCGTCTCCTCCGTCACCTTTGCTGTGCTCCATGGAATATTCTCAAATAAAGACGAATGAAATCGATTTAAACCCAACAAGGCATACCCTCCGTCTCTAGTGGGAAAAAGAGTAGCATCAAAACGAGACGCCTCGTAGCAAAGAGAGGTTATCGCGTCCGTTATTTCCTGCGTGCCCAATTCCGGGCAGTCAGATCCAATAAAAATGACAGATTCGCCGCTCTCTATGACCCTGTGCGCCACGCGACTGAGCCTTTCGCCCAAATTGCCATCTCCCTGATCAGTCCACTGAATGCCTCGCGCCAATTTTTGAATTTCAGGATCCAACCATGCTTGATCGCCGCCCGGCGGCGTTACACACAATTCTACGGATGCAACTTTATTTGAGTCCAACAATGTGGTTAGTGTATGGATCAACAGACGTTTAGCAAGTTCGGCGGCGCCCTGTGCTCCCAAAACGGGAATCAACCGAGTCTTTGCAAACCCGGGGCGAGGAGCCTTTGCAAAGATTACAATGCGACATCTAGGCTTGGAAGGCATCAGGTCATCTGAGCTAAGAGAAGTCATCTCGCATCCCCCTAAGTTCGCCGAGTTTTGTGCAGCCAGGCTAATGTCGCGAGAATTTTGGGCGAGGTATGCTTCTTTTTCCATTCACCCGCAACGTATTTGTTGGCTTCAGCGTAGGTAGGATAGGCATGAATGGTTCCAAGTATTTTATTCAATCCCAATTTATGCTTCATCGCCAACACATACTCCGCGAGAATTTCCCCAGCATTTTCGCAGACAATACTCACACCTAATATCTTGTCTGATCCAGGAACTGTCAGCACCTTAATGGTTCCGTAGGATTTCCCATCGACGATAGCTCTGTCAAGATCTTCGATACCATACTTGACCACTTCATAAGGTATGTTGCGCGCGCGTGCTTCGGATTCATTGACTCCAACACGCGCTAGCTCTGGGTCGGTGTAGGTTACCATGGGAATAACCCGATAATCAGCCTTAAATTTTTTAATGAATCCAAAGAGCGCATTGACACTCGCATACCAAGCTTCGTGCGCAGCGACATGGGTAAATTGGTATGTTCCAGTTACATCACCGCACACGAATATATTGGGAATATTGGTTGCCAAATAGGGATCTGACTCGATTTGGCCGTTACAATTCAATTCCAGTCCCAGCTCGCGCCCACCAAAGCCATCCACAACGGCTTTTCTTCCTAAGGCCAATAGGCACAGATCAAACTCGACTTCAACATTGGTTCCTTGATAGTCGCAATACAATACCTGGTCTTTGATTTTCGCTTCAAATCTCATCGCGGTATGACCGCAAAGGATTTTGACGCCTTCTTTGACTAATCGCTCTTTGATGATCCTGGAAATATCCTCATCCTCGCGGGTAAGAATTGAAGAGGCTTTTTCAACAATCGTGACCAATGATCCCAACCTTTGGAAAGACTGCGCCATTTCAACTCCTATCGGCCCACCTCCTAATATCAACAATCGTCTGGGCCGCTCTCGAATCTCCCAAAGGGTATCCGACGTTCTGTAGGGAATTTGTTCGATCCCTGGAATATCTGGTATTATTGGTCTTCCACCAGTCGCGATAATTACATTTCTGGTCGTCAAAATTCTGCCTTCGACCTCGACTTCAAAAGGACTAAGGATCCTGGCCTGACCCGAAATGCAGTCAACGCCTAACGCTTCATATCTTTCCCGAGAATCATGAGGTTCAATCATATCAATGGCGCGCTGGACTCTTTCCATAATTGCAGCAAAGTCAAATTCAACCGAGACCGACGCAATACCGAGCTCCGTAGCTTGTCGGCTGATCGACGCAAGATTCGCGGATTTAATGAAAGCCTTGCTAGGCACACAGCCCGTGTTGAGGCAATCTCCGCCCATTTTGTGCCGCTCAATTAATGCTACTTTGGCTTTGACGGCGGCTGCAATATATGAAGCAACCAATCCGCCTGCTCCAGCGCCGATCACCACAAGGTTATAGTCGCATGATTTTGGACGTACATAGCCCCTGAACGCTTTACGCTTACGAAGAGCATCAAGATATTTTTTGACGACAATGGGAAAAATACCCATTAGCAAAAAAGATGCAAAGATGGTTGGAGACACAACATCCCTGAGAGTCTTTACCGACGCTAGCTGCGTACCAGCATTCACGTAGACCATCGTTCCTGCCAGCATTCCAATTTGACTAATGACGTAGAATCGACTCAGCGCCATCGAGGTAAGACCCATCACCGCATTGATTACGAAAAAGGGCACAACTGGCAGTAACCTAAGTGATAGGAGATAGTAACCCCCTTCCTTTTTTAGTCCTTCATTGATGGTCGATAGAGCTGTCGCAAAGCGCTTTTCAACCATCCCCCTCAGGAGAAACCGAGACGCAAGAAAAGAAAAGCTCGCCCCAATGGAACTCGCGAACGAAACCAGGATGGTTCCCCAATAGAAGCCAAAAAGCGCTCCACCAGCCAAGGTCATTACAGCGGCTCCAGGTAGCGAAAGCGCAGTAACCACGACATAGATAAGAAAATAAACGACAGATGATCGCCAAAAATTCGTGCCAACAATCTGGGTCAATAGCTCGTGTTTTGATTTTAGGAAGTCAATCGATAGAATTCCGACTAAGTCATAGTGAAATAAGATAGTGATAACTCCAACGATCACCAATATAAGCAAGAACTTAAGATAGTTCCTATTTTTAGCCAAATGACACCTCAAGAATGACGATGAAACTGATCAAATTATCCGCTACCGACTATCCAATTCGAGCCACGTCCGGTTCTGGTTACATTTCTCGTAGTTTAATGTAAGTATATTTCTAGGGGCTGTTTCCGTTTGGCTCTTAACATATTGAAAATAAATAAAAATCTCCCCATTCTCCTGGGTTCCTTGATTCTCCGCTAAATGACCGGGAATCAAGGAACTGAGGAGAATGGGAATATAAACGTCAACAACCCCTAAAAAACTGGAGCGACCTGTAACTTTTCGGATCTGCCATCGAATAGATCATCGTCCTTCGTCTATTTGTAGGTCTATCCATGCCCATCACCGTGATCATCTATAGCGTTGCCAAGCTCATTATAGGCCTCTTGTTGGTTTACAAAATTCGCCTGAGTATGACTCCTCAAGGTACAGCTTTGGGTATCATTCCAAAAGGTACTCACCCTTTGCCAATAAAATCAAGAGATCAAGTCCCTGATCATACAAGAATCTGTGCTCAAATCCCAATATACAATGAAGAGGCCAATGCCTCAGATGTCATCCGTAGTGTTGCAGATCTTGAATGGCCTCGCGAATTCTTTGAAATTCAAGTCCTGGATGATTCGAACGATAGGACATCTCTATTGATTAGCAACACGATCGAATCTTTAAAAATCACGCATCCCACGACCAGGATCGTTCACGTCCAGCGGCATCATAGAAGGGGCTACAAAGCCGGTGCGCTATCAGAAGGTTTCAGCCAATCCGGTGCCGAATACTTCGCGATATTTGACTGTGATTTTAGACCAGAAAAAGACTTTTTGACTCGATTGATGCCATCATTTAGCGATCCGAAGGTCGCGGCAGTCCAAGCCCGCTGGACGTTCCGCAACAGCGAGAAAAATATCCTTACCAAACTCCAGCGACTGACGCTGAACTACCATTTTTCCATAGAGCAGGAGGGGCGGTTCCATCGAAAACTTTTCTTCAATTTCAATGGAACGGCTGGAGTCTGGAAAGGCGCGGCCATTTCCGACAGTGGCGGATGGCAGAGCGACACAGTCACCGAAGATTTAATGCTAAGCTACCGAGCCCAATTGAGAGGATGGCGCCTCGTCTACAGAGACGATGTAACCTGCCTCTCCGAGCTCCCTGAATCTATGCCGAACCTACTAGTTCAGCAGCGAAGGTGGGCACTGGGAAATGGTCAAGTGCTGAGGCTTATGTTTCGGGATTTCACTCGTAGCTGTGGCTTAGTTAATCGCACAACTCAAGACGCCCTACTTCACCTTTTTGGTTACGGCTTATCCAGCCTGATAACCGGGATGTTTTTACTGACACCATTTTATCTAGTCACGGTGGGTGAGTGGTATGAAACAATTCCTAAAAGTCACCCCTTTCACCATGTCGAAGTTATCGGCTGGCTGATACTTCTGCTACTGTTTTACAGGCTTTTTTGTGATCAGAAGTTATTTAAGGACCTGAAATCTAATAGGTTGGCATCGTTCCTGGACGTAACGGCCTTGCTTTTCTTAAGTCCCATGCTGGCCTGGCTTGTAACTGGTTCGTTTTGGAAGGGTCTTTTGTCTCGACCGGGCAATCCTCAGAATCTCAAATTTCATCGAACTCCCAAAACTAATTCTAGATCAATCCATTTAAAGCCTATGGCATCTATTCCAATTAGCTTTTGGCTGTTTAAATCGGTTTGCCTGACTTCACTTGCTCTTTCGCTCTACTACGCCATGCCACTCGGTGTCGTGACCGCTACCACTAATTTTGGATTTTTGATCTATTTAGAAAGAGTCCGACGGATCCCTGTCCGCAGCATTCGTGAGTTTGAATCACCTCAAGGAAAATCTTTTGTCAGGATCCGTAACCAATATACCTTCGTCCGCGAATAGGTGGGTGGGAATATAAAACGTCACCAGACCCTATCTTTTTTAGAGGAAAAAAATCATGGCAAAAAAGTTGCTGTTGCCGCTGTATCTCATTCTTTTGGAATTCAGCGCTGCATCGTGCGGCCAGTTCGAAACATCCCAGTACAATGCCGGAAGCAGAAAGCCAGCAGATGTGGCCGATGCAACAAAGGCGTCAGAAGATGCCGAGAGCAACACTGAGCCTAACACCGAAAATCCGCCTCCTTCCGGGAATGGTACTGCTGTCGAAGTTCCACCCAAGTCTCCCGGAAACTCACCTCTTCCTCCCCCCACACAACCTGAACAACCCAAAAAAGAACCGACAACGACGCCAAAAGGAGATGATTTACCGGTTCCGGACTTAGCGTTTAACACGGGCATTCCAGCTTGCATCAAGCAGCAACTTACTTCTACAGCGGCCACCATCTTTTCTCCGCGAAAGCTAACCAAAACTCTCAAAGACTTTAGCTCGGTTGAACTTGCGGATCAGAAGGAATTTGAATTGCTTTCGGACCTGATTCTTCGGGAGGTTGTAAATACCGAAGGTCTTGTCAATTACGGCAAACTCAGGGGAGAACTAGCCCCTCAGTGGACAAGTATTACCAACGCGATTCGTTCCACGAAAGGCATCGTAAAAGTTCCGCCTGCGAGTGTAAGCTTTGACGAAAAAGCTGCATTTTGGACCAATATTTACAATTTGACCATGATCGACATCATCGTCACTCATCCGAATGCAAGCAATGTTGCCATCGATCTCACGTTTGGAGCATTTGACGAAGTTTACCTACTGGCAGGCTACAAACTTTCGCTAAATGGTATTGAGAAAGGCATTCTTCGCCTTGGTGGGGACAACCAAAGAGTTCCTTCTGAGCTTAAAGTCGATCATATCGACCCGCGCCTCCATTTCACTTTGGTCTGCGGTGCACTCAGCTGCCCGAAACTGCGGAATTTCCTCTACCGTGGCAGCGCAATGGAGCAAATCATGGTTGAAAATACCCTCATGGTTGCAAACAGCACCAAATTCTTCACCATGGATAGTGGCTATTTGTTGTACTCAGGCCTATTTAAATTCTATCGAAGCGACTTCGAAAAACTATATGGAAATTCATTCGCAAAGGCACCGGACGCCATGTTTGCCGAATGCAGGTCTGATATTCAAGATATTAAGAACGCCATTTCAAACAACAACCTCATCGACAATGAATACGACTGGACGATTAACAAGCAAGAGTAGGATAAAACCATGAGTGCAAAATTTATAAGCATGATGATTCTGATTGCAGCAACCCCAAAAAACCTGCTCGCAAACGGTTTTGTTAAGGAGCCAGGGCAATATTATACAAAATTGTCCCGTTCGGTGTCTGATCAGAACACCAACAGAAATAAAGTAGCGCTGAATATAAAGCAAAATGAGACAGCAACACGGCTCTATCTGGAGTATGGTCTGAATTTGCCATGGAAATCTCAGCTCACGGTGGCCGCGGTACACAAAACCATCGATACCAAAGACAATGCCCAGGGCGATAGTTTCAAAACAGCGGGATTCGGTGACTCCGACTTGGAGTTGAAAAATCAGCTTGGGTACACGCAGATCGGTCATGCTAGACTCGCCTTCGCATCCAGTTTTGGACTAAAACTCGGAACAACGAAGGAGAAATTTACCCACAAAAACGTAGGGAAACGAGCTGATCAGGTCCCCAGCGATCGAAAACATCTCATCGCGGGATTGGATAACGGCACAAACGGCTTGCTATATGGCTTGGGAACCTCACTCATCTACAAAATCATGTGGGTTAATTTGCTGCAGAAAACAGGTAACGACTTGGGAGGTTCCTGGTCAAGTCTACAAAGTTCTGCCGACCTAGGCTTTGCGCTTCCCTTTAACTCCTGGCTGCAATTGGGGACTCAGCAATACCGATATGTAGGTACAAGTCACTCGCTGATCGAAGCTGATCGGACGACAACAGTCACAAAGTCGATAAGTCTCGGTCTCACTTTCTATGAAGGACTCGCGGCTGAATTTGGTTACAGCAGCATAAGTGACAGTAGCAATTTTTGGAAACCTCACGACCAGTTTGAAATCGGACTCAGCTGCCGAAGCATTTAGGTGATCGCCATGGGTGCTCTTAAATCCAAATCTAGGAACTTGAGAATAGCGGTGATCGCTTCACTTTACTGCTTTGCAGCTTGGGCAATTCATTTTGCAATTCAATCCAATCAGGTTTCGGTAAGTAGCATCTACTGGCTTCAACTCGCTGTATTCGCTGTGCTATTAGTATTCTACACCCACCTGGTAATTCGATGCCTTAGATATTCAAGTACCGAAAAATCCGTCTGGCACTCGGCAGCGATTTTGGCACTTATTTTGCCCTTGATCATTCCCAGCGTAATGCAGACGGATCAGATTCGCTATATTTGGGATGGCGCCAATCTAGTCAGGCGACTCAACCCCTATGGTCTTATCCCCTTGAATCAAACTGAGTTCCAAACGACTTGGTGGGTTGGTCTCATCAATCATCCGAGTCTGCCCACCATCTACCCGCCCTTTGCGGAGGTTTTATTTGGGCTGGGATCTGCTCTAAATCCGTTTTTTTGGCGAGGTTCAAGCCCCTACTTCGACATTACAAAACCAACCAACCTCTGGCAGCTTGAATTTGGGCATAGCCTCATTATCGGAATATTTAGCGCATGGTTGGTTTATCTATCGCGAAAGAATCGTTACGAACTTTGGCTGGGTAACCCACTCACTCTCATTTGCATCTTTGCCAATAAGCATATCGAAGGCCTGCTGCTGCCGTTCTTTTTTCTGCTTCTCAAGCCGTCGCTAATGGTGAAACATAGGCCATGGTTAGGGGCTGTGTCAGCGATGGCAATCGCCATAAAATTTCTACCTATTTTTGGTATTCCCTTTCTTGTAAGGCAGCGCATACTCAGGGGTCATCGGACATTTGCGATCGCTTCTGCTCTGCTCACACTCTGCTTTTTCTATTCCTTTTTTAGCCCCGACATTTTTTATGCGATGCAAAGCAGCTTAAAGGCCTTTGTGCGCCACTGGCATTTCTTTGCATTCGGATTTCAGTTTTTAGGGTCTATGGCAGAGAATTTAAAATTTGATTTCAGCGGCATCGAGGCTCGTGCCGTGGCCACCATGAGCGTAATCGCTTGGCTTGCATTCTTGATCTTGAGATCTCGAACCAAACACCATTCCGTAAAATTCTCTGTAACATGGTTTCTGATAGGATTTTTTGCAATGTTTCCGACTCTTCATCCCTGGTACCTATCTTCACTTCTCATCGTGGGTTTTCGATTTTTTCCTGCGCTTTGGACGCCAGTGGTATGGCCCACGCTCGCCTTTGCGAGTCAATCCTATTACATCGGAAATCAAATTAATGTGACGATATACCTGATTCATTACTCAATTGTAACCGTGGCCATCGTTCATGATCTCGTGGTAAGCCGAACCAAACTATTTAACAACCACGGTATATTGCGCAGAGCGCCGATCGTCAATCATTCTCAACTTCGGAGCCAACAATGAAAAATTATTCACATCCTGATCTAGAATCTGCGCTTATCATGCCATGTCTCAACGAAGCAGAGAATCTCGACTACTTGCTCCCTAAATTGGTTGCAAATTTTCGTGTTGTTGTCGTTGATAACGGAAGCACCGACCAGAGTTTCGCAATTGCGCAAAAACTAGGCGCCGAGGTGGTAACTTGTCCCAAAAGAGGCTACGGCGCAGCAGTTCTGGCTGGTATAGACTACCTCAATGCGCATCCCATCCGATTTGGGATAAGTTGTCTTTACGTGGTCGTATTTGACGCCGATGGAACGTCTCCATTCAACGCGATCGAACAGGTTATCGATCCCCTAAGAACTCGGAGGGCTGATATTGTTTTGGCCCAGCGCACCCAGATTCTTCGAGGTGCAATGCCGCTTCATGCAAAATGGGGCAATCGCCTACAGGTTCGATTAATTCGGGCAATCACGGGTTATCAGTACCTCGATATGGGACCCCTGCGAGCCATGCGGCTAAAAACATTCTCGGAACTAAACTTAGCCGATCAGACCTGGGGATTTAATGTGGAAATGCAGGTCAAGGCCGCATTATTCAAATATCATATCGAGGAGGTAGAAATCTTTTATTCGGCGCGACTAGCCGGAAAATCTAAAATCAGCGGAAGCCTTGTTGGCTCGATCCGCGCCTCAGTAAAGATACTTACGGCGATCTTTTACTATTATCACGTAACCAAGAAATCAGCCCTCAAGCCGAGGAAGAGTTTAAGTAAAATAACGGCTTGTAGCTGAATTATCAGGTACGGCTTTGTTATAACTTTTAAAAGGAGAGGTAACATGAAGATCTTGATTCCAATTTCGCTGGCTGTAGCAAGCATCGGCTTTGCTAGCGGTGTGCTAGACGTCTGGACCGACAAGGACCAAGAAGCCCATCAGTATGTGGACACCAACTGGCTCGGAGGAACACTGCAGTTATCACCTGTGGTAACCTCCGAAGAGAGTACTGAGCAATTGCAATTTCGCATTAAAATGACTGGTGCAGGCAGTATACCAGAGGGTGAGAGCGAGTACTTTGTGACTCAGGTCGAGCAAGGTAGCGCATTACCATCGATCTCACCCCTAAAGAAAGCCACGGCAGACTGGAAAGTTTTACCGGGTGGTAACCGGGGGAACTTACTGATAGAAACCGGTGATCGGATGCAGATTAATGGCAAAGTTCAAGGGTATACGTTTTCTGCGGATGCGGACTTGATTGAGCGCTAGGTAAAGAGGTGCTTGGTATTGCCTTGAAGCTGTTTCAAAATTAAAACGGAAGGAGGCGAACTAGGTTCCGTCTGAGAACTCCCTGGTCGGCTTCTGGCAAGGCGGGCCGAGAACCGGAGCGCAGTTTACGGGCTGGTAAATGAGCACCGGAAGCGCAGGCCCAACGCAGCCAGAAGCCGACCAGGGAGTTCTCAGACGGAACCTAGTGGGCTGTCAGAGTCGGTTTTAGGTTTTGAAACAGCTTCCTGCGCAGCGGCTTTATCATTTAACTCCAAAAGGAGATGGCCATCAGTGAATGCAAACGAAACAATCGCTCGGGCGACGGGATTTAACTTTAACGAAAGATTGGCAGCAGAGCAGTTGACACTGGCGAGAGGTCAGGTGGAAACCGTGCAGGTCAATATCGGTAAACTCTGCAATCAGACATGTATTCACTGTCATGTCGATGCAGGGCCTCATAAAGTGAGAGAAAACATGGATCGCGCCACCTTAGATCGTGTTCTGCATTTAATTAAGCGTAGTCCGTCCATCACGACCATAGATGTCACAGGCGGTGCACCGGAATTAAATCCAAATTTTCGGTACCTAGTTGAGCAGTGCACCTCACTTGGAAAAAAAGTGATCGATCGATGCAATCTCACCGTGCTGTTTGAGCCAGGTCAAGGCCAGACAGCCGAATTTCTTAGTCGAAATGAAGTGGAAATAGTAGCGAGTCTTCCCTGCTATAGCGAAAAAAATGTCGAAGAACAGCGTGGCACCGGAGTGTTTCAAAAGAGCATCAATGCAATCAAGGTCCTCAACGAATTGGGATACGGACAATCAGATTCTAGATTGCAGCTAAATCTGGTCTACAACCCACTTGGACCGTTCCTTCCTCCCATGCAAGCTACTCTAGAGCGTCAGTACAAGGACCTTTTGGGCAAGAATTTTGGCATACAATTTAATCGTCTCTACACGATTACCAATATGCCTATAAAGAGGTACCTCTATTCCCTCCAGAAAACTGGCAAATACCAAGAATATATGGAACTCCTTGCAAATAGCTTCAATCGCTCGAACGTCGATAAATTAATGTGTAAGACCATTGTAAGCGTAGGATGGGACGGTAAATTCTACGACTGCGACTTTAATCAAATGCTAGCTATGCCTCCAGGGGCAGAGATGAGAACAATCTGGGACCTTAATTCGTTTTCCGAGCTAGATTTCAAGCCAATTACAACCGGAAAACACTGCTTCGGCTGCACTGCGGGGCACGGTAGCTCTTGCAGCGGTACCCTGGAATAGCGAAGGGTTGCCTTGCTTTTTCCACATTATTCAATTCTCTGAAATATCTGCCTCTTATTTTTCCATGTAGCTTTAGCCCATAAAAACTATATATTAAGACGGTGCAACTGTTATGCAGAAGGACACAAACGCGAGAATATCTATTTTCGCAAACCTGATTTGACACATTATACTTTCGCTATGGATATTCTTTGAGACCGGGAGCAAGCCTTGGTGACAAAGCAGGATGGACAGTCATTAGAGTCGGCATGGTCACTCCTGGCCCAAATGAGCCAGGAAGGTGATTCCGCGGCTTATAGGCAACTTCTCAAAGGAATTCTGCCTTTTATTAAGATGAGAATATCATTGCTGACCAAGCAGCCTGAGTTGATTGAGGATATTGCTCAGGAAGCCTTGATCGCTATTCATAAAGCTCTACCGACCTATGATCCGTCGAGAAAGTTTTTGCCTTGGCTTTCTGCCGTCGTGAGGTTTAAGGCCATAGATCTCTTGAGAAAGCAGTCGCGAAGAACAAAATTTGAGCTATTAGATAACGACATCTTTGACTTTTCATCCGTAACTTTTTGCCACCCTCAAACGAATACACAGTATGATACCTGGCTCGAAGAGATCAAGGTCGCGCTCGATTCTTTGCCAGGAAAACAGAAGGTATCGGTAAGCTTGCTAAAAATTGAAGGGCTCTCGGTTAAGGAAGCTTCTCAGCGGACAGGTTGGAGTGAGTCGGCGATAAAAACGTCGGCTCACCGAGGGTATGTTACGCTCAAAAATTTTTTCCGAAAAGAGAACGCCAATGACTGAACAAACGAGCGATCAAATATTGGAAAGGTTGGTGGCCGAAGCACCATCTCGCAAGCGCCATTGGCCATATTGGAAGCGATGGCTCGTGTTTAACCTAGTTGTCTACGCATTCTCCTTGTTTCTTTTGGTCAAAGTACGAGCCAACGTTAGCAAAGAGTCGCTGCTATTTAGCTTAGTTTGCCTGCTAGCGTTTTCGACATCCATGCTTGCAAGCCTTCGTATTTCTATCCCAGGCCCGTCCAAGATGCTATGGATCGGCTTTTCGTTTGTGCCTACATTGACTTGGATGGGAATGATTGCGCAGAGGTGGCTAAATGCTGATGGCCAATTTATCGATGAGGGCCTTAAATGTGCGCTCATAGTCCTTATGGTGGGTACGGCAAGTTTTGCTGTTTTCTTTTATTGGCTGGCAAAGGGCTACTTGGTTAGACCATTTACCACGATGATTCTTTTTTCGCTGGCTAATTTTTCCATTGCAGGATTCGTGATCGAAACCATTTGCCATGGATCGCCTATTCACCAAGCATTGTGGCATTTTACTCCAGCCATATGCTTCTCTATCATATTTGGCTTCGTGATCGGGAAGGCCACAACTATATTTCAAAATAAGCGTGGCCTCTAAATATTTAGCGAACATCTCCAAGTGATTCGGGGAATACTTGGGCATGATACTTGCGTCGAAGGTCACGGATAAGGTCCTGGTGAAGCTTGCGTGCCACTGCATCCCGGACTATGGTCAGATACCGGGTCAAAATGAATTTATCTTCCCAGGCATCGCCACCTGTGTAGATCGTATAAAAAATATGAATCGCGAACAACGCGACGCAAATCATAACATACCGGAGGCTTGCCCACGAACGTCGGATTATCGCAGCGCCCAAACCAATCACAATGAAAAATATATACCAGTGTAGCTCGCGCCGAAAATGTTTAACGAAGAAAACCCACCCATACTTCATACGATCCAGCGTACTGTCGCCACCGAGCTTAAGATAATAAGTATTTGGCAATAGGCTTCCATAGTAGACCCAAGAAAACAACATGTGAACACCCTGAGCAGACAGAGTTGCTACCCACAGTACCATAAGGAATTTAATTTTATCGCTGAGGGGACGTTGGAAAACTAACGACCCAGCGGATACCGCCGCTACAATGATTATAAAATCTGGACGAGCGAGCATGCCCAAGCCGACGAGAATAGCACTATTACGAAGACCCGTTGGAAGTTTCTTATCCCACCGTATGGCCTGATATACGACTGCTGTGGCTAAGGCCGCAATTAAACCCACCTCCATGCCACGAAGGGCCCAAAAATATAATTCATAGAGCCCCGCAAGAAGTGGCAGCACAAGCACTAGACCGATGCTGCTATCTCTACTCGTCATCTGGATAATACGCGCGACCAAAACCATGATCACGCTTAAACAAACTAACGACGATACACTTACCAATAACGAGATCTGAGTTAGGGGCAGAGGAGCGAGGTGGCAAATACTCATCCAGACAGTCCAAAGCAGATTCGTAAATCCCTCAACACGGGGAAATTCGGGATTGTATAATAGACCACGACCCTCTGAAAGATTTCTGGCAAACACCATAGAAATCATCGCATCGTCAAATAGTGAAAAGATCCGATGATTACCAAATACAAAAGAATTTGAAAGAATAAACCATAGTCCATAGCTCAGGGTCGTAACAAGACCAACCGCGATGAAAATTGATTCCCTCATTTTATTCATCATAGAATTCCGTAAGATCGTTCAAGGGTCGCCGTGGCCCGGGGGTAAAATAAAAACCCGCAACGCTTTACTATGTGATTTATTCGATATCGTCTAAAGCTATCTCTCCGATACCAAAAGTTTAACTTACTAATCTTACCACGCCATGAAAAGCAACTTCGAGAAACAAGCCGCCGTCACGACCTTTGTGCAGCTTGTTTCTGCCGCTCCGCTGGCATTTTGGCGCCTTCGCATCAAAAACAAGGTATTAGAGGCTTGCCTAAAACTAAACAACCCAAGAAAAGTCCGTCATTCCGATTGAATCGTCAACAACCCCTAAATGTTTAACGACCAGTTGTAGTCGAGATACTTGATTTTAAAGTCACCAGTCAAAGCATCGCGAGCGCTTTGAGGGCCGTATTTGCGAAGAAAGTCTGCGACACGATCTTTGCTACCGCCAAAATCTTCTTTGAACCAACTAAAGATTTCGGAGACGTGAGCCGTTTGTTGGCTAGGGTCAAAGCGATTGCGCTTAGGGTCATTAAGCCAGGCGATAACAGCGTCGTTGAGTTGTTCATTCAACTTTGATGCCACAAAAGCTTCTCCCCGCAGCGGAGGGCACGAGAAAGACGCGCAATTTAAGGCAGCGTGGATTCGAGGATCTTTAAACTCAGCTTTCTCTCGCAGCCATTTATGCTCAATCGTGTCCAGATTCTTGATCTCGCCATTAAGCAGTGAAAAGAACTCGATCGACCAGGGGCTCTTAAATAGCGATCCGATGTCTTTGATTCCTTTGACCGGATAGTGCGTCAGGACTAGCTGAATCGTGAGGGCATTGTAGGCATTGATAAGGAAAGATTTTTGCTGATCGACATCAAAGGCTGCAAACTCTTGTCTCGTAACTCCCTGAATTAACTGGATGTATTGATTAAGTTCGGTCTGATGGTTTTTCCACGCACCATAATCTACTCCCCCATGATCATTGATGTAAGTTTTGAGTAACCAGCTCCAATCACTATGGTTATGATCAAAAGATAGCCCAATACCAGACCAAAAGCTGACTAAGCAGAATGCCAAAGACCTCATGCGGATCATATCGAAAACCCTCCCGTGCTTGATTACGTCGCTCCAAAGAAACTATTCGATCCAAATCGAACAAAGGTTGCATTGAGGTATGAGGGATAAATGGCCTTTACAGTGGTCGAGCTGCGTCTGATTGTCTATAATTTGCTGCGGGGGTTTGCTATGCCTGCGGCGGCGATTGGCAATTTTCTTTGGGTTTTTGTTTCGGAGGAGTTGAATCCTTACATGCGGTTATCGATCATAGTTCCAATGCTTAACGAGGCTCCTATTCTTCCCGCCTTGCTAGATAACCTCGGCAAGATTAGGAACGAGCACTGTGAGGTGATCTTTGTCGATGGAGGAAGCAACGACGGATCAGTTGAACTTGCCAAATCATGGGGTTTTATGGTGACCAAGTCCTCGGAACTGGGTCGAAGCAAGCAAATGAACCATGGAGCCTTGCATGCAACCGGTGAAGTGTACTTGTTCCTTCACGCCGATACCCATCTTCCAGTCAACGCCTTCGAGCTGATACAAAAAGCACTCGCCGTGGGCTCTCGATTATGGGGGCGTTTTGATGTTCGCATATCGGGCAGATCACCGATGCTCCAGATAGTGTCCTTTTTGATAAATTGGCGTTCGGGACTTACAGGAATAGCAACCGGTGATCAGGCTATTTTCGTTACAAAGTCTGCGTTCCGCAGGATCGGAGGATTTCCCGATCAAAGGCTAATGGAAGACATCGAGCTGTCCCGTAGGCTAAAAAAATTATCCAGTCCTGCCAGGATAACAGCTCAGGTCCAAACCTCGGGGCGCAGATGGGAAACCGATGGAGTTTGGCGAACCATTTTTTTGATGTGGAAGCTAAGATGGCGCTATTGGCTGGGCTCGCCCGCCGACAAGCTTGCAAAGCTCTACCGCTGACAAGAGAAGCTCAATGGGAACTTTTTTTACCGGGGCCTTACCTAGGAAGCGGCCTTGGGAGCGGTTCTTTTCTCGAGATTCGCTAATTTTTCAATCGCCTTGTCAAACTTCGGATTAAGTTTGAGGCACTCGCGCAAAACTTCTTTGGCCTTTTCGAGGTGCTCGGGCTTTTTCAGGTTAATATGGGCCAACCCTTCGTTATAGAGAATCCGGTACAGCTGCTTGGAGCCAGGGATTAACTTGCGGGCTTTTTGATATTCGTTGATTGCCGCGACATAGTCCTCGGATTTTGAAAATAAGACGCCCTTATTGTTGTAGTGCCGAATGAGTTCGAGTGGTTCGGTCGTCGCCTGGCAGAGTTCCATAGCGTGCTTGTCGTAGCCTGCGGCTTGCAAACTATCAAACATATCAAAGCGCTCTTCTTTTAAAGAAGGGTCTATCGACATCGCATGTTTAAATTTTTCAACGCATTTATCTGGATTTTGCATTTGCAGATACATCATGGCCATGTTTTTAAGGCGTTCGACATTGTTTGGAGCAATCTGATCGGCTTCTTCAAAGGCCTTTTGCGCCTTTTCAAGATTTCCCATAAGCAGATTGAGACGGCCCATTTCATTGACATAGCGCATATTCAAAGGCTGTAGATCGTGCAACTGGGTAAACTGATCTAGGGCGCCTGGCAGATCTTTGACCAATTCCAGAACCTCGCCCGCCAGCTCCCGTCCTCTGATTCCCATGCCGGGAAGCTTTTCGTTCGCTATCGCTTGAACACCCGCGACATCGTTTTTGTCAAGCAAAGGTTTTACTAACTTGTCCCTGACTTTCGTGATCTGTTCGCGCTGAGATTTTGCAACCATCACCTTGCCGAGCAGACTCACGAGATTGGGAGCTTTGATCGGTTTGAACACCCAGGTTGTGTCGCCGAGTTCAGTGGCAACATTGTTCTCTTCCGGGGTCTGGGGCGCACCTATCGAGAGGATAAAGACACACTCTCTTTTTGAGACGACGTCATGGATGCGCCATTTATTGAGCAGAACGGGGCCAGCCATATGCTCAAGGTTAAGTTGGACGATGGCAACGTCAAACTTATGCTGGTTAAACTGAAACATGGCGTTTTCCCAATTGAGAGCAGACACAACGGTTATCTCGTATTTGGCGCAGATGTTAGCTACCGTGTTGACAACCGCTTGGTCGTTGTCGACAATCAGGATTTTATTAGGAAGATTAGGGTCTTTAGCCATGCGTGACCTCAGTTGCTGAGAGAAACATCAAGAATGCTATCGGCGGGACTTGGGAAGAGTTGAGATGAAAGTTGATTCATTCCTCTTGGCTAGATAAAAAAACTCAATCTTTATCTATAAATTAAATATGTTATGGTTAGTCGTGTTTTTTGAGCACCGAAAACTTAGGTCGCTTAATATCGTAAAACCTCGGTGCAAATCGCCTAAAGTTTGAGTTCATGGAGCGCGTCGTCGTTTATCCGCACATCATAACTTCGGCGAAGTTCATCCTGAAGCTCATCTTTGAAATCGCTTGCTCTTTTTCGTTTGACTTCAGCGGCCACGCTGTCGAAATTGGCGACATCCTCACCGCGAACATCGCTAACTTTGATGATGTGCCAACCAAACCGTGTTTGGACCAGAGCCGGATTGATTTGGCCCTTGGGCGTGGCGAATGCGACTGCATCGAAGGCTGGAACCATCTGACCGTGCTTAAAAAAACCTAGATCACCGCCCTTCGGGCCTGTTGGGCAAGTGGAGTATTGCTTCGCCAGCGCAGCAAAATCTTCGCCGTTTTGAGCGCGTTTTAACACCTGTTCAGCAAGTTTTTTTTGTCCTTCATCGAACAGGATATGCGATGCACGGATTTCTTTCTGAGAAAATTTGTCGGCATGACTTGCGAAATACTTTTTGAGGTTTCCTGCTTCAGTTGCCTTCGCAATTTGCCCCTCAACGAAAAGGTTGGCGAGAATTTCGCGGCGGGCAAGCTCCATGCGTTGCCTGAACGCGAGCGATTGGTCAAGTTTTTGTTTGACAGCCTCTTTTGCAAAAATTTCAGAGTCGACAATGTGCTCCAAAAACTTACGGCGAATTTCGGGTGTATCGCGCAGGACGTCGGCCTGTTCCCCGAGGCTTGCAAGCTCGTCTTTAAATTCCTGATCGGTTACTGCTGATCCCCGATACGTAGCGAGATCGATGGCGTTGCCTTGATTTGCAAAACAAACCAGAGCAAGAATAATGGTTAACCCAAGTTTCATCCCATCTCCCCCTCATTAGCGAAGTTCAGCGTCAAGTTTACCTTTAAGCCAGCTCTTGAGCAACTCGACTTCTTTTTCGACTTCGATATCGGTAAGCGTGCGCTTGGACGATTGGAAAGACAGGGCGTAAGCCATGCTTTTTTTGCCCGCAGGGATCCCCTCACCTTTGTAGACATCAAAGAGCCTAAAACTTGCCAGATTTCGTTTTTGAAATAAGTCTATCTCGGCTGCGAAGGCTTCGTGCGTAACGTCGCCTGCAACCACAAAGGCCAAGTCTCGCGTCACAGGTGGAAAACGGGCCGTATCACTTGCGACCGACGCTGCGATTTGCGAGGCGTGGAAAGCAGCCTCAAGGTCGATCTCAAAGACCAGCGGCAGCTCATGAATGGCAAGTTCATAGTATTCCGCTGTTTCTGGATGAAGTTCACCCACGTAGCCAAGGACTTTTCCATGCGCTTCGAAGATAGCAGAGCGTTTGGGATGAAGCCAACCTAGCTCTCTGAGGTTTTCCCGGTGAAACCTGAGGCCCTTGACTCCAAGATTCGCAAGAAAATCTAGCACGGCGCCTTTGGCATCGTAGAAATCGATGGCTCGCTCGGGGGCATCCCAACTCTTCTCCTGGAATGGCTGGTCAAGTATCCCGCCCAGCGTCATTCTTTCGATCGGTCGCAAATCATCCACGGCTCGTCCCTTGATGTGGCGTCCCTGAATGGCCGTGTGGCTCAGGTAACCATTCGCTGGGGACCCCGCTTGATAGAAACAGTTTGCAATCTCAAAAAAGCGACCCCCTTTTTCGCCAAACCTTCGGTTGTTTCGGACGGCCTTGACAAGGTTGATAAGCGTCGTGGTGTGCATTAATGCTTGGTCATCGGCCAGGGGATTCTTAACCCCAACTGCACGTCTCATCGGGTGAGCTTGAGGTACGAGGAAGGCGTCAAGATCAGCTGAAGCCATGAAAGGAAATGAAATGATCTCATGAAAACCGATCTCTGCTACCGCGATTTTAGCATGCTCGACGAAGTCGATATACGGATCCTCAAGCAGCGGCTTGATCTCCATCATGGGTAGAGTTGTGGGAATCTGATCGTAGCCGTGGACTCGGCAGATTTCTTCGATCAAATCGGCTTCGCGTTCGATATCACGCCGGAAGCTAGGCACCTCAAATACCATTCGCTCTTCTTTCTGATCGAGCAATGGGAATCCGAGTCGGCCCAAGATCTCATGAGCCGTTTGCGATTTCATGAGCGTAAGACCGGAAAGTTTTTTTAGGCGCGATAGGCGGAGGGCTATCCGTGTGGGTCGAAGCGGGCTCGGGTAGAGATCGGTTGCTTGCGCAAGAATTTTGGGAGTTTGATGTCCCCCTTCGGTCAAGCCCATTGCGATGACATGAGCAACGCGGTACGCTACCTTGGTGAGGGCCTCGATATCGGTGCCACGTTCAAACCTGTGGGCGGCATCAGTATGCAGTGTCAGTCGTTTTGCAGTTTTGCGAATCGAAGGGCCGGAGAAGCTTGCCACTTCAATTATGATGTTGGTTGTATCGTCTTTGACCTCACTATTTTGTCCGCCCATGATGCCCGCAAGTCCAATGGGGCCATGATCATCACAGATCACGAGGTCGGTGGGAACGAGTTCGAGCTTTTTTCCGTCCAATGTTGTAAGCATCTCGCCCGTTCTCGCCCGGCGGGTTGAAAGGTGCTTGCCGCGCACGGAGCGCTCATCATAGGCATGAATAGGCTGGCCGTATTCGAGCATTACATAGTTTGTGGCATCGACAATGAGATTGATTGGCCTAAGACCAGCCGCTTCCAGACGCTTCAAAAGCCATTGAGGCGAGGATTTTGGGCTAACTCCTGCCATATGCAGCGCCACAAATCTGGGGCAGTCATCTGCATTTTCAATTGTAACTTTGACATTGGGTTCGGCTGGTAGATTCTTGAAGTCGAGCGATTCCGGTTCGCGCCAGGGTTTGTTGAGCTTGGCCGCGAGATCGCGCGCTACTCCGATATAACCGAGGCAATCGCCACGGTTTGGGGTGATACCCAACGTGATCACGGTATCTTTCAGAGCAAAATGATCGATGACCGATGTTCCGAGCTTAAGATCCAAGCTTAATTCCAAAATTCCAGCGTCGTCGGCCGAAATACCTAGCTCTTTGCCACTGCAAAGCATGCCAAAGCTTTCTTCACCTCGGATCTTGGATTTTTTGATCTTAAAATCACCGGGCAAAACCGCGCCTATGGTAGCTACCGCGACCTTAATTCCCGTCCGTGCGTTGGGGGCACCACAAACGATGGTGAGCAGCTCTCCATTGCCAGTATCAACCTTGGTGATCCTCAGCGAATCGGCTCCGGGGTGTTTGGCGCACTCTTTGATTTCTCCTACCAGGATATCTCCCTTGAGAGTGCAAAACTCCTGAACACCTTCGACTTCGAGTCCGAGCGAAGTGAGAGAAGTGGTGATTTCGGCCACCGAAAAGCCGGAAAGGTCAATATAATCTTTGAGCCAATTGAGTGAAATCTGCATTCCAGGGTTCCTTAAACGCTGTGGGTATTGAATTGTTTGGCAAAGGCTAGGTTGCCTTCAAACAGGACCCTCAAATCTTTGATCCCGTACTTGAGCATAGCGAGGCGATCAATGCCAAAGCCGAAGGCAAAGCCGGTATAGGTCTCGCTATCGTAGTTGACTGCCTCAAACACGTTGGGGTGAATCATGCCTAGGCCGCCTACTTCGAGCCAGCCGGTTTCTTTGCATATCCTGCATCCCGCTCCACGGCATGAGACGCACTGGAGATCGACTTCGCCACCCGGCTCGACAAAAGGAAAGTAGCTCGGTCTGAGGCGAGTCGATAAATCTTGGCCAAAGATGGCCTTGAGAAATTGGTCGATGACCCCCTTGAGGTCTCCCATGCTGATATTGCGATCGACAATAAAACCCTCGATCTGATGAAACATCGGCGTGTGAGTCAAGTCTGAATCGCAGCGAAATGTTCGGCCGAGAGCTACCACGCGCAGAGGTGGTCTATGAGACAGCATCGTATGAACCTGGATATTCGATGTGTGGGTTCGTAGTATGGTCTTGTCGTATCCTTCAACGAAAAAAGTATCCTGCATGTCGCGTGCTGGATGATCCTCTTTGAAATTGAGCGCCGAAAAATTGTAGTAGTCGAGGTCTATCTCTGGACCCTGCATGACTGTAAAACCTAGCCGTCTGAATTCATTGATCAAGGACTGAAGCATCAGCGAGACTGGATGAAGCGAGCCAGGTCTTTGGCGAGAATTCGTGGGCAAGCTTATATCGATCTCTGCAGCGTCAAGAATACCGGTAATCTCATAAGCATGAGCTTTTAATTTTAGCTCGCTTATCTGCCCCTCCACAGCTTGACGCAATTCGTTGACGATTTTGCCAGCTTCGGGCCGTTGCTCTTTGGCGATATCGCGCAGGGCTTCCATTAAGGCGGTAATCTGTCCCTTGCGCCCTAGGTAATGGACCCTGAGCTCCTCGACCTTTGCCGGCGATGGGTCGGATTTAACTGTCTGGTAATCTTTTAAAAATTCAGCAGATACGCCTTGTGCAAGTTTTGCTAAGCCTGAAATATCGGTCATAACTACGTCTCTTAAATCGTCTTTTGTTTTACACAACCCCTCCATCGGGGCTTTATTATTGGTCAATTGAGGGCTCAGGTTATTGCAAAAACCGCCAATGACCAACGAATTTCTGCCGTTATCGATGATGTGATGTTTTCAGATCAAAAAATAAATAATCCATTGTTAAGTTAGGTTGGCGTGCTGAGGCAAATCGTGTACAAGATGGCGAGCGAGCGAGCTTGAGAGAACTCATTTTTGAGCAGGTCTTGGCATGAACGAGGCAATTCTTTATGTGGTGGCAACTCCGATAGGAAATCGCGAGGATATCACTTTGCGAGCACTTCGAGTCCTGGGCGAGGTTGATCTGATCGCGGCCGAGGACACGCGTCGCGCGGGACAGCTGCTCAAAGCCCTTGGGATCGGCCCACAAAAACTGATCAGTTACTACGATGCGATCGAAAAAGAACGGGCTCCGCAGATCGTAGAGCGCATGGAGTCTCAGGGGCTCAAGGTCGCGCTGATTTCGGATGCGGGCACCCCAGGCGTCGCTGATCCTGGCTATCGCCTCGTCTTGGCCGCGCGCCGTGCCGGTATAAAAGTTGTTGCGATCCCTGGAGTTTCGGCGCTTGCAACGATAGTAAGTATCGCAGGACTCCCGTCGAATCGAGTTTTGTTTGTGGGTTTTCTGCCTTCGAAGGCCGCGCCTTTAAGGGTAGAAGTGCAGAGTTGGGCTAGAGCCAACGCTTCGATAGTTTGCTACGAAACGGCCCGCAGGATGAGCAGAAGCCTTGCTATAATCGCTGCGATATACCCTGCCGCGCAGGTATGCATCGGTCGCGAACTCACCAAGGTCTACGAAGAAACTCTGCTCGTTGGCATCGCTCAAGCCATGGCATGGTGTGCAGAGCACAGCTCCCTTAAGGGCGAACTGGCGCTAATGATTCACCTAGGGGCTCAACCTGATGAGGCAGTTGTTCGTGATGTCGACTGGCATGATCTGATCGCAGAGAAACTTCAAGAAGGACTCTCGACCAAGGATATCGTCGCGGTGCTTTCGCCACAATTGGTAAAGAAATCTGTCGCGTATCAGGAAATCCTTCGAGTTAAAAAGGAGATGGAAGGTGGCCTACTCCACTGAACGGCCAAAACTTACTGCGCCCCAAAAAAGAATTCTGATATTTTTCCTCCTGTGTGTCGGTATTGGAAATATTCTGGTGTTTACTAATGTTGTGCGCTCCAAGCTGCAGCACGAATCCAGAACCGAGGGAAAAAACCAGCCAAGTTCACATGAAATCAAGGAGCCGGGATGAATCATTCGGCAAAACCTTCTGAAAAACCATTGCTACGTGGCCATTTCCATCAGTCGGCGTTTTTCTTTGCATTAGGTGCCTGCTCAGTCTTGCTTGCGGGAAATCACCAGGGTTACGAACTTTTGGCGGTTTTGGTGTATTCTCTTGGTCTCTGCGGCTTGCTAGGCGTAAGTGCCCTCTACCATAGAGCGCAGTGGAGTCCAAAAAGACGGCTATTTATGCGCAAACTGGATCACGCGTTTATTTTCATTTTGATTGCAGCCACAAGTACCCCGATTTGTCTCCTTGCTCTATCCCAGGCAACAGCTTGGCGAATCATGGTTGCCGTATGGGTTGCAGCGGCTATCGGGGTGGCTCAATCACTATTTTGGGTCAACGCTCCTAAGGCCCTAACGGCATTCCTTTGTGTTGTGGCCGGCTGGATTGTTGTCCCTTACGTTGACGAGCTTCAGGCGGCCTTGGGGCTTGCCAATATCATTCTCATCATCGCAGGCGGAGTGATTTATACGCTTGGCGCCTTGACCTATGCCCTGAAATTTCCGAATCCTTCACCAAGGTATTTTGGTTACCATGAGATTTTTCATATTATGGTGATCGTGGGCGCGCTTGTGCATTTTCTGGTAATTTACGATGTGGTGACTCGGTAGATTGGTCAGAAGGCACAAACTTTGCGCGAAAAAAGTCACTCGCGGTGGCACAACGGCAAAAAATGACCAAAAATCAGTATTCGCCAGATCGAGTTTTCCACGATCTGGCGTCTCGATCAGCCATCTAGCATGCCGGGGTTTTTCATAATAAGTAGAGCCGCAAGAAAGCGCGGATAATAGCCACCGTCGTTTTCAAAACCAGCTCGGATCAAAGTCCAGACGTCGTGCGACTGCGTCGTTTGAATCGCCTCCTCCATCTTGGATTCGCCAATATTGAAGCTCAAAATAGCGAGTTCCCAGTTTTGAAATTGGGCCTTACCCGAAACCAATAAGCGCATTGCGGCATCGCTCTCCAACGCGACATCAAGACGCTCGTCGATGGTACCTTCGACGCGAAGCCCAAACCTTCGGGCAGTGGGTTCAATGAACATCCAAATGCCAGCCCCCCACTCCTTGTGGTCGGATGAAGGACCTCGATTTACATAAGCCGATTCGATGATGGGTAGCGCCAGAACTTCCTGAGGAACACCATAGTCCGAGGCTTTTTGAGCGATCACCGCGCTATAAGCCTCCATGCGGGTCAGAGCATTTTTGATCACTTTGCGTCCCTCCGAAGTACCGAGGTAACGGTTAAGTTCTTTGAGAACCAAGTCATTGATGACAATTGGAATATCAGAGCTTATCGACTCCGATGCAAGAGTTTGGGTCGCAAGCGTTTCGGCTTCCTTAAGGCTGATACGTCGATCGGCGAGCCAACTCTGCGAGGACCAAGCTAGACTGGCTGAAATAAGTGTTGCTCCGCAGATAACAACAAGGCCGAAGATCTTACGTTGTTTAGCTACCAATGGATTCGTCATGATTTCGATTCTCCTTTTAAGTATATGTTGGATATTAAACGCGAGACCGGTTGCGCAACCCGGTTCAAACCTAGCACTTAGAGCCCGTTCAGCGACCTGCACAAGGCAGCGCGCATAGTCGAGCGGCGCCACCCCTTGCTTTCGCACCAAAACCTCGTCACACGCAAATTCTTGGCACTCCGAAAGACTGCGGAGCCACAGATGGACCAGAGGGTTCCAGCCACAAAAAACCTTAAGGGACAGGAAGCCATAAAGCCAAATGGTATCGCCCTGCCTGTGGTGCTGCAGCTCATGTTTCAGTGCCAGATATAGCGCTGGCGATCCCGCAAGATCGGTGGGTACCACGACGATAAAACGAACGGGATAGAAAGGGAGTAGGTAGGAGAAAGGCACGTGAACGGCATCACTAACATAGACCAGCACTCTACCTAGGGCGCGAATGCAAAAAGATCGCCGCCGAATATTGCGCAGAACAACGATATCGCGCGCTAAAAAACCGAGACCTATGGCGGCGGCTAAGCTAATAACCAGGACCCAAGTGAAAGCGGCGCCCCCAAGCGATACGGCCTTAGACGCATCACCAGCAATGATGACACCAGAGGTTTGGTGAGGCGCATACAGCGCGCCAAAGTCTTTAAGGGATGGAGCCGACCAAACTTTAACAAAGGGTTCAAAGACTGTGGGCTGAGGTAGGAACGGGGCAACCAGAGCCGTCAGGGTTATCACCACGAGTAGAGCGTAATGAAAACATAGCTCCTGGCTTGCCGCTAGAAAGAGCCAACGTCGATTGCCCCGAGCCAGAAGCCACAGACCAAATCCGGCACCAGCGATCATTAAGTTCCAACACAAGTAAGCATTCACCCAGGCTGCGAGGTTCATGATTTGCCACCCTTGTCCAAAAGTTCCTTGATCTCATTGATTTCCGTCGCACTCAAATCGGTGGCCTGCAGCAGATGACGTACGAGGGCCACCGGCGTGCCATCAAAAACCCTGGTTAGCATATGTTGGACTGTTTTAGCTTCATAGCTTTCCTTATCAACGAGCGGAGTATAGACATGGCCTCGACCTTCTTCCTGCCTGCGGCTTTGAAGGACTTTCTTCGCTTCGAGTATCCTTAAAATCGTCGAGACCGAGGTGTAGGCAAGCTTGCGCTCGGCTGGCAACGCGGCGAGAATATCGTGGACACTCGCCTCTCCCATCCTCCAGATAAGGCTCATGAATTCGAGTTCGGTTTCGGTCAGAAGTTTTTCGGATGAGGACAAAACTTTCTTGGGGGCCATGCGTTATCTCCTTGGTATAGATCCATTCAACTAAAGTTTTAGTTGAATGTCAAGGATGGGGCATTTCGGAGCTTGTCTGAAAATGGAATCGAGAAGGAAATTCGGCCGCGGCGGCGGATTTGCTGCGCCACCTTTTTGAGCTTGGACATGACGCGGGGAATAGCGTCAAGAGGCTTCGCGAACTACGAGTCAACTACGGCGATGAACTTTTTGGCAAGGCCACGAGTCATCTTGCAGGTCAAGATAGGCCGACCATCGAGGGCCTTCGCCATTACCTGAACCAGCTCGAGGCACAAGCTAAACGTCCACCCGACGTCAAACTCACGCTTCCCAATAACTCCAAGGTGCAGGACCTCGTGGTGAAGTCGCACCCTTTGGCTGATTATGATCAACTTTTTTAGGAGGTTAAATTTATGCTACTTCACAAAGAACTGGCGCGCTTTCGCTTGTATTATCTCGCGGAGAATCTGGACGATTTCCTCGCCCAGAACCAGACCACCCCGCCTCGGTCGCTCTTGGAGCGGGTCGTAGAACTAGAAAACGTCGAGAAAATGCGCCGATCAACTGAAGGCCGACTGAAGGCAGCACGGATTGGACGATTCAAAACTATGGCAAAATTCGATTGGGCATGGCCGCGTGAAATCGATCGCATGCTGATTGAAGATCTGCTTCAGGGGAAATTTATCCTCGATCATCGCAACGTCATTCTTGCTGGATCTCAAGGTGCTGGCAAAACCCAAATTGCCAAAAATATCGCATTCAACGCCGTGATGCAGGGTCAAAAGGTGCTCTTCACCACGGCGGCCAACCTTGTGTTAGATCTAGCGTCCCAGGAAAGTACTCCGGCCCTACAGCGGCGTCTCAATCGCTATGTCCAGCCAGATCTATTGGTCATCGATGAATTGGGCTATCTATCCTATGATAATCGGGCTGCGGATCTACTTTTTGATATTGTCTCCAAGCGCTATGAAACCGGGTCGATTGTGATGACCACAAACTTGGCTTTCAAGGAGTGGGGACAAGTATTTCAAGGCGCCGCTTGCGTCACCGCTCTAGTAGATCGCCTAACGCACCATGCCGATATCTTCAAAATCAATGCCGATTCTTATCGCAGCATGGAAGCTGCAAAGCGCACTAACGTTAAACGAGGGCCAAAAAATGCCAAGAAGTGACCGTGAAAAGCTAACCGAGCTCCTCGAAGTTTTTGAGAAACTGACCACAAGCATGATCCGAGTGAGTGACCAAATCGAAAAGATCTATGCCGCACTTTTTGCGGCCCATCTGAAGCGGGATGGTCAGTAGAACTAGATTTATCTGTCAGCAAAACGGGGGGTCATTAGTAAAATACCCGCGGTTTTGTTTTGGTGTTAACTAATAGGCGATAATGCCGGCGCCACAAAAGTCCGAAATGACGATATCAC
>CAZOSN010000003.1:67679-75408 GCA_964582405.1 uncultured Oligoflexales bacterium | reverse complement strand
AAGTCTCCGAAGCTTTTCCTCATCAGCTCGGCGACTCGTCCCGTCGGCTCGCCTCCGGCCTTGCTGGCAGGTGCCAAGCATTCCCAATAGAAGCTATGGTTCCAGACCTGGGCTGCGTTGTTGAACAAACCGCCTGATGAGGTTTTGATTAATTCCTCAAGTGATTTTTCGGCATTAGGGCTGCCTTGTGTAAGGTTGTTAAGGTTCGTGAGGTAAGTTTGGTGATGCTTGCCATAATGGAATTCTAGGGCTTCCGCTGAAATGTGCGGAGCAAGGGCATCCATGGCATAGGGCAGCGCTGGCAATTTGAAACTCATGTCGTTTAATCCCCCAAAAATTAGATGTAAGACTCACCTTACCTATCGGAGTAAGGCTTAATATCCCCGGTAAGGCGACGCTTTAAATGTGGCGCTAGACCGGGAGGCCATAGTCTATCTCACCAAGCTTAGATGTCAAAGGCTGTTAATCATCGCGATGTTGCGGCAAAAAAGTCAGTGCCAGCCATCGCGCACGCACGCGCTGAAGTGCGAGGACCTCTTTTTGTGCAGCTAGCGAAAGGCTAGGCTGGGAATTGAGCGCGGCGATGCTGATCGCTAGTTTCTGGGTTTTGATGTAGGCGAGGAGGACGAGCAGAATCAAGGCAAAGGCCGCATACCAAAGATGGAGGAAGATGGGGATGAGCGGAAGCGTATGCCAGATGATTCGAATGATATTCTTCAATGAATTCGCGTCTCTTTCATTGATACCGGGGAAATTTCGACCTCAGGGATCAGCCGTTCGCTGAGATCAGCTGTGATTTAGTCTTAGTGAATCAAAGCCCAGAACTATACCGGCTGATAGGGAAAAACCACCTGAATGTCACCTACAATCGACCTACCCTAAGTCTTTTCAGGGGTTTGAGCAAATTCTTGTCTAATGACCTAAATGTGGCACGACGATTGCTTAAATCAGATTTAAGAATGTAGCGATGCTCAAGTCAAAACATCTTCGAAAAAAATCTTCGTCTCTAAAAAGAGACTCTAACCCAGCCAAATTTCTTCTAAATCCCATCCCCCCCAAGCATCGCTCCCTCTTATGCTCCACTTTGTCCCCTTTTCTCTCCCATTTCGGGGCAGCGACTACCTAGACGCAGATGTCGCCGATTTAACGTAGATATTCGCAGATTTCATCGTAGTTGCGAGCATTCGAGTCGATAAATCCGTGTCCCATCCGCGTTAAATCGAAGCTTACGGCGGGACTTTTGCGGTATTGGGTTGCTGCGTGTAGCTGCACATTCCGTCAAGCTCAGCCAGTGTTTTTCCAAATCTGAGCCAGAAGTCCCAAAGGTGAGCACCTTCGGCGAGACCAGAGATTTCGAAGAAAACGCCGATTCGATTCCGAGCCGGAAACTTACTTACCGTCATCTTGAGCTTGTTTTCTAGCTCATCGAGGTCCCAGATGATTTGCGGAAAAAAGCCCTTGGCCACCAAAGATCTAAGGATCGTGAAATCTAACGCAAAAAAATCGCCTCCATCTCTGGCTTTGATAGAAAAATAGCATTGATTTGCGTCGCAGTACTCCAAGGCTGCGCGTGGGTCTTTGCCGTAGGGTGGGATTCGCGATTGATCTCGCAGCCAAGAGACGCCTGGACCCGCGACCCAGGAGTAGAACAGTCCGCTGCCACGATGGACATAGCTTGGCGCATCTACTGGTGATTGCATGACCATAGGTACATGCACAGCGTCCTTAAAAAACGACACTTCTGGATACAAATGAAGGTCGATTGAAAACATCAGAATCTTTAAGACAAAAGTCAGTCTTCCCACGAGAGCGACGGGGCCCGTTCGTTCAAACTCGATTTTGGCGTCAAAATCCTTGGCGCCAAAAGTCAGCGAGAAGAAGTTGATCAAGTCGGCAAATATGAACTGATCAGATTGGGCTGCTATGGGCTTTGCGCCAAGGTTTAGCTCGTCAAAAAGTAGGTGATTATAAGGGGCATAGCGGTAGCGGTAAACCGACGTCGATATCTCAGAACGGCGAGTGTCATGGCTGGCTACGAGGGGGTGATCGGGTCTTGGTTTATTTGGACAATTGATAAAGTAGGCTTTGTTGCCATTGGGTGCGTTGACTTCGAGTGCTACGTTGCTGCTGCATGGGAACGGTTCACGGGTGCGCCTAGCTCCGAACTCGCTATAGTCAAACGTCAGACGGTCAAGGGGGGCAAGGCTGGCTTTTTCCCATTTGTGGTCAGGAAAAAACATGAATTTGCCGTTTTTATCGACGGGGTCAATTTGTAGCGAGATATCATACCAGGCGCCGGACTTGAGGATATACAAAGCAAGCGTTTGGCGGTTAGCTGGTCCAAGATTTTTGATAACCTCATCACCCCAAAGGATCCCTGGGCAGGCATGAACTTCACTTGATAGAATTAGGAAAAGCAGCAGGCTCGCGAGCCACGGCAGGGGCAAGCTTACTGTGGGGAGGCTCATCTTACGATGCAGATTTAATAGCAACGGACGCATCATCGATATTAGAGAACTTTCTGAGTGTATGAAGGAGGCTAGCGAGTTGAATATCGCTAAGCTCACGGTATTTCAATCCGAAAGTATACCCTCCTAAGTAGGGAAGGCACCAACAAACTTCGGTTACGATCACGTCAGCACCGAACTGGGCCATGGTTTTGTTCAATTCTCCAGTTTGATCGTCGAGCCGAACTTTTAGGAACGTTCCTACGATAACTTCGATTTCAAGCCAGATACTCATGCCTTTTCTTGAATAATTAAGAACTTTTCCGGTACCGATATTGGTCCTGAGCACAAAAGGTGAATCTTCTGGCACTTCCCATCTTTCGTCTTCGCGCACGCGTGCGATAGCTTCTTTGTGAGCTTCAAGGGCTATGGCGCGCTGTTCAGGCATGTTATGGAACGGATCATACTCCCACGACTCGATCATGGCCATATGGTGCTTGATTTCAATATAGCGTCGCGATAGTCCTTCGTTGTATTTCTCAAGTGGTTGAATTAGCTCCTTGGTCGTCGTGCCCATGAGTATCGAATGAATGGTGCAGGCTCCTTCCAATCGCTTGGCAAAGTTTACTCCGTTTCCAACGATAGTAAGATCAATCCGATCATCTGTCCCAATATTACCGAGAAAAACACTCGACGTGTTTATCCCTATCCTTAATGGATAGACAGGCAAACCTTTTTCGTACTCACGGATGGTTTTGGGAAGATTTTTAGTCTGAATTTCAATAGCGCATTCGATAGCTTTTTCAGCATGATCGGATGTCGATCGACCCTGTTCGATCGAATAGCCAAAAAAGCAAAGGAGACCATCGCCCAGGTTCTTATTGACGATGCCACCATGGGAATGCACAGTGGTTGTGATCTCGCCAAGGATGAATTTGAGCTGGTCAAAGGCAATGCGCGGTAGTTGATTTTCGGCGACCAACGAAAATCCGACCACATCGATGAACATGACAGTTACGACTTGCTCACGAGCTGAAAAAGTCAGAAGCTCTGGGTTTTTGGCGATATTTTCGATCTGGTCGGCGGAAATTACGCCGTCCAAACAATTGCGTATAAACTGGGCTTTCCGGTCTGCGATACGGGATTTTTCTACGAAGAGGGATACGGCAGAACCTAAAAAGCCCATTGCAGGCAATAGCCACGGCAGGACAACTCCGTAATAGCTAAATAGGAAGACATCAAGGCTCAACCAACCCAAGATACCAAAGCCAACGCCGACCCCAAGACCTACCGGCCCTACTGTTTTTGCGAGAAGTGCGCCTAGTATACAGGCTAGGATGAGCAGAATTTCCTCAGCGAGCACCGGCTTCAACCAACTGTCGTTCAGTATTGAATTGAGGACGGCAAGGTGGATATAACCCGCAGGCATGATGCCAAAAGCCGTTTGTTTGAAGTCGGTATTGCCAGTGAAAAAAGCGGGCATTATGTACACATAGTCTCCAGGATTGATTCCCAATGCTGATTCGCCGCGCCTGGATCGTTCGAAATTTGTTATGAGCGATGAGGTCGATTTTAGGTAGCTTCTAAACGGTGCGAGGTTCACCAGAACTTTTGCATTGGGAAAAGAAGGCACATGTTTGTGATTGATCTCGAATCCATTCTCGCCAAGTTTGGCCTCCCAAGGTGCTACCATCAAATGGGGGAGAACTCGATCGTCTAAATGAGCAAAGAGTGAGATCAGAGTATCGCCACTATACATGATATGACCCACGCGGCTTAGAGCTTGGTTTAGCCTTGGATCTGGACCATACACGTAATGTCCCCTGGTGACGTCTTTGGCTAAAATAGCCACTTCTCTTTGGTCAGCGGCTTGAATAAGATTTTTGTAGGAGTAACGAGGGTCTGAAAGGATCAATTCTTTTCGTCCGCTGATTTGTGCAGGTGCTACAAAAGCTCCGACGTAGACTGGCGTTTTTAATGCCTCCATGGATGCGATTGCGTTTTGCATCACGTCCAGGGATCCACTTGGTTCGTCCGCGATCGAAAATAAACCATCGATCACGATCATCTGCGGCTGGCTTTTGTCGATAGCTTTCAGAAGGTCAGCCCATTGCTTGGTTGATGGGCTTGGTCGACCTAGGTAACTAACCGTGGCATCATCAATGGCGAAGACTTTGATCGTGGGGTTGAGGGAGGGAGTACGACCTAGGAGTTCGCGCGTGCGGAAGTCGAATGGCCGAGAAATGCTGGATTTCAGATCGCCAAAAATTTCTGCGCGGTCGATGCCAAGTAGCAGGGAAAACCAAACTGTAATGACGGCTGCGACCAAGCGCCATGAGATGTTGGGCTTTTGAAGCCAATTTTCCTTCTCCTTGAGCAAACTGGATCCTCTAAGTATAATCGGTTGATGAGCCGCTAGCCCGAAACTTGGTTTTGTGCCAGTGACGAGGCCCGGATGAACGAAGTGAGGAAGGATCTTCCTCGGCAACGTGCTGAAATTACTTGCATGACCCGTGGGAGATCCTACGTCGTTTCACTCCTTGGGGCGCGTTGCTGGTGCTTTCGCTCAGGCGTCTGGTTAGGGATCGGTATGGATAGGAGAAGGCCTTAGCTGCTTTCGATGCCGGTTATTTAACTGGCTGTATTTAAACAAGAAACCTTGGACGTCGTGTTGAATATTTTAAAGCACTCGCTTTTTGGTCTCATCATTGGATTGAGCAATCTTGCCTTATCAGCAGATGGTTCTGCCAAACAATTGCTGACGATTTATGCCAATTTCCCGGAGGAGTTGCCACGCTGGCAGGAGCAGGTACCAGGCGAAGATGTCGCGCCGCTCAACCTAACTCATCCACCTTTTATCGCCATGAATCCAGACTGGCTGTGGGCATGTAGAGTCTGCAAAGAGATTCCAAGTACGACCAAGGTGATATCAAAGAGTGAAAAAAATGCGGTTCATTATGTCTCTGGACCGTGGGAGATCAGAGGTGATTACTATTGGGAAAATGGCAAGCCAGTAACGGGACTCGATGTTAAAGCCACGATCAATTCTCTCAAAACCAAACTCCCAGTTTTGGGACAGATCTTTCGTAAGGTCATTGTCGATCAGGATGATCCGAGAAAATTCAGCCTAGTATTAAGTTCTAATTGGCGCCATTTTTCTCAGAGTCTCGCGTTACGACTTATCCCGCCATTAAAAGCGCCTATGTTAAGCTATGGCCCGTGGCGAATAGAAAGCTGGCAAAAGGATAAGATTGATCTCAGCCCGAATCCTCACTTCAAGGGGGCAAAGCCCGAATTTGGTGCCGTTCGTTTTCTGAGCGCTGAAAAAACTCCCGAAACGGCCTCTCCGTTTGTGGCATTACCTAGTCTGCGGCAATGGCTTTTGGGGCCCTGGCTTCCCGCTCTAGAGGCAAAAAGGAAAACAAGCGAAGTAATCATCCATGAGTTGGTCGGGACTGCCCTTGATGCGATAGTCCTCAATCTTAGGAACCCATTGTTTAGCGATCTCAGGGTCCGACAAGCCTTGAGTTTGGCCTTAGATCGGGCAGAGCTCAATGAACAGATCTACCATGGAAAAGGATGGCCTACCGTAAGCTTCGGTCACCCCTCTGATCAAATGTGCCCGTTGAATGACCGTCCTTCGTTGAATCTGGCGCGAGCGCAGGAATTGTTAACGGAGGCAGGTTGGATTTTGAATGAGGAAGGGCAAAGAGCAAAGAAAAATGGCGAGATTTTGCGGATAAATCTCACCTACCCCGACGACCCAATCAAGTCGCAGGCTTTTAGGATAATCGCCCGCCAGTGGGGAATTCTTGGAATTCAGATCAAAGCCGACCCGGCTCCGAGCGCTATTTATTCCGAGGAATTTCTGTCCAAGGCAAAGTTCACTGATGCGGCGTTGATGACTTGGCAGACTGTCCCGGGCATTTTTCCCTACGAGGTTTTTAGTTCGAAAGAAATCCCTTCGCGTAGTAATGATTATCGCGGAAAGAATATAGCGGGATGGGCCAATAAACAGGTGGATCATATCTTGAGGCGTTATGAGAATTCGGATTCAAGCAAATCTTACGAGCTGTGCCGAGAGCTTATGGTGCAGTTTGTGCAGGAATTACCTATCCTTCCAATTTTGTTTGAGCCTACTATTGTCGCGAGCTCAATCGATTTTGTAGGGCTAGAACCGACGATGCACCAATATTCGTCTCTACTGTACTCAAACGATTGGCGTCAATCCAGTCGCTGAGCTTCTTGGTGAAGGATGCCTGATTTGATGCGCCTCGGACACCACTAAGAGCCTGTTTAAAAAGGCTCTTAGTGGTGTCCCACCTGTCCTGGCATGACTCCGATCTGACGAGAGTTCAAGTCTTGAACTGGTCGATTGTTTTTTCCATAGAACCCCTTCAATGCCGCGATCTGGTCAGCTGACATCGTGATGGTTTGTGCAAAGACATTCCAATTTACCCCTTCGGAGCATGGGGGAGTTGTGAGTGAGCCCGTGTAGCGATAAACCGATTTTTCTCGGGGCAGGAATTCGTTCGGGTTGATGTTTACACCCGACATCGAGTTGGGAACGTTTTTGGTTTTAGGTGCGAGGTGGATGATCTTATCGACTTCGGGATTGCGGTCGCCAAGTTCGACCAATGCTCCTAGTACAGCGAGATTTCCTTTAGCATCTTTGTGGACGAGATGGAACTCGAGAGGATAACTGATGCCGTTTACGGTATGCTCGCTGGTGCTATGATAGTGCATCTGCACGAGCTGGAATATCTGAGAGTCGATCGTTACAAAACTATCCGGCCCAAAATTAACCTGAAGCGTGTGACCATTGTCGATGACCTGAAGCAGGGACTCTTTGTAAGATATCTTGGTAATCCCAACCACCTTGGAATGGCGTGAGATGTCAATGGGTGATTGATTATGACCAATTTTGCATAGTTCGTACGATTTAGCCATTTTCCCCCATGCTTCGGGTCCCTCTGTTCCCTCGTAGCTCCAGTGTGGCTTCTCTGGATTACCACTGTTTTTGTGATCGCCGTGACCCGCAGCATGCGGATCTGCGGGCGGATGGTCGGCTTGGCTGATGTGACTAAAGTGGTCATCACCGTGGCCACCGGCATGAGCCGCTTGATCACCGTGGCCGCCGGCATGAGCCGCTTGATCACCGTGGCCGCCGGCATGAGCCGCTTGATCACCGTGGCCGCCGGCATGAGCCGCTTGATCACCGTGGCCGCCGGCATGAGCCGCTTGATCACCGTGGCCGCCGGCATGAGCCGCTTGATCACCGT
>CAZOSN010000003.1:14079-67579 GCA_964582405.1 uncultured Oligoflexales bacterium | reverse complement strand
CGCCGGCATGAGCCGCTTGATCACCGTGGTCGCCGGCATGAGCCGCTTGATCACCGTGACCAGCATGGTTTGGATGTTTGGTATCGCTAGGCTTTGGATGCTGGCCGGGAACTTTGGCAGATAGTTGCTTGATGCTGTCAAATCCGGAATTCAAGCTTGTGATACCGACTAAAATCAGGCCTAGTAGTATGACACTGGTCGCCATGCCAAACGTCTGAAACCTAACTTTTCCCGAAACCTGCACCCCCCATATGATTGCAAAAAGAAGGCCTAAAATTGCCTGCGCCCAAACGGTCGTGAGGTAAATAGTTTTGAGAAAATCAATGTTGCTATGAGAGATCATGCTCAAAATACTGGCGGCTGTAATACCGAACATGAAGAGCCATGTGAGTGCAACAAAGGCAAAGCCTACAAACTTCTTGGCGGCAGAGTCGGACATACGCCGCCAATAGAAGCAAAATGACAAGCCTTGAATCAGAAGCGAAAGCATCACAACAGAGCCTGCCATGGGCATGCCGCTGACCATGATTTCAATCGCGACAACCGCGCTGAGAAAAGGTACGCCGAAGAGAAGTGAGGTTATCAGGCCTACTGGGGCGCCTGTGTCTTTGGCTAGGGATTCTAAATTTGGTTTCTTTGACATATCGGCCTCCGGATCGGAACAATTTCCGGAGACTATTTCGTCGCATTGGTGCAAAGCTTTAATCAGTGAGTAGCAATATATTGAATTTAAAGAAATATTTAATTCAATTTGTCAATTTTTTATTGGTAGGGGAATAACGTCGGCGAAATGTTCGAGCTCATTCCCCCTTAACCCTTCATACACTCCAAGATAAACTTGGGCTAATTCGATTAGCACTGAGGCCGGAATAGGGGGGACCGCGCCTTCACCCGAAAAACCGCGATCCATGAGGTATCTCCTCACGTTCTCTTTATCGAGCATGATCGGGGCCTTGTGCTGCGCCAGTCGCTCGGTGTAGGTACTCTGCTGCCACAGCCGTGAAGAATCTGGGGTATGAATCTCGTCGATGATTTTGATGCGCCCTGTCTTATCACGCCCAAACTCATATTTAGTATCAACCAGGATCCAGCCATGCTCCTCGTAGATCTTTTGGCCCCAGCTAAAGAGGTTAAGTGCGATATCTTGAATCTCGTCCCACTCCTTTGCGGTGCAAATACCGCGAGCAATCAACTCATTGGGACTGACGTCTTCGTCATGTTCGTAAGCAGCAGCTTTGGTGGTTGGGGTAATGATTGCTTTTGGTAGTGCACGAAATTCTGAGAGGCCTTCGTCAAGCTGCGCGCCACAAAACCTACGAACTCCTTTTTGATAGGCTCTGGCCATGCTGCCTGCGAGGTAGCCGCGAACGATCACCTCGGCACGGATGGGCTCCAGAGCCTCGGCCAGCAGCACTCGTTCGTGCGGCATGCCTAAATAGTGGGTGGGGAAAAAGTCGTTTGCACGTTTGAGCCAGAATTCGGACAAGCGGGCGAGTAACACGCCCTTGTAGGGAACGAGCGCGATAAATTTGTCAAATGCCGACAACCGGTCCGTATGATAGACCCAGAGCTTATCCTCTACCTGCACGAGTTCACGAACTTTGCCGCGGTAAAACGGTAGGCCCTGGTTCTTGATCCGCGTGATCTGGTTATCGGTGAGGCCTGGGAAAACATGCTGATTCAGGATTGATTCGGGATTCGGGGCATTACCGATTTTGCTGAGTAAATACCGGATAGTTGACATTGCTGTTCCTCCTCGGGTCGCGGTCGAGCTGGATTTCGCGATTTATGGATATCAAAAGCCCCAAAGAGACGCAAACCGTAAATAGGTTCGAGCTACCATAAGAGAAAAAAGGTAAAGGCACGCCAACGACCGGAAACACCCCAAGCACCATAGCCACATTGATCGCGAATTCTAAGAATAAAAAAGAGGCTATTCCGACCGCAAGCAAGGAGCAAAACGTATCCTTCGCTTGACGGGCTATTTCCAAGGCCAGGTAAATGAGAATAACAAAGAACCCAAACACCAGCGCGCAGCCTAGAAACCCGTGTTCTTCGGCAAGAACGGAAAATACAAAGTCCGTGTGCCGTTCTGGCAAAAACTTCAGCTGCGCTTGTGTGCCCTGCATGTAGCCTTTTCCAAAACCATTTCCACTACCGATAGCAATCAAAGACTGCAATGAATTGTAACCTGTATTCTGGGGGTCAAGGTTTGGGTTGAAGAGGTTGAGAATTCTCATTTTTTGATATGGCATCAAGGCAAACACCCAACCCAACACGGCTAACACAGGCCCAACCAAGGCTACGATCATGACGCTACGCGGGTCGATGCGAACGAAAGCTACCTGACAAAGGAAAATAAGCACGCATAATCCTGCAGTTCCGAAGTCAGGCTGTAAGAAAATGAGTACAAAAATTAAACCGATGGTCAAAAGAATCGGCAAAAGATCTCGGATACGGTAAGGAAATGGCAAGCGCTGGGACGAGAAAAAATTTGCGGTGATAATCGCCGTCGTAAGCTTGGCGAATTCTGAAGGCTGAAATCCAAATCCTCCGATTCTGATCCATCTCTGCGCCCCACCCGCGATATTGCCGATCACCAACACGCCGCCGAGAGAGAGTACCACAGCCCCATAGATCCACCATGATGCGGCGTTCACTCGACGCATCGGTAGTAAAAAAGCCGTTGCTAAAAAAGCCGGAATAACAACGACCAGATTTTTGACCTGATTTAAAAAGTAGCTGGGCCCATAACTCGCACTATAGAGATTGATGATTCCCATCAGGGTCAAGATCGCAGCAATCAAAATGATTATGGTGACGCGTACCGAGTGCGGCTTTTTTATCTGCTCGCCTGGCATAAGAAACACTTTGGATTCATCATCGGGTAGTGGCATTGGCGCCTTCTTTTGCTGGGTTCGCGTTGGATATTGTCAGATTGTTGGGAACGTTCGCCTTGGCTTTTAACTCCCAATATCGCGCAATAATCTGCTGAGCCACGGGTGCTGCGGCCTTCCCTCCCCCGCCAATGTTGTCGTTTTGGCTCATTATGGCGACAACGATTTCTGCGTTCTCGACCGGAGAAAAAGCCGCAAAGATTGCGTGCTCTTTCCAACTCATGCTTACATCGCTCTGATTGCGGTTTCTTTTCAAACTAACGACCTGCACTGAGCCCGATTTTCCAGCGACCATTTGCCCCTTGACCTGAGCTCGGCTGCCTGTTCCGCCCGGCTCCATGACAACAGCTTGCAAGAGATCGCGAATTAATTTAAACGACGCCGGTTTTACATTGGTTACCTGCCTCACAACTTCTGGAGACTGAGTTAGCAGCACTTTACCGACAGGACTGGTCACCTTGCGAACCACATAGGGTCTATAGATCGTTCCGCCATTAGCAATAGCCGCATACATGGAAGCCATCTGAATCGGAGTGGTAAGCACATAGCCTTGTCCGATCGCTATATTCGGAGTATCCCCCACGGCCCAAGGAAAGCGGTGCGCTAATTCCTTCCAGGCACTGGTGGGGATAAGCCCTGGCCGTTCCATATTGATATTAACCCCAAGGCGTTCTCCCAGGCCAAAGGCCTTGGCATAACGTGCGATCCGATCAACGCCGAGTTCAACCCCAAGTTGATAGAAAAACACATCGCACGACTTCATCATTGCGGTTTTTAGATCGACTGTGCCATGACCTTTGCGTTCGTGGCAGTAAAATGTATGATTGCCGAGCCTAAACGATCCCGAGCAGAATACTTTTGTGTTGGGGTTCAAGATTCCCTCTTCTAACCCCGCAATGGCAATGATCGGTTTAAACACACTACCCGGGGAAAACTCCCCGCCGGTCGTCTTGTCGAGAAAAGGTTTGAATGGATTTGAACTCAGCTGCTTCCAATCCTCGCGCGACAGACCCGACTGCATCATCTCGGGATTAAACTCGGGTCCACTTAAGGCCGCAAGAATTTCGCCCGTGCGTGGATCAAGTACCACGACCGCCCCGTTTTTGCCGCTAAACGCTTTCTTAACTGTTTTTTGCAGTTCAAAATTAAGAGTCAGTTCCAAATCGCTTCCGGCCTCTGCGGGCGTGACTGGAAAATCGAATCTTTGATCCGCATTGGCGCTGATCTGCCGACCAAAAGCATCGACTTGGACAAGGCGGTAACCGCGTTTGCCTCGTAGATACTGTTCCCATCGCATTTCAAGTCCTTGCTTGCCCACCAAGTCTCCTGGTAGGTAGGGATTGTCGCGGTAGAGACTATCGTTCTGCGCTAGCATCTCTTTGTCAACCTCGCGGAGATAGCCAATCATGTGATGCGGGATCTCAGGCGTGTAGTCGCGGCGTGCTTCGACTTTGATTTCTATGCCCGGAAGAAAAACTTTATTGTTCTCGATAATGGAGACTTGATGAAGTGTAAGGTTGCGCTGTAGCTTCACCGGCAAAAAGCTTGGCCGACCCTGAGATGATTTTAGGCGCTTCTCAAATGTTTCGATTGGTATATTCATGAGCCTTGACAGGATTCTAAATGTGTCATCCTTGTCTTTGACATACTGCGGAATATAGACCAGATCAAAAAACGGTCGGTTGCCCAAAACTACCTCGCCATTCCGATCAAAAATGATCCCGCGAGGAACCGAAATCTCGATGCGTCGCACGCGGTTTCTTTCGGAAACGAGGCGGTAATAGTCACCCTTAAAGATCTGCACATACCATAGCCGAAAGCCCAATGCCGCGGAGACCACCATAACAAAGACGCTGGCCCATAAAAAGCGACCCTCGACCACCCCCTTATCGCTGCGGATGCCTATTTTCATGTCGGAACGGGCTCCTCGGCATCAAATTTGAGCCACTGGCGGCACAAGACCATACCAAACGCGATGGCCACCAAAATCCTTAGTGCGGCAGCACCAAAATACATGGGATCCGTAGGAAGCTTTCCCGAGATGAAAAGAACCATGAACAGTTCGAAAACAGCGACAAACAACGATGCAAATCCAAATAATGCCAACCAGGATGAGGAGTAGCGCCACGACAAGGCCGGTCTTACCTGCACAATCAAGTTGCTTATGATCCAGTACGCGCAAAAGTAGGTGCCCATGGGAAGCGTGTACTGCGATTCCAGGATGAATCCGGCAAATACAGCATATACCGTGGCTGTCACCGGGCGCTTGCGTAGGACGCTTATTGCAAACCAAGGAGTGATCAGATCAATGACGCGGAATGCGCCGGTTATTGTACGAAGTACCGAAACCTGCAAGGCGATCAGAAGGATCAGGTAGACGATATCGAGCCAAAGTTTTCCTGTATGAGGACTAGGATAGTATTCCGGTAGAACCTCGCGGAACCTATCCCAATTGTTCTTTTGCCAAATGAAGTAATTTTTCACCCACGACCTCTCCCTGCGGATTCGATCGATTGCTCGAGCCAGGATTCGCCTGCCGTATCAAGGATTTTCTGCACATTGGCGTCAATATCCTTGAGCACAACCACTTCTTCCACCTGGGATGGATTGACCCAGGGCTCAACTGAAATCACCTGTGTGATATTATCGAGTTCGTAGCTGATTCGGACGACTTTGCCGACAGGAATGCCCTTTGGGAAGCTGCCAACCAAGCCGGACGTGACGATCGTATCACCGATTCTAACTTCGGCTCCCCGGTTGAGCTTTAACGTGCAACGCGAACTGAAATCGCCACTAAGAACTCCACGGGCGCGCGTCCGCTGCAAAAGAACATCGATATAGAAGTTGCCATCGACCAGCAGCTGGACATCGGAATGATAAAGCCCCGTTTTGATCACGCGGCCTATAACACCCACGCCATTAATCACCGACATGCCGACTCTTATGCCTGCATTGCTGCCCTTCGATATTCTCAGAATTTCAAAAGGGGTATTCTTTGGCATGCCGACAACCTCGGCCACGATATGTTCCCCCTTATGATGTACATTAAAGCCCAGCATTTGTCTTAGCCGACCAACTTCCTCGTGAGTTTCTTGGTAATCGAGTAAGCTCGCGTTGAGCACTTCGAGCTTGTGGCGCAGCTCAGCATTTTCTTGAGCTGCGTGGCTCAGGTCGATATAGTGAGCCCAGGTATCACCTACAAATTGAAGCGATTTAAACCAAACGTACTGAATCGGGTAGATGAAATTGTCCGCAGCCCAACCGATGACATTGTTAGACTTGTTAGACTTGAGTGAAGATGAAAATAAAACGAAAGGAGAGAGCAGGGAGGCTACAACCAAGATCTTCCAAACGATCCGAAAATTCCAACCCAGCATGCCTCTCCCCTACGCGCAACAAACTTAACGTATCATAACTTCGCTAAGGATGTCGATCTGCTCCAGGGCTTTGCCGCTTCCTAATACAACTGCAGTCAAGGGATCCTCGGCTATCATAATCGGAAGGCCGGTTTCTTCACGCAAAAGAACATCGAGATCGCGGATTAGCGCGCCACCACCAGCCAAGACGATTCCTTTGTCCACAATATCCGCAGCCAATTCTGGCGGCGTTTTTTCCAAGGCGATACGAACGGTCTCAACGATTGTATTGACCGGCTCGGCGATAGCCTCGCGGATTTCCTCTGACCCGATTTTGATGGTCTTCGGAATACCAGCGACCAAATCGCGGCCCTTCACATGCATATAACGCACCTCTTCGTCAGGATAAGCTGTACCAATGCCTATCTTGATCTGTTCGGCCGTTCGCTCACCGATGAGCAAATTGTACTTTCTTTTCAGGTAGTTGACAATCGCTTCATCCATCTTGTCACCGCCCACGCGAACAGACTTGGAGTAAACGATGCCCGCTAGCGAAATCACAGCCACTTCTGTGGTACCGCCACCGATATCGACGATCATATTGCCACTCGGCTCCGAAATAGGAAGCCCGGCGCCGATTGCCGCAGCCATGGGCTCTTCGATCAGGTGAACCTCGCGGGCACCAGCGGACTCCGCCGATTCTTTAACCGCGCGCTTTTCGACCTCGGTGATACCATAAGGCACGCATATGATAATCCGAGGCTTTACCATAGTCCTTCGATTGTGGGCTCGTTCAATAAAGTAACGTAGCATCGCTTCGGTGATTTCAAAGTCGGCAATGACTCCGTCCTTCATGGGGCGCACGGCCACGATCGAGCCTGGCGTCCTACCCAGCATATCTTTTGCTTCTTTTCCGACTGCAAGGATCTTTTTACCGCCTCGGCTATCCCTTTGTACCGCTACCACTGAGGGCTCATTGGTAACAATACCTTTGCCCTTTACATAAACGAGAGTGTTAGCTGTACCGAGATCGATAGCAAGGTCGTTAGAGAACATTCCCGCCAACCAATCAAATATCATTCCGTTTTCTCCTGAAAGAACAGATCATGAACCGATTTAATCATGAAAGTGCGGACTAGCCAACCTGGAGATGTCAATATTAGAGGTATTTTTTTAAAATGTCAGCAAAGGCGCATGCGTCGTCCATAATTGTGTGGTAATTAGGATGCTTGCCTTTATTTTTGTCGGGGCACAGGCGCAAGCTTACTAAATAAATTATTCAGCAATGAGGACGGCGCATGTTTCGGTGGTCTAAATCTGAAAATCTCAACGCAAAGACAGTTTGGAAAAATAGCCTGACTTATACGGTGCTTCTGGCGGCGTTGGGGGCCATGGTATTTTTTGGCGTTTGTGACCCACGCAGGCAAGGTGGTGGCAGTTTGTTGCCCAGCGGAGATGCTGTCAAAGTTGCGGGACATGAGATCTCAGCAGCCTCTTTCCGACGGACGTACCGCAATGTCTACGAACGCTACCAGCAACAGATGAAGGACAAGTTTGACCCCAAGTCGCTCAATCTCTCGTCCCATGTTGTTGATCAACTTGTTGATGAGCTTATTCTGGTCAGTGAAGCCGAGAAGAGTGGCATTTCCGTTGGCTCGGATGAGATCGCCGAATTGATCGGTAAGGCTGAGGCCTTTAAAGATGAAAAAGGCAAATTTGATCCGGCCCGTTTTGACCAATACCTGAACTCGCAAGGATACACGGAAAAAAGTTTTGAGGAAGAGCTTCAGCGCAGCATGGTTTCGGACAAATTCCGGAGATTCATCAGCGAATCATATTTCGTTCCCCATGCTGCTTCCACCTGGAACTATCGGATTGCGGAAACTAAGTATGACGTCGAATATCTGAAAATCGATCCAAATAAGCTCACTGTCGAGGTTACGGAAGATGAAGTGACGAAATTTTTGGGAGAGGCCGACAACAAGAAAAAAGTCGAGGACCACTTCGCGCAGAACAAAGGGGAATTTAGCACTCCCAAAAAGGTTCATGCTCTCCATATCTTATCTTCCTTTGCTGGTGCTCGCAATGCCAGCGGCGATGCCGCAAAGCGGAGCAAAGAGGAAGCCAAAAAACGAGCCGAAAATATCCAAAAACTTGCGACTGAGCCGAATGCAAAGGATTTTAAAATCCTAGCAGAAGAGTTCACCGACGATCCACAGGGGAAAAAAGGTGGTGGTAGTCTTGGCTACTTTAAATATGAAGACATGGTGCCAGAATTCAGTAAAGCGGCGTTCGAACTTGCTAAGGGAACTGTGAGCGGTGTGGTTGAGTCGCCATTTGGCTTCCATGTGATCAAAGTTATAGATGTTAAAGACGCGAAAGACACACCACAGGACCAGGCCTACCGCGAGATCGCCAAATCGATGATCAAAAAGCAAAAAGGCCCGCTCGTTGCTACTGAGAAGACCAATAGTCTGCTGAGCCTAATTAAAGAGAATAAGCCTATCGATCAGGAACTAAAGGCGCTCGATATTCATTGGGCGACAACGAATCCCTTTTCACCTGAATCACCTTATGTTCCAGGTATCGGTTCTAAGCCTGAGATTAAGGAGGCGGTGTTCAAGCTTACTAAGCCAGGACAGCTTACTAGTGAAGCGGTTGACATCAGTGGAAGCAAGTTTATCTTGAGGCTCAAATCTCTTGAAAAGCCTGATATGAGCAAACTTACTGCAGAGAAACTTGATGAAATTGCAACCACTCAGAGGTACACGGAAGCCTACTCGCTTTACAATGCCATTAATGATACCATCAAGGAAAAGTACAAGATGAACGGCAGTGTCTGGGTTAACGAAAGTTTCCGAATGTTTGATTCCAATCGCAACAGTGCAGCGGGAAGCTGAGGATGCAACCGTAAAGTTTGAGAAAGCCGCAAGCCGATGAGAGCGCTCGTTATCACCAAGCCTACGAATTATGAACAACATGGTGAGGTTGTAAGGGCCCAGATCGCGCGGCAGAAACTCGAGCCGATTCATATTGAAGAACTCGAACTTGCCCACAGCGAACATTACGAGAGCCTCGAGCAGGTGAAACGGAGTTTAGCGAAGCACGGGATTCCCTTTGACGAGATAAGTCGTGCTAACCTCATGGTTAACGGCGATGATTATGGACTTATCATTAGCGTCGGTGGTGATGGGACTCTTTTGTCGGCAAGTCACAGGATACTCAGTGGCACGCCGGTGATCGGGGTGCGTTCCTCTGGGTCCAGCGTGGGATATCTGTGTGCCGGGGGGATCCGCGATGTGGATCTCATGCTTGATCAGTTTATGCGGGGCGAGCTTAAATTCAGCCAGTGTGCACGTATCAAGGCTACAATTTACTTTGCAGAAGAGCATCAGGAGCGGCAGACCGTGCCGATTCTCAATGATTTTCTTTTTGCCAATTATAACCCTGCTGCCACGACCCGCTATCGGATCACTCATGGGAGTATCACAGAGTCTCATAAATCAAGCGGAGTCTGGATTGCGACGGCCACGGGAAGCACGGCTGGGCTGAAAGCAGCAGGAGGTAAGGCGATGAGCCGGGAGGATACGCGCTTTCAATACATGGTGCGCGAACTCTATCAGCCGCCGGGAGCCTCGTTTCAGCTTGTGAACCAGTACTTTGATCCTGATACCGAAAAATTTTCACTGGAAAACCAGAACGAGTCGGCAGTGCTGGCGCTTGATGGCCAGCGCGGCGTGGTGCCTCTGAAGTTTGGCGACCGCATCGATTTTTTCCGCGCACCGCCAATCCGCATTGCAATGCCTTTTAAAAGCCTATCTTGATTGATCTATAGTGAAACAAAACGGTTTGCGAAAGAAAATTAGCCACCAAATTAGATTCCGCGTTTCCGTTATTCCGCGTTTCTGAGGTAAAAACGAGCATCGGATCACCACAGAAGCGCGGAATGACAGAAACGCGGAACCAATCTCTCTTCGTAGACTTGATTTGTTTCAGTTATAGTGGGCTGCTAACACCTAAAATCAGCCCTGACAGCTCCCTAGAAAATCTCTCACCCTAAATCGCACCATCTCACGGCCAATTATCTCAAGGCTTTCGTTGAGCGGAGGAGAGTCCTTGCGGCCGGTAGCGATCAGTCGGACAGACATGAAGAAATCCTTGGGCTTCCAACCTATCTCTTCCCGAAAGGAACCAAGTAGTTCGCCAATTTTTTCAGCTCGCCACTCATAGAGTTCGTCAAGTTCGTCGAGCAGTTCGCGTAGCATTTTCTTGAGTTCCGGTAGGTCTTTGCCTTTAGGTAATATATCAAGCCCGGCGTAAGACAGGGCGCCGTTAAAGAAGAAGCTATTGTTATCGACAAATTGCTCGAAGCGCGCCATACGTTCCAGAGCCAATGGCTGAAGCTGCTTAAGGGCCTCTCGGGAAAAAACTTCGCGCAAAAGGTAGTCGGCAAACTGATCCGCATCCATTTTGTGCATATAGAGCTGGTTGAGCCAGGTTAGTTTTTTCATATCGAAAATCGGATCGCCTAGAGAGATCTTTGAAAGGTCGAATACCTCGATCATCTCAGCTAGGGAAAATACCTCGCGGTCACCGCCAAAGGACCATCCCATGAGTCCCAAGAAGTTGACCAGCGCTTCCGGTAAAAAACCTGCACGGCGAAAATAGTTGAGTGAGACAGGGTTTTTGCGTTTCGAAATTTTGGATTTGTCGCTATTTCGAAGAAGGGGTAGATGCACCCAGACAGGTTCATCCCAGCCAAAGCCCTGATAAAGAACGACGTGCTTTGGTGTGGACGAAATCCATTCTTCGGCCCTGATCACATGGGTTATCTTCATGAGGTGGTCATCGACGACATTGGCGAGATGATAGGTCGGATATCCGTCGGTTTTCATCAGGACCTGATCGTCAAGCTGCATGGCATCGATTTCTATTTTGCCGCGCAGCTCGTCGCGAAAACTAACTTGGCCCGTCAAAGGCATTTTTAGGCGGTAGACATGCGCTTCGCCCTGGCGGATTCGTCCCTCGGCAGCTTGACGGTCAATGTCGCGGCAATGACGGTCATACCCGGTCTTGTGCGCGCCGTCTTCTTTTTGCTGCTTGCGCACTACCTCAAGGCGTTCGGCCGTGCAAAAGCACGGATAAGCGGCACCGCGCTCAACCAAGAGCGCGATATGTTCTTTGTAGATGGGAAGGCGCTCTGACTGTCGGTATGGACCGTATGGGCCGGGCTTGGATGGGCCTTCATCCCAATCAAGGCCAAGCCATGATAGGCTTTGTTCGATCATCGCCTCGCTGGAGGGCTTGGCCCTAGCGCGGTCAGTGTCCTCGATCCGTAAGATGAATTTGCCGCCGTTTTTACGGGCAAAGGCGTGGTTAAATAAGCCGACAAAAGCTGTCCCCACATGAGGGTCGCCGGTGGGGGAAGGGGCGATCCGCACCCTAATCTCTTGTTTTGTATTCATTTATCGAGAGGTCCTTCGTTCATTCTGGAAGTCGATTTTATAATCCCCTAGGCCCATGAGTGCAAGAGCCGTTTAGCCAATCGCTTGGTATTGCCTCAAGGTGGTACCGTTAAAGGGCTTGACCCGAGCGAGCATTAACTATAAATCTCCAGATGTTTGACCACAGCTGGATTGAGGGATGATGAACAAACACCCGATTTTGTTTATTAAGGATGTTGATCGCATCGACTGCGCTATTTGGCAGGACGAATCGGGTATTTATGGCCAATCCTGGTATGCCGATATCCAGATCTCGGGACCCTTGGATGCCAATGGTTTTGTTGAGGATTTTAGCAAACTCAAGTCGATTGTTCGAGCCACGATTCGCACCACTATTGATCATGCGTTGCTGGTTGCGATGCCGGCTGTTGATATTTCTGAGGAAAACGATGATTTGCTGCTTGAGTCCGGCACATGGACCTATCGGGGACCAAGGTCAAGCATCTATTTATTTGAGCATGCGGTGAATGCCGACACGGTGAGCCAGGAGCTTGAAATTCTTTGCCGTGAGGCGCTGCCGGAGTCCATTCATGATGTTCGTATAACCTTGCGTGAAGAGCAGTCGGCCGAGGGTGTATTTTTTTGCTACACTCATGGGATCACCGGGCATGAAGGCAATTGCCAGAGACTGTTCCATGGTCATCGCAGCCTCATCGAAATCTATGTTGATGACAAACGTGCCCCCAAAATCGAGCAGCAATTCGCCTCAGAAATCCTCAAGTCATCTGTGCATATTGTCGGGCGCAATCAGATCAATACAGAGGGGGATTTGATGACTATCCGCTACCGCGGTGGTCAGGGCGAATTCTTCGGCACGATCCCCCGGGATCGAACGCTGGTTATTGATGGCGAGACTAGCATCGAAACGATCACCCAGACCCTTGTCTGTCGATTGCCGGAGTTATTGCGAGATTATTCCTATCGGACTGTGAGCCTTCATTGTTTTGAGGGCATTGGAAAGGGCGCGATTGCCCAAATTGTCAATCCAGACGCTTAAGCCTTTGGTACAGTGCTTTCGGTTCTCGGGGCGTTCTCTTGGTAAAACAAATTGACCCTATTAAACAGCTGCTAAAGTTTGGCGCAACGGTCTGTTCAAGGCTTGCTCATAATTCCAGATTCAGTTATGACTATTGAAAAGATCGGTTTCAAGTGTTGGCCCTTTTTCTCTCAGCGAATTGACCTATGAGTAAAATATTGCCCGAGTCCATTATGGCGCAAATTCGCCATAATGTAATTTTAAACCTTGCTTCGACGGCCAAGGATGACCCGCATAGCTGCGCTCAATTGCTTGAGCTCTTGGGACGTGAGGATATTGCGGTCCCTAATGACGTATTTACAAAGACGATGGAAGCGTCGCAGAGTAAAATCGGATTTGTGAAAATCACTCGTCCGGTGATCGAAACATTTAATCCCAAACCGGCGCTCGAAGGTTATCGACCTCGCGAAGTCTGGATTTACTTTAAGAGGTACGTCCATTACGTAATAGTCGCGGCACTGATTAAGGGCTTGCCGGACGCTCTGAAATTTGAGACGGAAACTCGCGCTTTTATCGTGGCCGACCCGCAGGGTCCGGACGAACGCTCCCTTCAGTAGCAGGGACTTTTATGCGGATTGGCATCGTGGTTCAGCGCTACGGCGAAGATTTAGCAGGTGGGTCTGAGTACTTGGCGCGCCTTTATGCTAAGCAACTCAGCAAACTCCACGATGTGTTAGTACTTACCACTTGCGCACGCAATTACACAACCTGGGCAAACGAATACCCCGAGGGTTCGCAAGAGGTCGAAGGGGTTTCAGTTCTGCGGTTTCCGGTTGCGGCGGAGCGCGATTTTGCTCGCTTTTCGCAGATTTCCTACCGCCGCGAGATAACGTCGCACACGAGTTCGTTCGCCGAGGAGCGCGCCTATTTCGACGATCAGGGACCTCTTGTTCCGAATCTTGTGAATTACCTAGAATTGCATCAAGATGAATTCGATTCATTTGTGTTCTTCACGTACCTCTATTACCCTACTTCAATGGGGTTGCCGAAGGTCGCGCATAAATCATACTTGGTGTGCACGGCACATGATGAGCCGCCGTTTTATTTCTGGCGCACCTTTGCGCCGATTTTCAGCTCGGTCAAAGGACTCATCTATTTGTCTAACGAAGAACGTCGGTTTGTTCATAGTATCTATCCGGTCCCGTCAAATGTTGTGGAGCTTAAAGGTATGTTTGGAATCAACCCGCCTGCGGAATACACTCCCGAGGAAGATGCGGAGTTTCGGATCAAGTTCCGCGATATAATAAGTCACATGTATTTCATTTACTTAGGCCGCGCCTGCCATCCAAAAAACTGTCAAGCTCTTATCGATGCATTTTCCAACGCAAGGCACATGACGAAGGCTATTGCGAATTTGGTATTTTGTGGCAGTTCGGATATGGAGTTCCCTTCGGATCGTCCTGATATTCACTATGTTGGCTTTGTTTCCGAAAAAGAAAAGACATTTCTCCTCCGCCACGCCGTGGCGCTCGTAAACCCATCGCCGCTTGAGAGCCTGTCGCTTGTCATGCTCGAGGCTTGGAATCATGGTACCGCAGTGATCGTGAATGGAGAGAGCAAGGTGATGAGCGAACATTGCCTAAAGGCTCAGGCTGGACTTTATTTCAACTCCAGTGCCATGTTTGAGGGAGTGATGGCTTGGGCGATGGCGAACATTCCAGTCATGCGTGCTTTGGGTATCCAGGGCATGCACTATGTCCATACCAACTACACCTGGAAAAGGGCTTATCACACCACGCTCAAGCATATCAAGTCACGAAAGCGAGCTCTCGAAGCGCAGAAGCATTTGGGGCTGGGCAGGGAGACGCCGGCATGGGGCCTCCCCCCGTGATTTCCTCTAAGACTATGTTCCGAGCCTGACGAAGACGATATCACCATCCGTCAATTGGCCGAGCTCGATCCTCAGCGTGTCGTTTTGGATAATTTCGTAGTCTTTGGTGTCCTGGCCATTGATGCTTACCTTGAGCATCTCCTTTTTTATAGTTTGATCCAACGGCTTGTCCCAAAGAAGAAAAGATTGGGTGCCACTCCCGTAGGTCGGCTTTTGGAGAAAGACGCTGACGTCTTCACCCATTGCAAAACCGCAATCTGAGATATCCAATAAGTTGTCAACCACTCGCCATCGATTTAAAGGGCAACTCGTGCGCGGAGAAGAAACCTCGATGACGCGGGATTCGGAATCCAGAACCAGAGGCGCAGATGGAGTGCGGTAATGCAAAGTCACGTCGCGGCCTAGGCGAAAATCGGTGTCGGCAAAGACTATGAAATCACCATCGAGGGTGAAAGGCACCAAAGAATTGGTCGAAGAATCAGTCACAACAAGTGTGCCCAAGGCATCGCGCGGGACATAGTGACGATAGAAAGTCCTGACCCCAGAAACTTGGGTATAGAAAGCTGTGATGGTCGATGACTCGGGGGGAGGGGATGCGAATGTGAGCGTCTGATCATTGAGCGCATACTCCATAGCCGGGGTCTTGCCATCGATATACACCCTCAATCCTGCGATCATCCCCTCGGAGTTTAAGGTGAAGGTTTTATTGGTCACCGTACCATAGCGATAGCTGACTTTGACTTCGAGGCCTTGAGGCGGGGATGCAAACTCAATGATGCCTAGTCCTTGATCAAAGTTGTACTGACTGGTGTCAATGCGGCTACGGTCAATTTCGACCGAGACGCTTTCGTAAGGGCCCGCTTGGGCAAGTTTAAAACTACTTTGCAGGGACTGAGCTTTGTACTGATAGTCAACGGTGATTCTATCTCCCGGACGAGGGGCCTCGTCAAAGGTAAGCACCTGTCCGGTCAGCTTGTATCCACTACTTATCGTCACGCCGTTGATTTTGACCACTGCGGAGGCCGCTGCATAACGGAGGGTAAACTGCGTGTTTAGGATTCGTTGCAAGCTTGCTGACATTGAGTTTAGCGTGCTCGAATAGTCTTCGTCGCAAACCGACCCAACGGTGCCGTGAGTTTTGGTGACAATATCCTTGTAGATTACACCTTTTTTCGCCGCACCGTTGCATGATGATGCAGCGGGATCCCAGATCAAGCCAAAAACTCTAGCATTGACACCGACTTCGCGGATTTGGGACAAGTAGTCAATCAGATACTGACCTGATGCCCATAAATCAGACCCACAGCCTTTTCCGTCAGAACAGTTGTCCTCATCCGATAAGATAAGAATCGCAACCATCGATCTCGGTCTTAACCAGTGCCCCATATTGCAGCGCAGCCCATTTACGGCTTGGAGCACGCCGCGCTCGTTGCCCGAACCCGAAGTGCCCCGTGTCACTGCTTTTTGAAATGCGGCCTCCACTCCCGGATCCCCCTTAGAAATCACATACCGACCGCAGCTGTCGGCTGGATCAGTGGTTTCAATTGAAATGCGCCAATTGGAATCCGCGACGTAGGTGAGGAGCTTGGTTAGCTTGGTAGAAAGGTTTGTTTGCTCCTGTGCCATCGATCCTGAATTGTCCACGATGATAAGGATGTCGAGCGGTCCCGACGCGGAATCAGGCTGTGTAAAGGCTTCGTAGCCTTGCACTTCGCTTGTGCCCTGGTAAAAAGTATCAACCGCCGAAGGTCGGCTCGCCTGTTGAAACGAAAACCCTTGCAGTGTTTTTTGATCTCCCATGATTAACGTGCGTTCAATCATACCGCCTGCCCTGAGCTTAAAGCTCACAGCTGATTCACCACCAAGGCGGAATGTTTTGCTGATATCTGGCAGGAATTTCGCATACCCACCATCCATGCTGCCGGTTTTTGCTCCGCCGGGTTCGGAATTGGCAGAATTGAAATCCTCATAGATTGCGACCTCCCGCTCTCCGGAATGATCAGGGGAATCATGATGCGAGGGCTCCTTGCTGGTCCCAACGTCGCTGGAACCTGTGCCAGGAATTGGAGTCGCCGTACTCGAACTGGCAGATTCTCTGCCGGACTCTTCATGTGCTGATGTGTTCTGAGTCAGATCGCCGTCAACGGTATTCCCTGGCTGCGTCTCGTGGTCTACAAAATGACTTTTTTCTTCCGAACAAGCTCCAAGCCATGAGCTCGTAAGGCCTATAGCGCAAGCTATAAGCAAAAAATTTTGATTCGTCATTTGACGCTCCTCTATGATGGCACCTCCCGGGAGCGAGAGGCCTGTCACCAATCGGGATGAATTATGAAAAAATCGAAATAATTGTGTAAATAACTATAATTAATGTTTAATTTCCCATGATTTTTTTTTAGTCATTAACCTTGTCAGCACCAAGAGAACGATTTGTTTGGTGGCGATTCTGCGATTTCACAGTTTAGTTCTGTGAGCTTAACGCTTACAGAACAGTCTTTGTTGACTAATTTGACGAGAGGCGCTGAGGATGTTTTGCTAGGTGATGACCGGTTTACTTTTTATCATCGCGTGCCTAAGGAGAAATTCATGTTTCGTTTATTGCTGTGTTCAGTTGTGTGCTTGTTCTCGGCCAATAGCTTTGCTGATTCATTTGAGTCTGGGGATGAGGTTTTGTTGCCACCCGGGAGCTGGATTGAGACTTGTGAGGTTGTAGACTGGAACGGCCGTTTATTAGTTGCTTCCTGTCATACGGGATCTTCTGATCCTGCTGACCGCATCGTATCGGAGATTTATCCGTCGCATTGCGAGGGGGAAGCTGTCGAAAACATTTGGGGAAACCTTCGCTGTGAATTCCAGGAGCTACCTGTGGGAATCAGGAGCCTTGCCTATGGTGGCACGGGCTGTCCCGAGGCTGAGGTTGCGCTTGAAAGTGGGTCTCTGAGCATTGTTCCCTCAGCGATGGAAATCAAGGCCGGACCTGGCGTCCCAGCCAGTGCTGGACGCAAATTCTGTCAGCTGAGCCTCGAGGTGAATCTGCCGTCTGGATATGCCTATACTCTGGTCCCTGCGCATCTTGCGGGTTCTGCTCACCTTGACGAAGGAGTTGAGGCTACTATAACGCAACTCGTCTATTTTGATGCAACGAGTGAACTAACTCTTTCCGATCTGGTCAAGGGGCCGGTAGATTCGGAATTTGTCATTGACAGCACCTCCAATGAAAGACTGTGGTCCACCTGCGGATCGTCAAAAGCAGCTAATGTAAAGGTTACCGCTAATATCCGAGCGCCTCGGGAAACCTCTGGCATAGTCCGTGTTGCGGACGGTATGAAGTTCGATCTTTTGCTTAAGGCCTGCGATCAGTGAGTTGACGAGGATAGTGTTGGATTGAGTCATGAATGAGATAGTTGCAGACCTCGGTGATCAAAGCAGAGCCAATTCAATCGGTTTTCCAAAATTTCCGGTGGCCATGGCGGTTTCATACAAGGTCTGCGTAATGTATCCGTAGTCACGCATTTGTTTTGCGAGGTCCGCGTATCGCCTTTGGCCAAAGGGCGATAGAGATTTGTCTGCGAGTTCGAGGGAGCGTTCCCGTGGCCTTGGGATCACGAGCGCAAGTTGGATGCTGTCTTGTATCGTCAAGAACTCCGCAGATTCATTAAAGTAGAGTTGCGATGCCTCCTTGATTCCTATCGTTCCCGAACCTAGTGGCAAAAGATTAAGGTACCACGCAAGAATCTCGTCTTTGCTAAGTATGAGTTCTAGGAGTAACGCTCCGCAAGCCTCACGAAGCTTGCGTTCCCAACTTTTTGTTCCATCGAGAAAGGCCATTTTCACGACCTGTTGGGTGATTGTGGAGCCGCCGCGGGCAAGGCGCCCCTTATTGTAATTGAGCCTGACACTAGAGAATATGGCGGCGAAATCTAGACCGTGATGTTCAAAGAATCGCGAGTCTTCTGCTGTCACGATAGCATGGATCGTGTGGCGTGAGGTCTGTTCAAGCGGCTGCCAGCCTGGTTTGCCGGGGCCGACCAGGTGAATCGACCTGTGTTTTCCATGCACGCTTTCAATGGCTACAGGTTCGCTAAGAAGCTTCCAGACTGGTGGAGTCTCGGCAGCAAGTATCAGCAGCCAAACTAGCAAATTAAGCGCGGCGAGAATGATGATCCTACCCCGCATGGTCGAGGCTATTCCCAAATCCCCAAAACTTTCTCTTTTAAACCGCAAATTTGCCCTCTAGCCGCTATTTACTGTGACCAGCAATCACCTATCGTAGCAAATTTAGGCGGATTCCGCAGCAGGGTTTGACCTGGCTACTGCGATCTAAGTCAAAGCCCGCGATGCCACGCTTGTGGGTGGCATCGGTTTTGGGGGCTTCACGTTCCGATGACGCCGCCATCGTCTTTTTGAATCACAATGGTTGAGCACCGAGGCCGGGTTTTTCCATCGCTAGCAGGGAAGCTCAGTCCGGGGTGCTGGACATTGATGAACATGGTTTTACCATCGCTCGGCTGAGTGATCCCGGTGATCTCAGCGCCGCACGGTCCGACAAAGAATCGGCGGACTTCAGCGGTTTCGGGATTAGCGCATAGAAGCTGATTGCGACCAAAATAGGCGTAGTTAGGATCGGCATCATCAAAATCAGTCTCGATCCATAACCTGCCGTCCTGATCAAAGTGCAACCCATCTGGGCAGGCGAACACATCACCCAAAATATTTCCTTGGCTTTTGGGATCCGAATTCTCGGGATTTCCAGCTAAGAGAAACAATTCCCAGCTAAATTCCTTTGCATTCGGATCGCTGTCTTGCTCGGTAATTTTGAGAATCTGGCCATAGAGATTGTTTGGCCTAGGATTGGGCCCATTGAGTTCCTCCCTAGCTTCGCCATTACCGCGCTTGGTGTTGTTGGTGAGAGAAACGAAAATTTCTGAGGTATTAGGATGAATCGCAATCCATTCGGGCCGATCCATGGGAGTTGCGCCAACATGATCGGAAGCCGAGCGGGCGTGCATCAATACCTCAGCCTGATCAGAAAATCCGTTGAGTTTTGTCAACCCGCTGGTGCCATGCTCCAGTGCAATCCAGGACCCCGACCCATCATCGTCAAAGCGTGCGACATAGAGAGTTCCGTCATCTAAGACATCGGCAGGCACAGGTACTCCGCGGGCAAGTCTATACTTGGGTACAAATTTATAGATGTATTCGCCGCGCGCATCGTCTCCCATGTAAAATGCCATCGAGCCATCGGAACCTATGTGTGTTGCGACATTTTCGTGGTAGAACCTACCCATTGCTGTTCGCTTCTTCGGAATACTTTGCGGATCAAAGGGGTTGATTTCAACCACCCAACCGAATCGATTTGGTTCGTTTTGATAGTCCGTAGTATTACCTGCTATCCCGGCAAATCGGTGGTCTTCTATCTCCCACCCATAAACCGACTGTCTACCGATACCATAGCGTGCTAGCCGGTTTGCAGTTTTGGAATCGCTTGAACCGGGAGCTGAAAAGTAATCTTGAAAATTCTCCTCGCAGGTTAGGTAGGTTCCCCAGGGTGTCAGCCCCATGGAACAGTTACCGAGTGTGCCTAGGGCGGAGGTTCCACTCGGATCAGCGCCTGTCTGCATAAGTCTGTGGCCTCTTGCGGGACCGTGAAGTGCGATAGGGGTATGTGCATGGATGCGGCGGGCGTAGGAGCTTGGGTGAATCTGGCTCCAGTTACCACTTTTGTCTTTCTTGATCTCAATGATGCTGATACCAACGGCGGCTTGCTCTTTGCGAACGTCGGCCAAAGGCTTTGGTCTGCTTTCTTGGCTCGTGCCTTTTTCGTGAATCGTCTCAGGTAGCACATATTCGTGGTTGATTACAAGAAGACCATGAGCAGCTGAACCATTGATTGGGAAATACTGCATTCCGTCGTGGCACTGACCCGCTTGTTTGAGTTGATCCTCGGCTGATGCACCAACCTGCCAGGGAAGTGCACCTGGGAGGACAGGATCACCCCAAGAAAAAATAGCGCGTGCCGTGTAGCCTTTTGCCACCCTCATTCCATCAAATTGGGGATCAAGCACACGATCTACCGAAGAAAAGCCAACGAGGTCATCGCTTGCGGCCAACGCCGACCTTCCTTCGCTCCGACTTTCGCTAGGACGGTTGCGACCAGGCGCCTGAGGAGCGTCTTTTGCGAACGCGCGTGAGAAGAAACCTGCAACCACAGCGCTGGTACTGACACCTATGAGCTCACGGCGGGCCATGCCTGACTTTAGGAGCGAACTCGGAATTAAATCTTGACTCTCCATACGAATTCTCCGCGGGTGAGGGGATTTGTATGGAGTTTTTTACCAAATAGTTCGTTTAATTTGATAAAGGACAGATCAAGTGTTGTTAAGGTTCTCATTTAGCTCGACTTCGGCCATTTTTTTGGCGCGAAAGCGCCAAAACGTGTCCTGAGCCGCAGGCTGCCGCAGGCGAAGGATCTGTTACAGCAAATTCTCGGTCAAGCTTAAAATGCCGCCTCGGCTGTATCCACAGCAGCCGTTAAAGGCTTCTGACTAGCTGCGGGTTTTGGTGTATAACCTAGGTTTGGCGCGAGCCAGCGTTCGGCTTCGGCCTTGGTCATGCCTTTGCGCGACGCATAGTCTGCGACTTGATCTTCCATGATCTGACCTACCCGAAAATACTGCGCCTTGGGATGGGCGAAGTAAAAGCCGGAAACCGAACTCGCTGGTGTCATCGCAAAGTTTTCGGTAAGCGAAACCGATATCGCCTCCTCCACTCCGAGGAGACTCCATAGAATCCCTTTTTCGGTATGATCCGGACAGGCTGGATATCCTGGGGCGGGCCGAATGCCTCGGTATTCTTCCTTGATAACCTGCTCGAGGTTGAACTCCTCATTCATTCCATAACCCCATGCATCACGAATTCTTTTGTGCATGAGTTCTGCTAGTGCCTCGGCACAACGGTCTCCTACCGCCTTGATGAGAATGCCTTTGTAGTCGTCCATTTTTTGTTCGTAGAATCGCGCCCATTTTTCGACCCCGGGTCCCATGGTCACGGCAAAACCACCCATATAGTCGATGCCGGCCTCTTTGGGAGCTATAAAATCCGCCAGACACAAATAGGGCTCGTCCGAAGTCTTTTGTTTCTGCTGCCTAAGAAAATGAAATCGGGCCACGATATTCTCGCGCAGCGGCGAATCGTACACCTCGATGTCATCGCCGACGCGGTTGCATGGCCAAAGTCCAATGACAGCTTCGGGCTTAAAATACTGGTGCGTGATAATCTCGTTCAAAAGTTTCTGCGCGTCAGAAAAAAGTTCGCGCGCTTGTTGACCATAGCGCTTTGATTCCAGGATTCCAGGATACACGCCCTTGATTTCCCATGACCAAAAAAATGGCGACCAATCGATCCAGGGGATAATTTCGCTAACCGGAATCTGAACCTTGGTCTTACCCAGTCGCTTGGGTTTCAGACGATCGCCACCGTTGGATTCGTAGTCAAAGCCGCTCGCCCTTGCTGCTTCGAGCGAGAGGTAAGCATTCGTTTCGCGCGTTGATTCATGGCGCACCCGCATCTCGGCCTGCTCGGCCTTAACCGAGTTTATGTAACTAGGGCTATTGGATCCTAGCAGAGCATTGCACACGCCGACCACAAGAGAGGCATCACTGACATGCAAGACGGGGGCCTCATAATGCGGAGCGATTTTGATTGCGGTGTGCGCTTTGCTCGTTGTTGCACCTCCGATGAGAACGGGTGTGGAAAACCCTTGGCGGTTCATCTCTGTGACATTATGAATCATTTCATCAAGTGAAGGTGTGATTAATCCAGAGAAACCTATAATATCTGCATTAATCTCTTGCGCTTTGGCGAGAATTGTTTCTAAGCGAACCATCACGCCTAGGTCGATCACTTCGTAATTATTGCAGGCGAGGACCACTGCCACAATATTTTTGCCGATATCGTGCACATCACCTTTTACTGTCGCAATCAAGAATTTGGGCCGGGTGCTGGTGCTTGATCCTGAGGCTTTATCGACTTTCATGAATGGCTCAAGGTAGGCGACGGCGCGTTTCATCACGCGCGCGCTCTTGACGACCTGCGGCAAAAACATTTTTCCTTGGCCAAATAACTCACCGACAATCTTCATCCCATCCATAAGCGGGCCCTCGATCACATCGAGGGGCCTGGGTAATGCAAGTCGTGCCTCTTCGGTATCCGCCTCGATAAAATCGGTGATGCCTTTGACCAAAGCATGCGCAATGCGCGCATTCACCTCTTGATTGCGCCATTCGAGAGATTCGACGACCTTTGTCTTTCCCTGACCTTTGACTTGATCAGCAAGCGCGATCAAAACTTCGGTGGCGTTTTCGGTCCTGTTGAGTAAGACATCTTCGACGCATTTCAAGAGCTGCGGCTCAACCTCTTCGTAAACTTCGAGCATGCCCGCGTTGACGATCCCCATATCGAGGCCCGCATTGATGGCATGGTACAAGAAAGCTGAGTGCATGGCTTCTCGCACGGGATTATTGCCACGGAATGAGAAGGAGATATTGCTGATGCCTCCGCTTAGGCGCACATGGGGACAAGCCGCCTTGATCTCGCGGCAGGCCTCGATGAAATCGACGGCATAGTTGTTATGCTCATCCATCCCGGTGGCGACCGTCAATACATTGCAGTCAAAAATAATATCTTGGGGATTGAAATCGATCTTTTCTGTAAGCAGTTTATAGGCTCTTTTGCAAATGCGAACCTTGTCGTCCTTGGTCGCCGCCTGCCCTTGTTCGTCAAATGCCATGACGATGACAGCTGCGCCGTAGCGCTTAACGAGGCTTGCCTGCCTAAGAAACTCCGCTTCGCCTTCCTTGAGGCTGATGGAATTGACAATGCCTTTGCCTTGGATGCATTTAAGGCCCGTTTCAATCACGCTCCATTTGGAGCTGTCGATCATGATCGGCACGCGCGAAATCTCGGGCTCAGAGCCCACCAGATTGAGGAACTTCTGCATGCACTGCGGCCCATCGAGCATGCCCTCGTCAAAGTTGATATCGATAATGTTGGCGCCACTCACCACCTGCTGCCTTGCGATGGTGAGGCCCTCTTCGAAATTGCCTTGCTGGATGAATTTTTTAAACTGTGGCGAACCTGTGACATTGGTGCGTTCGCCTACCATGACAAAGGGGGGCTTTTCACCTTGGATCACAAAGCCCTCGAGTCCCGAAAGCTTCATCCCGGGCAAGCGTTCGGGCAAGATCCGAGGCGACTTGCCAGCAACTTTGCGGGCGATAGCCTCTATATGGTCTGGGGTCGTGCCGCAGCAGCCACCAACCAGGTTGAGCAAACCCGACTCGGCGAATTCGACCAATAGGCTCGATGTGTGTGCCGGGGTTTCATCGTATCCCGTATCGCTCAATGGATTGGGCAATCCTGCATTTGGGTAGCAGCTGATATAACAGGGTGCGAGCGTGGAAAGCTCCTTAAGATAAGGTCGCATGTCTTTTGCGCCAAGTGCGCAGTTTATCCCAACGCTGAACGGTTGAGCGTGCGCAACTGAATACCAGAATGCTTCGATCGTCTGCCCGGAGAGGGTTCGCCCTGAGAGGTCAGTAATCGTTACCGAAATCATGAGCGGCAATTTCCGGCCCAGTTCATCAAAGAGATTCTGTATTGCAAAAAGGCAGGCTTTCGCCGTGAGTGTATCAAAGATCGTCTCGGCAAGAAGAATATCGACGCCTGCATCGATGAGTGCCTTGGCTTGCCCATGGTAAACTCCGACCATCTCATCGAAGGTTGCGCCCCGGAAAGCTGGGTCGTTGACATCGGGCGATATAGACAGAGTTTTTCCGGTGGGCCCAAGTGCTCCGGCCAGAAAAATCGGCCGTGGGTTTTCTTTTTGATACGCAGCGATAGCCTCGCGTGCGACTTTGACTGCGGCTACGTTGATCGCTTTGACTTCGCTTTTGAGTTCGTAGTCGGCTTGAACCGCAGCGTTGGCATTGAATGTATTAGTCGATAAGACATCGGTGCCAGCCCTCAGGTACTTTAGATGAATTTCGCGAATGACGTCAGGCTGGGTTATGCATAGCAGATCGTTATTGCCCTTGAGATCCTTATGATGATCTTTGTAAGCTTCGCCACGGTAGGCTTGTTCATCCAATTTATATTGCTGAATCATGGTGCCCATCGCACCGTCGAGGATCGCGATTTTGCTATCAACAAGCTGAGTAAGCGATGGGTTGTGATCGGAGACTTTCAATGCGTCAAACCTCTATCTATGAGCACTCGTGCCAAGGTAAGAGTCTGTTCAAATGAGGTCATATTTTGATTTTCTCTGCGTTGTCCCTACGCTTCCGATGCTCGTTTATGTGCAAATAAACTGCGCTTTGGTTCTCAGGTCGCCTTGATAAAACCAAGAACCGACCTCTTTTAAACAGGCTCTAACTCTTTACATGGCATAGGATATCAAAAATAGATAGTCCTTGAAGAGCAGGCTCGCCATAAAAATTGAATTTGACTATACTGACCTGACGTTGCACGGCTCATCGCAAGTGGTTTGCTCAAAGGAGATGCTCATGGTTAGGCATTGTTTAGGGTTCGTCGTAAGCTTGTTTTTTATTGCTGGTCTGGCGTTTGGCGGAGATAACCGATCGATTGAATCTCTGGCCGAACTTGATCTCGATACCATCACGGGATCTGAGCTCAACGCCATCATCGATTTTGTCGATCATGCTTCGGATGCCGCTATCCTTAAGCTGGTGTTCCCGGATGCACCAGGCGAGACCTTCATGGCTTTGATCAAGGCATACATGGCTGACCCGAACCCAGCCTACCTTGACAAACTCAGATTTTTTACGGGCGGTCTCGATCCCCAGGCTTATATCCGAGAGAGGCGCAATCTAAGCAGCAGTTCTGTGCTTAACGCGATTGTCGAGGCCATTTGGGGGCGTTGGGAGACGATTCCCATCGAGGGGGCACAATGCTCGGATGGATCGCCGTATAAGATATTCATGATGCGTTCAAAGGGATTAATAAATAAAATTAAAGGATTAGATAAGAAGTTATTTGTCTACCTCGAGCCGGGTGGCGCCTGCTGGGACTACGAAAGTTGTTCTGGGGAAGGCGGCGTAAGGGGAGCAGCGAATCCCCACGGTATTCCCGACAACTATATGAACCTTATCGATTATTTTGATGCCAAAAAGGGTGGCGGGAGCATCATGCCTGCCGTTACCCCAGCTTTGATGCCGCTCCATCCCTCAGGATACCGGACCGCCACATCTCGGTGGAATAAAGTTTTCATCCCCTACTGTACCGGTGATGTGCATTTGGGCCACAAGGTCATGACCTATATCAGCAAAAAAGATCCCGGCAAAACGCTTACATTCCGCCACTATGGCGCTACCAACGTGGAGCATGCCGTGGCCTATTTGCGTCAAGAATTTTACAAACCCGCCCAATTTCTTGTGTCAGGTTGTAGCGCTGGTGGGGCCGGTGCATTAGGCCACTACTACAATTTTAGAAATGGTCTTGAACCCGAACGCAGCGCCCTGCTCAACGACTCGGGGCCAATTTTCTGGGCCGGTTCAGCCGAAGACGGCAACCAGTGGGCTCTTCATCAAAAAATTAAATCCGCCTGGAACACCGACTATGCCTTGCAGAAGATTCTAATCGAGCACCCAGCTTATGCCGAAAAACTCAGAGCTAACTTCGGTAATCTCAACACGATCCTTGCCGATATTTTTCCCAAGGACCCTCTGGTCCTTACTGTATTCAAGGGCGACCTCAACTACTCAGGCTATTCGTATGCCCGATTTTTTGATATCGACGAAACGACCGATGAAGGCAAGGCTCAATTGCACCGCCTGTGGAACGAAGACCTCGACGCGCTTATGAACCAATACAACACACGGCCCAACCTGCATTATTTCATCCCCTTCATGCGCTCGTTTAACGAAAGCCACTGCACGATGATCGTGAGCTACACCGGTTCTGACATCAACGAACAAAGCTATGACATCGGGCGCTATACTGACGAATTGCTGCAAGGTAAGCCGCTCAAGAACCTTGACGAGGCACCCAATGACATCGATGCCGCAAAATCCGATGCCTTCATAGACTTTGTGAACTACCTCAGGCACAAGTCATAGGTAAAACAAGTTGCACCCAACCTGCCTTAGAGCCTGTTTAAACAGGCTCTAAGGCAGGTTGGGTGCAGCAGCTGGGAACTGGCGCTAATTTTATTAGGGTGCTGGGAATTCTACCGATGTTACTTGTCGATCATTTCCGTCAGCTGGTCGCGGCTTGTGCGGAATTGATCAAAAAGTTCCTTTGCGGACTGTTTGATTTCGTCATGGAAAAAACTGCCGTCAATGAAGCTCGTGTCTTCATGGCCTTTAAGAAATTCGTCATAGATGCTGATGACCTTTTTGACGATCGATTCGAGTTCGGCTTTGGTCTTGGCGTTATCAAGATCGTCGGTTGCAGCGCTTGCTTTTCCCGAGACATCATCTTCGGCACGGAGAAGGTCATAGACTTTTTTCGTGTTGTCGAGGCCTGTCTTTAGCGCCGCAAGCTTTTTCACATGATTGTCAAAGTCCGTGCGCAAGGGGAGGATTTTTTCGGCTGAGTACGATTCGGGACCCTTTGCACCTGAGGCTTCGATCGCTTCAAGCTTGGTTTTATAGCTTGCTAACAAATCGTCATAGGATCGGATTTTGCCAGTTAGGGTATCGATAAAGGGCTCGACGTCGGAGGTTTTGAGATTTTTTACACCCAGATCAGTGACGATTCCATTGATGATCTGAAGGGAAGAAGCCGTATCGCTTTTCACAGGTTGGATTTCTGCAATAAGCTTATCGACCGCGATTTGATCGAAGGTTACCACCGTGGTAGGTTTGACTTCGCCTTTATCTGTAGGTTTGACTTCACCGTTATCTGTAGGTTTGACTTCGCCATTGCCAGTTGGTCCAATGGGGCAATCAGAGAGGCATGTTTCGGTAGTCTTGGTATTGGGGTGTGCGTGGCGATTATCTTCGGTTTTTTTTGCAAGTATATCGCCGCAGCCTATCGATATTGCGATAAGCAGTGAGTTGAAGGCTACAATTTTTAAATTCCTGACTTTCATGTCTGTCTCCTTTTGATGGCATGGAAGCTTGCCGAGCTTCGAATCGTTTGAATGGACTTATAGGTGCAAGGGACGGACCAAGATCGATAGATGATTTAACTTATTAAATATATTATGAAAAATATGCCAAAAACATTTCTTTATGCGTCGAAGAATTTGGCAATTCAGGTGTGTGACTTTGTTTCGTGCAAGCTCGAGGTCAGAGTCGCTCTAGATCCCTTCCGGGCTGGATGATTTTGGGGGAACAAAACTCATCGCGCGCTCGGCCAGCGCCATGATCGTTAGCGAAGGATTGACACCCGGGTTGGCGGAGACTGCTGAGCCATCGATCACGTATAGACCAGGATAACCAAAAACCTCATGTTTGGAATCAATCACGCCTTCATCGGCATCGGTTCCCATGGCGCAGCCTCCTAGTATGTGCGCTGTTGAGGGGATATCGGCAATGGTTTCGGTGATCAGACTTGCCACCACACCATCGACTTTGGCGGCAAACCGTTCGGCAAATTCGGTGGCCTCGGGGATTGCCGACGTGGGTTTGGCCGAACCTGGGGTGAGTCTGGAGCCTAAGCTTCCTCGCATTAGTCTGAACGGTCGCGACCGCCAGCTGAACTCAAGTGTCCCTTCGAGACTTCGCATAAACAGTAGCATCTGCACTCGTCTGCCAAACTGTCGGCCGAAAGCGACCTTGATCCATTGGGGCCAATCTTTTCTGAAACGGGCCATGGCAGCCCCTAGGCGTTGAAAAATGGTGGCGCCTGGTCCATGGGGGAACATCAGGAGCCTGAAAAAACTCGAATCGCGGTTGTACCGGACAGGTTCAACATGCGAGTGAGGGTCGGTGTTGACGATCGAAGTGATGGCCAGACCTCGCGAGAAATCATGATTATTGCGCGCTACTACTCCCGTGATTGATTCATTGTTGGTCCGGATAAAGGCTCCAAGCTTGGGCGAAAGCTTGGATAGATGACCCTCCGCGCGCATTTTGAACAACAGCTCGACAGTGCCCAGCACGCCGCCCGATAGGATCACATGCTTCGCAGTCAAAACTCTGGTAGCGCCAAACCGCGATTTTGATGAGCGGATCCGGACGCAATAGCCATCTCGAAGGGGCTTAACCTGATCGACGAGCGTGTCGGTGAGAACGCTAAGGCCCGCCTGCTCTGCGAGGTAAAGGTAGTTCTTATCAAGCGTGTTTTTGGCTCCAAAGCGGCAACCCAGCATACAACCACCACATTCGTTGCAGCCCGTCCGCGCAGGGCCTCGGCCGCCAAAGTAGGGATCAGGCACAGTTACGTTTCGTTTGCCAAAATAGACTGCGACATGCGGTGCCTCGGTTGCATCTTTGAGCCCAAGTTCGTCCGCTACCTCGCGCATGATCTCATCGGTGCGATTCATGTAGCGGTTGGGTTCGGCTCCGACCATACGGCGCGCTGTTTGGTAGTGCGGGGCCAGTTCGGTCTGCCAGCTGCCAAGGTGGCGCCATGATTCAGCCTCAAAAAACTCCTTGCGAGGGATCGGCAGTGTATTCGCATAGATGATCGAACCGCCGCCAAAGCCTACGCCAGAAAACACGGTGACATGCCGAAAAAAAGTCATTTTAAAAGGTCCACGCCAACCTAGCGAGGGCCACCAAAGCCACTTTTTAAGATGCCAATTGTTGATAGGGAGATCCTGGGGCCGGTACCGGGGACCCTTTTCAATTAGCAGAACCTTGTAGCCTTTTTCAACTAAGCGCAGCGCGCAGACGCTGCCCCCAAATCCCGAACCGACAATGATATAGTCATAATCAAACACGTTCGTCCCCTGAAAAATGTTGGCCGACTAACCATACCGTCCAACATTTGCCACCACAAGACCGATGTTTGCCCAAACCTTATGGAGGTGTTATAACACAACTTTCGAGTTCTCTTCGCTCTCACGAGGCCATCCTTGAATAATCCGAGCGCCGCAGCTTCGTCCCCCCTAGGTTGGGCCGCAGCGCTTTTGAAGCGGGCGAGTTTTGCCAAGGCTCGCCGTCTCGTTGATATAGTTGAGCGAAAACGCCGTCAAGGACAGGGCCAGTCTATCGAAATTTCCGAAATGCTGGAACCATCGCCATGGTTTTTGCCCACGGGTCATTCGTATGACGAATTTTTGTCATGGCGTGCTCGTCATCCCAAGAAAGTCAACTGGTGGCGCCTGGCATGGTTTTTAGGTGTCTCGCGCCGGGGGCGACTCCTGCTCATGCTGCTTGCCAACTCGCTTGTTATGCTGATGCAGGTTTCAAGCGCCGGTACGATCAAGATTGTGCTCGACAATATTCAGGCCGTCGTGAGCAGCCCGACCTCGGATATCAATAGCTGGATACCGCTCATGGGTTGGGGAGGTTTGCTCGGTTTGTTCGCGGCCTTAAGTCCGATCCTTAGCCAGTACTATATCTACCTTCTGCTGGGCCATCGCCAGTATATTGTCAATGCGCTTAACGAATTGATCTACCAAAAAGCCCTACGCATGACGCTCATGGTAAAACAGCGTCAATCAGTGGGTGAACTCGTCAACCTCATGGCCGCAGATGCCGAGAGCATGGGCGATTTCTACTGGGGCCTGATTGAAATGGTCTATATCGTTGAACTCGTAACTCTTGTTTGCCTTCTTGGCGGACAAATTCTCGGACCATCGATGATTGTAGGGGTCGGCATCATGTTTGCCACAGTGCCTGTTACGGCAATCGTGGCAAACGCTCAAGTCCGCCGCGGCGCGCGCCTTATGGAGTTGCGAGACCAGCGTGTCGGTCTCATGGCGCAAGTGATTCGAGGAATGCGCGTTGTAAAATTCATGGTGCAAGAACAGTTTTTCATCGACAAAGTACGTGCAATCCGCACCGGTGAGATAAGGACTCGCAGGCGCCTTATCTCGTGGCAGACGGGTTCCTTTCTTATTTTTTCCAGCTTGTCGTTTTTGGGTGCGGTTGCAGCGTTTGCCCATTTTACGGCTCATAATGGCGAACTCAGTGGAGCCAAGGTATTTGCCGTGCTGGCTCTGCTCAATTTATTGAACCATCCGCTCCGCCACATGAGCTTTTACCTGTCGAATCTCACCCAGGGGAAAGTTGGTGTCAAAAGGATCGCTGAGTTTTTAGCAAGTGAAGACCGCAGGTCCTCCGAAGAGCCAAACGGATTCGCAGCCGAGATCAGGGTCTCACTAAAAACGGCCTGCTACGGGCAGGCTGCCCCTGCGCTCTCAGAAATCCGGGGCGAAATCTCGCGCGGATCAAGTCTTGCCATCATAGGGTCGGTTGGGGCAGGCAAATCGACTTTCCTCAAAGCTATCGTTGGTGAGGTTGGTTATGAGGGCGAGGTTACGGGTTTGGGCGAAAAAATCGCGATCGCCACCCAAGAGCCGTTTATTATCAATGGAACGATAGAAAGCAATATCCGCATGGGGATGGCGCTTGATTGGGAGCGTTTGAAGGTTGCCATTGAAGTTTCGGATCTAACTAAAGATCTCACCGAAATGCCCGGGGGTCTCGCAACCGAAATTGGCGAGCATGGCATCAACCTCTCGGGGGGACAAAAGCAGCGGTTAGCATTGGCTCGCGCGGCGTACCGCGATGCCGATGTGGTGCTGCTTGATGACCCGCTGTCGGCGGTGGACGAGGACGTCGAAGACCATCTTGTGGCACGCCTCTTGTTCGGCCACTGGTCCGGGAAAACGCGGCTTGTGGTGACTCATCGATTGCATCATCTTGCGAGCTTCGACCAGGTGCTGGTTCTTCATCATGGTCGGATGCTCTATTGGGGGCCACCGCGCGATCTTCCCGAATCGGTGCGCGCCATTGTGCTCGGAGACAATGACATGCAACGCCGAGGCTGCGTTGCGAGCCCGCGGACAGCAGACATGAGACCCTTTGATCCATTGGTATCTTCGGCTGGTGCTAAAAATTTCATCGAGCGCGAGGACCGAGTGATGGGGGCCTTGGGCGTCCAGGTTTACCTAGACTATATCCGGCAGTTTCTGGGCTCTGGTCAAAGCATCGCAAAACCCCTTGCTGGTTTGTTTGCACTGCTTGCCTTGGCTGCCGGAATTGCCCCGATTGTACAGACGCGGTATTTTGCGCATTTTGTTGATGAAGGGCATCTGATCGGCCTTGAGCAGATCGAGCATTTTGCCTGCCTTGGCGTGATCAGCGTCTTAACGATGGCGGCGCTCAATTTCTTTATCGATCTTAGAAGCTTAAAAGCTAGTGTCCAGATTCATGATCTAGCCCTAAAGGCCGTGATGCATACCAATGTCGCGTTCTTTGATATGAATCCCGTTGGACGAATCCTGAATCGGTTCGCTGCGGACGTCGATGCGGTTGAGCGCGAGATTCCGTCATCTCTTTCGGGATTTTTACTCTCGGCGCTTTCGGCCCTAGCAGCGCTCGGCGTCATCATCGTGTTCGTACCGCTTAGCCTGATCTTGGCTTTGCCTGCCCTATACCTTTATTTCTATTGGATGCAGGTCTATAGATCTGGTGCGCGCGATCTCAAGCGATTGCTCTCGATTGCTCGTTCTCCACGCTACGCTCACTTCAAGGAAACCCTCGAGGGACTTCTTACGATACGGGCGCACCGCAGTCAGGAGTTTTTCTGGGCCTCGTTTCAAAAAGGCCTTCGGGACTATCAGATGGCCTTTGCTAATACCGTGATGCTGAACCGGTGGTTTTCGCTGAGAATTGGTGTTATTGGCGGATTTTTGACTTTGGCGGCAGTCATTTCCGTGGCGGTGTTTGTTTGGTTTGGTTGGCTGGGCACGGGTGCTTCGGGGATGGTTCTGGTCTACACTCTCAACCTCTTTGGCAGTTTGATGTGGACTGTTCGGGCCTTTAGCGAACTCGAAACGCGGATGACAAGCCTTGAACGCCTCGCGACCTATGGTAGGCTGCCTAGCGAGATGAGCTTGCTCGCCCCACCTAGGTCCACGGTGGAAAAGCCCTCGTTTGTTGGCGAGATCTGCTTTGAAAAAGTTTCGGTTGCGTATCAGAGCGAATTGCCGCGCGTGTTGCAAGCCCTGAGCTTTCGTATTAAACCAGGTGAAACCATTGGACTTATTGGACGCACGGGCGCTGGCAAATCCACGGTTTTTCAGTCGTTGTTTCGCTTTGTGGAGATCCATGATGGTCGGATTTTGATCGATAGCATGGATATCCGCGATATTCCGCTTTTGGACTTGCGTAAAAACCTAGCGATCATCCCGCAAGATCCCACTCTCTTTGTAGGTCCGCTGCGCGACAATCTCGATTTTAACGCTCAGTACGATGATAGAGCGATCTGGGACGCACTTGACCGCGTGCGGATTGCTGACAAAATCCGTGAGCTTCCGGGCGCACTTCACTATCAGGTTGTCGAAGGCGGTGATAATTTTTCGCGCGGCGAGAAACAGCTGATTTGTTTTGCTCGAGCTCTCCTGCTCGATGCCAAGATCATATTGATGGACGAAGTTACAGCGAGTGTCGATATCAAAACTGACCGGCTGATTCACGATTCGATCCGAAGTTTTGCCAAGGATCGTACCGTTATTATTATAGCCCACAGACTGGAGACGCTTGGTCATTGCGATCGGATTTTCGAACTGGAAAATGGCTCGCTGACTCGCATCCATACTCCTCATCCGATGCAGGAGGTTGAAGTCCGACCATAATGTGGTATAGATCTAGGTTCCGTCTGAGAACTCCCTGGTCGGCTTCTGGCTGCGTTGGGCCTGCGCTTCCGGTGCTCATTTACCAGCCCGTAAACTGCGCTCCGGTTCTCGGCCCGCCTTGCCAGAAGCCGACCAGGGAGTTCTCAGACGGAACCTAGTGGGCTGTCAGGGACGATTTTGGGGATTGGCAGCCCATCTGCCGCCCATCTTGTATCGATATGAAAAAGGTGAAGGAAAAATTATGAGTCAAGTTCCATCGTGTGTGCAGTGCCATTCAGAATACCCATACGAGGACCGCGGCCTTTGGGTTTGTCCGCAGTGCGGACATGAATGGCCAATCGAAACTCAAAGCGCTCTACCGACTGAGACAGTGGAAGTCATTCGAGACGCGAATGGCAATATACTTGCCGATGGAGATTCTGTTTCTGTGATTAAGGATCTCAAGGTTAAAGGGAGCTCTTCTGTGATTAAAGTTGGCACCAAAGCCAAAAATATTCGTCTTATCCTTGATGCAGACGATGGTCATAATATTGACTGCAAGCTTGAAGGCTTTGGCGCCATGACGATCAAATCTGAATTCGTCAAGAAACTTTGATTCTTGCTTCAAATTGTGCCGGGCACTTATCCGTCTCAAATGTGCGAAAATGTGCGAAAATAGCGCCCTTATTAGGCAAAAATCTTTACTCACCGTTTGCCGTAACCTTGTCATTGATGGATTCATCGCCGAAGGGGTCTTCAGCTATATCGGACGGTACCACCGCGCTCATCCCAAGCTTTGCAGCGCTTTGAAGGTAAGCGAGGTCCATCGTGTAGTAACCTTGATCACCATAGTCTTTGCCCCAGCTGTTTTTAAGCACGAGAAAATTCAGATCGAGTGGATCCCTTTGAAATTCGCGCGCAAGCTCGTGAGCAGGCAAGCCACCGGCACGGCTTCCTTGGTTTACAAAATCAGTTATTGCGACGGCATGCCATCCATCGTCTTGGAAATTGTCTGGATTGACGGGATCGCCCTGGAAAATGCTTCCTATCAAATGAGCGTTGCTTATTGGAAAAGACAAGATCGGATCGACACCTCGGATAAGACTTCGCTTAACGCCCGCGATAAAGCCACTGAGATTGTCAAAGGCTTCGAGGTTGGCGTAATTGTCGGGTTGAAATTTAAGCTTTTCATAGAGAAGATCGTGGCTGGTCATCACTTGGCCATCGTACTCAAACGTCGTGGGTGGCACGTTGGGAAAAGCATTCATAAACGTCATGACTTTCTTGATGATATCCTCTCGGGTAATATCCGAGGCATCTTTACCTTTGATTACCTGGCCCCATACTAGTCTGATAAGGCCAGCTTTGAGAGCTGTTTCGACAATTTTAACCTGATCGAGGGTCGTAAATTTGTACATCCAAACTGACTCAGGGACGACACCATAAGTTTTTAGTAGGAAAATAGAATCATCGGTGCCGTTTTCAAATGTCTTTATCCAGAATCCTTCCATATCACCATTTTGTAGCTGATCGAGAATATCTTTCGCCTTGTGTTCGCGGGTCAACTGATAAAGCGCCTCGACCATTCGATAAAAACCCAAGGCTTCGGGGCTTAGCTTTATGGTGTTTCCGGTTGCAAGTTTGTACTGCGATTCGATTAACGCCGTTGTAGCGTACGCCCAGCAAAAACCAATCTGCTGCTGATCGCCGACGGGCGTTTGGGGGATGGCAACCGAGTCTAACCCGGATCTTGCGCGGTTAAACGGACCACCGCAACCAACAATAAAACTAGCTAAAATGATAATTGTAAGACCGCTCGCGCGCATGCGTTGAATCATAGTGGATACCCCTCCTCCGGTACGAAATTAAGTCACCATGAAAGGCGTGAGACTACCCTTCATTCAGGAAAAGTCAATAGCCCCCCCTGGCACCGCATGCGGGCGGAGCCAGGATATTTGATAAATAATCAAAGTCTTGGTGTTTGCTGCTTCCCATACTTTTTTCCTGATTCTCATGGCGCACTCTGGCTCTACCGGCATCACTCGGGTAGAGTAAGATTACAAAGTAGCCTTCGGCTTAGAAGACCTGCTCAAGGCCAAGCCAGTACGTGCGTCCCGCCAGCTGATACAGCGTGTGGTCATCGGTAGATGGCTTGGTGTCGGTAAGGTTTACAATCCCAAGGCTCGCTTTGGTCTGAGTCATTAGTTCTTGATTGATCGTCAAATCGTATTGCTTGTATTCGGCGCGCTGGTCAAAAGGCGAATTTTTTTGTGGTCCGATATACAGCATCCCAAGTGAACTATAGGTTTTGTCAACACCAAGACCAAGCTTGGTTGAGTTTCGAACCTTGGGACGTCCTGCGGTGCCGATGCGGTCGGTAGGTGCGATCGTCGGAAAACCTGATTCCTCATAGCGCTTCATGATCGAATGGGTCGAGCTAAAGCCAACATTCGCGATGCCGATTTTCTCGCCGTATTTGATTCCTAAATCGATCCCTTGAGATCTTTGCTTGCCAATGTTCATATAGGTGGATTCGACCAACGTTATTTCGTTGCTCAGCGGATCACGATGGACGGTCACTCCATAGTCGCTGACGCGACCTCCGGCCGCCTCAACTTCTGTGATTGTTTTGATGTCAGGATACCCGATGACATCGTTGATCACGAGGTTCCAGTAGTCGATAGAAAAGCTCATGCGATCGGTGGGAGCCAAGATAACGCCTAAGTTGTACGAGGTGGAAGTTTCTTCTTTTATGTCGGTATTTCCAGACTGCACGATATACATGGAGTTGGCGTTGCCGGTCACAGCGTCCTTAAACGGAGAGATGTACTGCAATGTTGGGCTGCGGTGCATCTCATAGAGGGTCGGTGCTTTGAAACCTTTGGTTCCTGATGCTCGCAGGGCTAGCCAGCTCATGGGCGAGTAGCGCAGCGATGCCGCGGGCGTGTTGGACTTGCCGTAGTCTGAGTATTGGTCTAACCGGTAAGCTAGGGTGAAATCAAATGTTTTGCCAAAAGGAACCATGCCTTCGACGAATAGCGAATTCACATCGCGCTCGCCATGACCTTCGGAACCACCCATGGTTCCCCAGACATTGCGGGACTTCAGGCCCTGGTCCTGGGTCTCGCGGTACTGGTAATGCGCGGCATTAGCGCCGGCCGCTACTTCGACGCCAAAGGCTGCTGGGCCGGAGACGGTGAGGTCGTAAAAGTTGGTGAGCGATTTTTGTTCGAGGTATGCGTCTGCTCTTGACTCATAAAACGACGGATCCTTAACTCTCTGTCCCTCAGGCGCGAACGGGTCAAAGGCACCGGTCTGGATCGATTTCTCGACCTTGTCGAGGTAGGCTTGATTTGACGCCTTTTGCATGCGGTTCGTCGAGTCGTGCGAGGCTCCGAACTCCCAGTGGTAGCGATCAATATCGCCCCTTAGGCCGGTCTGAAGGCCCATGTTTTCAGAGTCAATTCTTCGTTCATCGCGGCCTAGTTCGAACATGCTGGTAAAAATCTCGACGTTTTTTGCATCGCCGATGTTGGCGTCTTGCGGCAAGCGGCTCTTAACTGAATCGGTAGGTACCGTGAAATTGCGCTGGTCATAGGTTGGGAACCAATACCAAAACGTGTGCTTATGGCTTGCATAGGTCTCAGCAAACATTTCGACATCACGGGCAAGCTGATAAGTCACCGAAGTCAGCATGCTCAGCTGATCGACATCCGGGGTCCTGGTCTTCTCGCGATCCTTCCAGGTGAGGCATTTTTGGTTTGGACCTTTGACATCAAGAAGCTCGGGATTGCAGCCAGAAGTTTGCCATGCTGAATCTTTGCCGTCGCTTTTGTCGAGGCCACGGTAACTCGCAGGGATGCCGCCATTGTCGCGGCGGTCGCGGAAGAAATCACGCTGGTACAAGGCGTGGCTACGGCGGTATTGCACGAGCGTTAGAAAACTGTATTTTTCGTTTTGTGCGCCTGAAATGAGGTAATGGTTTGAACCGCCCCCGCCTGACTTCGCAGCGGGAAAATAGCCTTGGGACCCGAGGCCCATGCCGACAAAGTCTTTTTTGAGGATGATATTGACGACACCACCAAGGGCGTCCGAACCATAGATCGCCGACGCGCCGGCCTTTAGAACTTCGACTTTTTCGATCGCGGCCTTCGGAATCATATTGAGGTCAACAGCGCCTGACTGCGGATCGGGGGAGATCCGGCGGCCGTTGAGAAGGACAAGGGTTCTTGCTGACCCTGCGCCACGGAGGTTGATATCGGCTGCATCCGAGGTGCCGCCCCCATAGGTTTCGCGCCTTGATCCGAAGCTGTTAGCCGAGAGCTTCTGTAGGACATCGCCCACCGATTGACCGCCCGAGTTTTCTATTTCGGTTGCATCGATCACTTCGAGTGGGGTGGCTTTTTCGGCATCGATTTGCTTGATGCGCGATCCCGTCACGCTCACGCGTTCGCTTGATTTTTCTGCAGCTTGCGCCGCAGCAGCGCCGAGCATTAGATAGACTAAGGCCAGAAATTTCATGGAGCATCCTTCTTTACGGGTTGTTAACGTCGCGGCGGGGTCATAGCACAGGTGGCGGAGGGGTTAAATATTTTTTTGTGTTTAAAACGCAGCCAAGATCGGTATGGGGCTACGGACCTGTGCTAAATCCGATCGGGAAATAAACTAATTCAATATTTTCTGATAGATACCAACATCCCAAAATCGCCCAAATTTGAATCCAGATTCGCGCAGCGTACCGATCAATGCATAGCCGAGGCGCTCGTGCAGGCGAATACTTGGCGTATTGTCGCTAGTTATGCGAGCAATCACGGTATGTAAGCCCGCTTGCTTCCCTTGCTTAAGTAAAGCCTGGCCAAGCATGACGCCTAATCCGCGACCCTGCCATTCCCTATCAATATAGACGGCGACTTCCGCTGTCTGGTCATAGCCGCTGCGCACCGACCATGGGTAGAGCTTGCCCCACCCAAGCAGGGTCTCACCAGACGCGGCGACAAGAAGCGGATGCCGCGGGTTGGTCGTTAAAAGGCGTTCGCGCATGGATGCGTTCGACTGCGGATCATTGTCAAATGTTGCCGTGGTTGACTCCACAGCCACGTTGTAAATCTGGGTGATCGATGTGAGATCAGTGATAGTTCCGGGACTTATGACTATATTCATAGCGCCTCGTTTGAGGTGAGCAGGAGCGCCAGTGTCGTGGCGAGGCTGCTTATTTTCTGCATGCTAGAAAAATCCAGAAATTCCAGTGTATCGCTCGGCTGGTGCCAGTGATCCAGGTTGGTAAAGTCGATCATATCGATTGCTGGCACGCCGCGGGCCACGAAGGGGGTGTGGTCGTCGTCGATTGTGAGTTCATTCCCGGGGGCGACAAGGCTTCCTTTAAAGTAACTTTGATCAAGTTTGCGAACGAGGGCTTTGAGTTTGCCGTCGCTTTGCCTATCAAGTGAAAGCTGCGCGTTTTTGGAGCCTATCATATCGAGAACGATGAGACTGACAATGCGCGCGCCACCGAACGATTGAGGCAAGCACCATCCGCCCTTGCAGGCAGTAAGGGACTGTGCAGCATAACGGCTTCCGTAGCGGTTGTCGGTCATGCGCGCGGGGTGAATGCTTTCGCCATCATGCCAGCCGCTCAGCGTGGCTTCCTCGCCATCAAAAAAGTAGCCTGCCACGCCGCAGGTTGTTGGGGGTGAATTGATGCCCTTTAGATAGCGCAGGATCTCGAGCAAGCTTGCGGTCGATGAACCGCTATCATTGGCACCAAGGTAGGCCCGGGCTCCCAAATCCTTCGTGTCGTAGTGGGAGGCGAGGATCACCATGCACGGTTGAGTCCCCTGGCGTGCAGTTACAAGAATATTGCGCCCCTCTCGCATGAGCGTCAGGGGAGCCATAGGATGATTTCGCAGATCCGGGTGGGGAACTTGCGCGCTGAAGTCCTGACGCAAGGGGCTCAGACCTATTTTGATGAGCCGCGACTCGATGTACTGAGCGACGGCCGCTTGCCGTGCTGACCCAAACGGATGAGGCTCGGCGGTGAAGAATTTGAGGTCCTCGGAAACCTGGGTCTCATTCCAAGTCCAGGCCGCTAGGTCGTGATCGATGGAAACTGGTGCACAACGAGCGGCCAAAGCGAAGCAAGCCGCAAACATTAAAATCCAAAATCTTACCATAACCATTCGCCTTGCTATTTGACGCTTGCGGGGCCGCCTCGCTAGAATAGTTTCGCTCATATTTTTATAGGGGACGGCCCATGAAAGCTAAAGTTATTTTTTTGGCCATCGCTCTGGCTGGCGTATTGTATCTCAAGTTCTTTGTCGATTTCTCTCAGGTATTTCAGATCGATGCTGATCCTCCAGACCAGCCGACCAATGAGGGGCGTTAATTTAGGCCTTCATGATCTCAGAAAAATTTTTCGCTAAGAGCCCTTTCTGACCCGCAAAAGACTTTCGTTAGAGTCTTCCTGAGTATAAGGGAAAGTTGCCACAGCGCGTCGCTCGACTTCAGGCACTGTGTGATTCGGGTGTGATTCGGGTGTGATTCGGGTGTAATTCGGGTGTAATTCGGGTGATTGTAATTCGGGTGATTATGTCGCGCTGGAGTTTAAATTAGTTTCCAGCTTAGGCAGCTTGAGGATCGAATAAGGGATTTTGGTGTATTCCAGAAATCTGCGGAAATCGTCGCGCTGAATGGTTGTCGTCATGTTATTTTGAAGTGGATGAAAATTGACGAACTCGTAAGCGAACAAATCGACATCAACGATGACATCGAACGCAAACTTTGGTTCGTCACGGTAGCATGACGAATCAAAATTGATCAGACCAAACGGAGTAACATGGCCTGGGCGGAGCTTGAGAAGGTTAAAAAGCTGATCTTCAGTTGCAAAAGACAAAGTGCTCGTTGCCATGATTTTGGCGAGTGATTTAAGGTGAAGTTGATCATCTCCTATCATGTGGATCAGAAAAAACTTGGGCTTTTTCTTGACCTTGAGCAGTAGGTTTTTGGTGTGTACTCCGGGAATATTGTGTTTGATCCTTTGCGAATCTTGGACGGTGAAGGCAGGTTCGTGCTCGTGGTTTTTATACGAAATCGCGAGTTCGTCGAAGCAGTGAAAAAGGTCAGCTAAGGATTTGATACTGGTCGTTTGGCTCACGGATATTCCGAACATGCCTTTATTGCGGGGGTGAATTGTTTTATGAACTCCAGCTTTACAGCCACTGGCTTCATGTTTAATCGTCCGATCGTAACCCATCGCACAATGCCCAAACAATCAGAATTGTCCTGTTAAGAACAGATAACTTCATGATGACCTATACTTGATTGATTGACGAAAATTTTTTGGCTGGTAAAAAGGATCCCAAGATTGCGCTTGGCTGTCAAGTTATGCAGGGAAGCACCCGTTCGGCAATCGAATCGGGTGCTAATTTTTTAAAACGGAACGGGTACAATCTTCTAGCGATTTACGCCTCAGAGCGAACCGTTATAAGCGCCGTAGAGGACTACTTGACGATGCTAACCTTAAACGTGCAAGTAGCCGGAGCATCTGGTCTAACTGGGCCGCGGCATTCGACGTCCGTCGCTTTTGCTTTGGCGATCCCGATCACGTCGGGACGTACCAGGCCACCTTTGCTTTTGATAATTGTAAAAAGCGACTCGGCGTCTTGACCTTCAACGGTAAGAAGCTCGTCTTCATCAAGATCTACCGTACAGGTTGGTTTGGGATTTAGAACAACAGGAGCCTGGCATTCAACAGCGACCGCACTATATTCTGCAGACCCTAAACCCGCGTTCCCATTCTCAACGCCAGCTGCTGCTAAAGCGTTCAGGAATTTGCGTCCAGCAGTCCCACTGATCTTCACGGTTTTTTCCGTAACTTCGCGATCTTTGCTGTATAGAGTGGTTGTGTTGCCCTGCGTATCAGTTTCGGTCATGATGATTTTGGCTGGGACCAAATCGCGGCAGAGTCTCGTTCTGTGGTCAATAACTTTGATTTTCGCCGTGCCAACGCTTCCTTCGTAGTATTTTGAACCGCATGAATTGGAAACAAGCGTTAGATCATAAGCACGTAAGTTAGGCTCAACATGAATCTCGCAGGTACCTTGGAGTCTGCGCGCGAGGATGGCTTCCGCATCCGCGTTCGCACCTGGTGCCGTCAAAGTCAGTGAAGTGTAAACGTTGCAAAATGGCTCAACAGCCGCATTGGGTGTGCGGTACATTTGAAACTGATCCGTCGCAGCGCTTGCCACACTAGCACCTAAAATCATCATAACTGCAAAATACTTGTTCATCATCTATCTCCTTGGCGATTCATTGGTTGATGGTTCTTACCTATGTTCTGAACCGGAGAGGGGTATATATATAATTTTAGTGTTTATCAACAAATTTATAGTTATTTTTTGTGAGTAGTTTAGCTTATGCATAGCAGGCTGATTGGTATTGGTCTTTTTATTACAAACCTTCGTCCGGGCTATGGAAGCTCTGAAGTTTGTTGCGATTGCGTCCACTCCAATAGCCTTTGTCTGCTGCGACCGTATGAAGACGGGCCTCATCTCGTGCTGTACTAACCGATGAAAATCTTTGAATATCTCCCGCTTGATTTCGATGGCCTTGTTTTTTGGCATAAAAAAGTATTCTCTGGCCTTCTTTTTGAGGGTTTTTATATCGACATTGAGTGCATCTGGCATAATACGCGGTGTCGGAGGCCTTATGCGTTGCTCATCGAAAAGCGCAAGCAGATTTGCCTCAGAGCCTGTTTAAAAAGGCTCTGAGAGCCAGCAGATTGGGTTAAAATATACAAGCCGATATGGTGGAATCCCACGAACCTCCCAAAGTGATGCACTCCTCGCTGAAATCCGAAGGAAGCGAGCAGAACGGTTCGGAGGAATCCGACGAACCTCCCAAAGAGATACAGTCCCTTCTGATGACTTCCGAAGGACGAACTTGTTGTTGTGAAATTGGGGATACACCTATTTCAGGATGACTGGATACTCCTATTCCCTGCGAAGTGTTAGTGTTAATGCCTGCGGCTTGCAAGCGCTCCAGAGTCGTTAAAAGGACAGAGTCTACTACTTTCTGGACATCTATTAGACGATTCGGTTCAGGGTTGCGAAACATATCCGCTTCGACTCTAGAAAATGCGATAGTGCGGATGAGCGATTCCCAGCTTTGATCAAAAAATTTGATTCCGTTTTTATCGTTGACGCCATATTTTCCAGCGAAAATAAGTTTTCCTGTGATCTCAGTAATGTTGTATAGACCAGAATTAGAGGCAAAGCCATAGCTTACGGTAAGATTACCCAGGATGCTTGTGCATGGTAAGTCGTTTTCATCTTTTAGAGTTGTGCCGTCAAAAGTGAGATCTCCCTGACACTGAACTTTCTTAAGATAATTTTGAATTTCGTATTTATCTTCATCAATACCCGCGACCTGATTTTGGGAAACGATCTTGTGTCGATGTAGATCCATCTGCAATCGTGTGTCGGTATCAGAATTCACGAGATAAATGCTCCAAGGGTCGCGTCGCTCTTCTTTGTAATTAACTTTGAAGTCGGCTCTTTCAGCCGTGCAGAAGTTTAAATACGCATCGCATCTTGTCGAGGTTGTTGAATACAAATGTACCCACTGATCTGACGAGATTTGACGAAAATCTCCTTCATTGGTTCTAACGAGCACGACTTCGTCGGCATGCCTCGTGTTTGCCGTGTCTATGCTTTTGACACTCGAAGAATTTTCAGACTGATCGCACCCGACCGCCCAACCAAGTATAGGCAAAAATGCAATCCAAAATTTTCTTAACCCTACGTTTTTCATAGATAAATCCTCTGTTGGTATTTACGCTAAGACTAGCTTGCCTCGAAAAGCTATCAAATACCGTGCCATCATCCAGCCCTAGGATTTTGGTTTGGCTGAGATCCTGTTTCCGGTAAAACCGGAATGAGGAATATCTCGCCAAAGTCGCTTAACTCCTTGCTACGAAACTGCACGAAGGGGCATCATAGGAATCTGTATTTTTCATAGGTCTTGGCGACAAGTTTTGCTGCTTCGGCAATGACCGATGCTCGATCTTTATTTGAGCGTTTTGATTTCGCGACGAAGACCGCTACTGCGATCATCCCTCCATCGGGAGCTATCAAGATTCCAACATCGTTGGTCGCGGCAACCATTCCCTTCCAGGAGGGGCTTGTTCCGGTCTTGTGGCTAAGGTTCCAGGTTTTTGGCGTTCCGGCCATTAGCCGGTCGCGTCCAGTCTGTGCCTTCGCCATCACGTCTAAGAGATTTCGTGTTGATTGATCCGAAAGCAGTTTGCCCGATGCCAGCGCTTTTAGAAACCCAACAATCCCTTTGGGCGTTGCTGTGTCACGCGAATCTTTTAGATATTCATTCCATGCGGCATCGCGCCTTCTGGCAGGAACCTCACTTACAGCAACTTTGAACTTCTTGAAATCAGCGTACTCTGGTTGCCACGAAAGTCCAAGGGACTCTGTCTGAAGTTGCCTTTCGTATCGGTCTATACTGATGCCATCAATTTTATTGCGTTTTAGGAACTCATGGATAGCGGAAATGCCCCCAAGACGTTCGATCAGAAAGTCAGCTGAGGTGCTATCGCTATCTATAACAGACCTGTGAACTAGCTCATCAACTGTTACCTTAAGTTCTCCTGCGTGCCTTATTATATCGGCGAAGTCTTGAGGTCCAGGACTTGCATTTTCTGGTTTTAAGACAACCTCATCACTTAGTTTCAACTGTTTTCGATCACATGCATCTAGCACCGCTGCGGCAACAACTAGTTTCATCACACTTTGAAGCGAAAATCTTTGGTCGCCATGCACGCATGTCGGCTCAATCGTCTTGACATCTATGGCGCAGATTCCGACACGTCCGTCTGATTGAGAAGTTAGTTTGTTAAATCCCTGCTCCAATTCCATCACTCCTGCGAAAGCAGGGACCATGAACAAGGTCATGGTCAGTAAAGAGGCATAGCCGGACAAAGTAGGTTTGGAGAAGTTTTGTGTCATCGCGTCACAGGTTTCGGCGTTTCGGTTCTTTGACGCTTCGCAGGAGACCGGAGACCACTTTTTAGCGAGGATTCTACGGAGGGTAGAGGCTCTGAACCGTGAGACGCAAGTCATCATATCTTTCGTAAACCTATTCAGATTGTCCATAAGGGCCTCTATAGTGTTGTCGATAAGGTCCCATTGTAGCAGGACTGGGATAGCTTTATAAAATAACCGCCGTACTCTGGCGGTTTTCCACCAGACTCATAAACAAGCCCCCAATAAAATGTTAACACCCCCAAGATATAGAGATATAGTGTATCAAATCAGGTTTGCGAAAAGTTTTCGTTCCGCGTTTCCGTTATTCCGCGCTTCCGTGGTGCTGCGGTGCATGTTTTTACCACAGAAGCGCGGAATAACGGAAACGCAGAATCTTACACAACGGAGCAATTTTTTCGCAAAGCTGATTTGATACACTATATAAGGGGATTGTTTTGTGGCGGATCGAGATTGCTTGGTGCAGAAGGAGGAATCAACACGACGCTTCGCGGTAGGTCAGCTACCCTATCATCCTCGGTATGTCGTTTGGGAACTTACCCTTAAATGTGATCAGAGATGCTTTCACTGCGGTTCGCGCGCGGGTGACGCCCGACCAGAAGAGATCACCCTTGAAAAGGCACTTCATGTTGTAGAGCAGCTTAAGGAATTGGGCACTAGGGATGTCGTGCTGATTGGTGGAGAGGCTTACCTCTTTAAGGGGTTTCTTGAAATCATTCGGGCACTGGCAGGGGCTGGAATCACGGTTTCCATGGTAACTGGAGGTCGCGATGTCTCCTACCCTATGGCGCGCGGCATGAAAGAATCAGGTCTAAGCCTCGCCTCTGTTAGCATTGACGGGCTTGAGTCGAGCCATGACCTTATTCGAGGCAACCGTGGGAGCTATCAGCGGGCATTGCAATCTCTGGATCGCATAAGGGAGGCCGGTATTACTCCTGCCTCAAATATCAATATCAATCGGGTCAATCGTGACGATTTGGAGGATTTGTTCGAAATCTTGAGGGCAAGAGGAATTCGTTCATGGCAAGTTCAAATCACGACACCACTTGGTCGGGCGGCTGATAGACCAGACATGATGCTACAACCCTATGATCTGATAAATTTGCTTCCCAGGATTGCGGCGCTAAAATCCAAGTGCTTTGATGCTGGCATTACCTTGATGCCTGGCAACAATTTAGGGTATTTCGGCCCTGAAGAAACAGCCTTGCGGTCGCTGACCAAAGAAGGCGTCGATCACTTTATGGGCTGCAATGCCGGCAAGTATTTGATGGGAATCGAATCTGACGGATCTGTCAAAGGCTGTCCTTCGTTGCAGACCGATTCCTATGTTGGCGGAAATCTGAAAACCGAATCGATTGCTGAGATTTGGACATCATCCAAGGAGCTTGCAACTTTTCGAAATCGTTCTGTCGATGATCTTTGGGGGTACTGCAAAGAATGCATCTTTGCCGAGACCTGCAAGGGCGGATGTAGTTTTACGGCGCATGCTCTTTTTGGACGTCCTGGCAACAATCCATATTGCCACTTTAGAGCAAGGATGTTCGCGCGTGCAGGCAAACGTGAACGACTGGTCCTAAAATCGAGCGCTCCAGGAAAACCCTTTTACAATGGATTATATGATATAATTGTCGAAGAATTTGACAAGCACGAGATTTCTCAGGAGTCTAAACAAAAGAGTGGAGTCGATGGTAGGCGAAAGCTTATGAAACCTCAGGTATCTTTTTAATTCTCAACTTCAGATGTTCATTCTCGGCCTGAGACAGATGCGCTCATTGATCAACTTATCTGGTGGCAAAGGCCAGAGAATAAATTTTTTCGGTATGATGAATTCCATCGAAACTGTGCGACCATAATCAGGGATCTGATTGACCATAGCCTTCACGGCAAACTAAGGAGCAGGGCAACGAGTGTTTTGTACGGGAATTCTTGGCGGTCTTACTGGCGTCAGTTTTTTTCGGGGCACACTCTGATCGCTCTTGCCATGGAGCCGATTTTTAATGGTGAATTCGACAAGAAAATGACAGTTTGGGATGAGATGTTTATTCCCCTTCGTCTTAGCGATTCTTTGAATGAAATGCATTTTGTTGCCAATAGGCGTGATATCGTTGAATTCCCTTACACGGGCTATTCACGCTTTGATTTTAAATGCTTTGTCTGGTTATTCCTCGGGGTCCCATTGGGCGTTTATTGCACTCTGGGACGTCTTGCTCCCTTCAAAAGAATCGGCTCCAAGATTTTAGCTTTCTCTGTGGGCGTGTGGTCTCTAATCGGCTCAATCTATGGCCTCTTGATTCCTTTGAATATGCTTTTGTCAGATCGAAGCTATATACAAGGCGGCATGAATCTGTGGATATTTTGGCCTCTGGATTTGATTTTTTTGCTGTTAGCAATTTCGATTTTTAAGGGTCGATGGCCTCATGGCGACAGCTTGTTAGGGCGGATGGTTCTTGGGCTGTGCTTAGGGCATATTGGTGGGTATATAGTTTACGTAGTCGCTTGGATAACAAGTTGGACCAATCAAGATGTCTCAAGCGAAGTGAGTTCTATAGTTCCATTAGGTATCGCGGTTATAGGTTTGGTCTTCGCGAATCTTCGACCCGCAATCGGTATCAATGGCCAAATTGTATATTTTGAATGATTGTAAAAAATGTGAGAGCCCGTTTAAACAGGCTCTTACTTGCTCCAGTAGAGGCGATTAGTAACATTTGCTCCATCTGAATGACAATTAGCGCAGTTGAAATCAGATTGCGCAGCCGTCATCTTCATAGTGATACCTTCCTTAGAGACTGACGCCGTAAACGGTGCTGAAACTGTTGCGGCTGCAAAAAAATTGCCTGCGCCATTTGTCTCTAGAGTCTGGGTTTTTCCATCAGAGCCGGTCAGAGTGATTGTTACTCCAGATATTCCATTGCAATTCATGCTATCTGTCCCAGCCCCTTGGACTGTACCAGCAATGCCAAAGATCGGACCTTCCCCGGAAGAACTGTGGCAGCTGTTACAGTTTCCACCAGGATGCATTAGTTCCGAACCGCTATCGCCACCGAGCCAGGAGCTGCCAGTAGAGCAATTTGCGGCAGCCGGATTTGAATTGCTTTCTTTTTCATCTCCCCCGCATGAGATTGCCACGATTACGGCAGTGGCGGAAATCATTGCCCCAAGAACTAGCTTCATTGATGCTCCCTGCGCATGCTGTTGGTTCGTCTTCATCATAAAGGGTAACACGATATTCAATAGAAAAGTACTGATGAAGACCAATAAAGGACGCTGATTAATCGCTAGCCTTTCGCACTGGGGACGTGTCCTGACGACCAATGGGAGGAAAAATCTTCCCAGAAGCCTAGTGCAGGCGATGGATTTGGGTCATGGCAGGATCCGTTTGGCTTTAGCATCAGCTATGCTACAAAGTTTCAGTTCAACTCGGCGGCTCCTGAAGACGAGCGAATTCAGATACCAGCAGCGGTTGTGGGTCTGCATTGGACTGGCAGGGAATTTAAAACAACCAATCTGCCGCTAACGTTTGGCGGCGTTGCAATTTATAGCTCGCCTCTTAGGGAGAGGTGAGGGATAGGAGGAGCCTGTCCCGCAGAAACCAATTTGAGTCAATCAGTGCCGCCTTCGAACTGCGGACCTTGGAGGCGCATCAGTCTTCTCGATGCTTGCCGTTAGCTGACCCGAGGGATCGCGGAGGACTTTTCGCGTATAGTAATAGCTGCTATTGCTCGTTACATCTCCGCTCAGGTTCGTCTTATCAAAACCGTAGACAGTCCATTGCAAATAGTCGCGGTAGAAATCGCAAACTGCATAACCGTAGACATTGCTGGTGAAGTAATCATAGTGGGTATTGTGCTTCATCAACACAGAGGCTACTGTTTTGCCACTGATTCCTATCGCTTTGGTTAACCAAGCGTACTGTTCGGTCGCTGCATTGAGCGAGTCTTCGAGGTGTGGCGAGCTTACCGACGGGGTCATTAGCTCGATACCGACCACATCAAGATCATTGGCGTCATAGTCGATCGCGACTTTGGAAGCCATCGTCACGTGAAAATCGCCTGTCAGAACGACGAGATCTCTCATCCCTCGGTCCCTGAAGGATTTGAGAATGGCCTGGCGTTCTGCTTGGTAACCATCCCATGCGTCTTGATTGAGATAGAACTGCACGCCGCCTTTGCGGAATGGATTGTATCGACGGATAGCGCATTCGCTAAGCAGAGTTTGGTTGCCCCAGATTTTCCAGGTCACCTGATCCTTCGCCTTGAGCATTCCTTGAGTGAGCCATTTTTTTTGATCCGGCCCCAGCATTGTTCGGTTGGGGTCCCGGCTGTCCCAGCACTTGAAAGAGTTGGCAATTTGGGTGCCTTCGACGCAGGCTTCGCGGTTCCGGTAGCTCCGCGAATCGGTCATGAAAATATGAGCGAGCTTGCCAAATCTAAAGTCGCGGTACATCACAGGAGTTTCGTTGCCATTGTAGTTTACGGTCTGAGTGATCCTGGTTGGAGTATACTCACGCCATGCCTGCATTGCCTCCGCAACCAGTTTGCGCAAAATACGCTTTTGGTCTTCGCTGAATACAGGATCGCCGACGGGATTGACCGCATACGGATGGGGGTCCGCCGCATAGTATCCAACAGCGCGGACGTTATTGCGATAATTAAAATGCACGTTGTCGGCAATCTCGTGATCATCTAGGGTGATGATAAAAGTATGGGCTGCCATGGCGTCTTGCAGATCCTGATCTTCTCGGTAGGCCTTGAAGATGGTTCGGTAATCGGTCAGCCCCAAAGCAAATGGACCACTAATCCCAGGCCTTCGTTTGATCGCGTTTTTGAAACCTGGGTATTCGTTGTACTCATAAATGAAGTCGCCAACATGAACGGCGAAGTCAACATTGTTGTTTTTTGCGAGATGTCGGTAGGCTGTGAAATATCCAGTCGTATAATCTTGGCAAGTCAGTACTGCTATCGAGAGTTTGCTTTTTAGAGCATTGGAGTCGGGCAAGGTTCGCGCGCGGCCCGTTCGGCTATAGACGCCGCGGTAGGAGAACCGGTAGTAGTAGTAACGGTCCGAAGCCATGCCGCTGATATCAATCGCTGCTGTATAGTCGCGCGCGGGACCAAACTCTGGGACTTCAAAGGTTGACCAAACATCGTTGAAGCTCTGATCATTAGCGACCTCAACTCTGAGAATTTCTCCAGCGACATAGAACTCTTCAGCAACCGATGTCCAAAGAATCACTCCATCAACTTTTGGATCACCCGATGCGACGCCATACCGAAAAACTTTAGCTGATTCGCCATCTAAGGTGTTGCTGTCTAAAATTCGACGCCCCGTGCTGACACCGCAACCTGCAAGCACAGCACCGCCTAAGGCAGATTTGAGAACCTGTCGTCTGGACGATTTGGTGGCCATCCCGCTGTCTCCTATCATCTAAATAGGCTGATCTAAATAAACAAAAACCAATAGAACATATAAACATAAGTATGTCTACAATTTCTTTCATCCTCGGCATGGCCCCTGAAATTCCCGCTGATTCTATGGCCTTGAATTTACTAACCATGTTGCTAATGTAGAGGAAAACCTCTGAGCCTGACCGTCGGTGCGGCGCGGAGGAGGATCGGCAGAGAAAAAATCGAGGGTATTGGCATGAAATCTTTGAAGCTATTTCTTGGTGGCTTGGTGTTTATGGTGAGTGTGATAGGCTGCGTTCAAGACATGACTTTGATTGAGTCCTTGCAACAAGAAAAAGCCAATGTCGAACAGCTCGCTCAAGAAGTCACGCGGCTCGAATCTGAGGCGAGGGTTCACAAAGATATCCTCGAAACATCCGATCTATGGAGCCAGGCTGGAAGCCGAGCCCATGAGGCGATCAAAAGCATTGACGAGCTATTGAAGACCGAACGGTCTTTGGGTCGCGAAGGCAAGACCTATGTCATCGTATTTGGAACCCAAGTCTCAGCCAAAGATGCCTCGGGTCTTTTTGCCGAACGCGAAGGCCGCTATGTGCAGCTTGCTCAGGATGCAAAGGCTCAGGCCGCGGCCGCGGATGCGGCGGCGTTTGCTGCCCAAAGAAAAGCTAGTCTAACGCTCCCGTCGGGCAGGATGCTCGAAAAAAACGGCCGGTATGACATTCAACTCAATGGCCGTTGGCTCAAGGCCGTGTTTGATCGGGTCGATGGTGGGTCTGCGGCCTTTCAGGTCGAAGGTTGGGGGACAGGATACAATGCTTTCGTCCATGTTTCGGAGCCGGATATCGCGGATTACGAGAGCAAAACTCATGGACGGTCCAACCCTCCGATCGAATCGACGTTTCCTGCGACCCACGAGATAAAAGGAAAACAATGAAAGTTTTTCTGGAACTGGGAATCAAGGAATCTAGTCGGCGTTCTCGGGCGCAAGATCAGGCCTTCGTTGCGTCGTTCGCCGAAAAGATTCTAGCCGGCGCCAGGCTTCGATGGCGGCGTGATTCCCAGAAGTCAAGACTTCGGGGACGCTGCATCCTTCAAAAACAGGCGGTCTTGTATACAAGGGGTGCTCGAGCATATGTCCCATCCCGACACCAAACGAATCATTGCGTGCCGAATCCTGATTTCCCAAACTTCCGGGAATCTGTCGCACAATGGCATCGAGCATAAGCAGGGCGGGCAGCTCACCTCCCGAGACCACAACATCACCAATCGAAAATTCGTCATCGACATAGCGATCGATAAAGCGTTGGTCTACGCCGGCAAACCGTGCACAGACAAAGACAAGCGGTCTTGTCTCGCTCGCCAGATCTTCAGCCGTTCGATAACTAAAGGGCTTGCCTTGCGGGCTCGGTAGGATCACTCTAGGATTATTTCCCACCGTTGACACAGCCTTTGCCAAAGGTTCGGGCCGCATCACCATCCCGTCGCCGCCCCCGTAGGGTGCATCATCGACGCTGCCGCGCAAGTCTAAGCCAAAGTCCCGGAGATTGACGACATTGACATCGATTGTCCCCAGAGCAATCGCGCGACCGACAACGCCAAATTGGGTGTAGCTGGAGAGAAAATCCGGAAATACGGAAATGAGATGGAATTCGTGCTTCATGATCTAAGCCCACTGATCCGCAAAAATTTCGGGATCAGCCGTCAGCATAATTTGGCGGTCCCTTGCTTTGAATGATAGATCAAAGTAGGCATCAACGAGCGGGATCTCAATCGTACAATCGCCATGTTTGATGGCAACGATATCGGTCGCTCCAAAATTGGCGACGCCTGTAATCTCGCCAAAGATGTTGCTCCCCTGGCTGATGACTGTCATGCCTATAAGATCATTCCAAAGATACTCCCTAGTTTCGTCAACTGGGATAGCCTCGCGTCTAATCCATAGGGATTCACCGCGGTGCTGTTCGACTGTCGATCGATCGACCCATGCGCTGAGCTGTAGAACCGAGGTGTCGCGATGGTCGGTTTGGTGGTCAACGGAAACTTGCAAGGAGTTTTCTGGATCGGTACCAACTGCCAAAGACGCACCCTTGAGGCTTAGGTTCAATGCCTCGCTGCGGCCTGAGATAAAAAAAGCCCCCTTCAGCCCATGGGGCTTACCTACCGCGCCGAGGTTGATCCACTTTGAGGCTGTCATCGTTGACCCAATAAAAAAAGTTACTGGCTCCGGGAAGCTACAGTAACTTTAATCGTAAAACAACAAATAATTTATCTAAAAACTCACGACCTTACTTGTGGGTTTTGCCGCGCGTGACCGTGATGTTTTTGATTTTCAGAAGGTTGGCAACCTGATTACTTAGTTGCGCGCCATTGCTATACCAGTACTGAGTGCGCTCTTGATCGATGCTGATCACAGATAGTTCGGGCGACGCATCATAAAAGCCTAGTTTTTCGATGAATTTGCCGTCTCGCGCCGATCGGCTGTCGGTCGCTACGATATTGTAAAATGGCTTATGCTTTTTACCACGGCGCTGTAATCTGATTGCCACTGACATAATGTATTATACTCCTGAGCTTGCTTGGGGTCTTGTCAACCCGGGCCAGACCTTATCCGAGTCAACCCGTATACCAAACACGCGAGGCTTCTGCCAGCATTTTTTACTATGAAATAGCCTGCGTAACGCCTTCAAAGTAAATACATTTATGTCTATTTGGCGGCTTTGCCCAAGCAGTTCTGTCGGCAGGCCATTTTTACGTCAACTGTTGCGTGCGGTATAATAAGAAAGATGGGGTCCATCTCATAAGACTGGAGTAGGGCGTGAAGATTAAACTTTGGGGTACCCGTGGTTCGTTGCCTAGGACGCTAGATCATAATACCTATAAAGATACTCTCTATGCGCTGATCCAAACCGCAGAAGCCAAAGGCATTAAGAATCTTAGCGAACTGCTTAACGCGCTCCAGGCTGACGCCTTAGGTTTTCCGATCACACTTGGCGGTCATACCACCTGCTCGGAAATCAGCCACCATGGCCAGAATTTCTTTGTCGATATGGGTACCGGCATCACGGACGCTAGCCAGGAAGCCATGGCGGAGGGGCGAACTGAGTTTACGATCTTCTTGACGCACCTGCACTGGGATCACATTATGGGGATGCCATTTTTTATCCCCGTCTACATCCCCGGTTCGAAAATCACGATTTATCATGTGCATGCCAATGCACCTGATTACATTCGGATTCTGTTCAACGGGATCAATTTTCCTGTCCGCTGGGACCAACTCCCGTCGCAAATTCAGTTTAAGCAGGTTCGGCTCTATGAGGATCTGCAGTTCAAGGACATCAAGGTTTCTCCCTTTGCTCTCGATCACCCGGGCGGCTCGTTCGGCTACCGCTTTGATGCGGGTGGAAAGTCATTGGCAATCGGTGTTGATGGTGAATTTAAACGCCTAACCCCAAAGGAGCTTGGCAAGGACCTTCGCTACTACCAGAACCTCGACCTGCTGCTTTTTGATGCCCAGTACGAGCTTGACGAGCTTGCAAGTCGATTTGACTGGGGTCACTGCAGCCCCCCTATCGGTGTGGATTTGGCTTTGCGCGAGGGGATCCGAAATCTGATCCTGACCCACCACGATCCGAGATCACCTGATTCCAAGGGACTCCGCATGGCCCAAGAAGC
>CAZOSN010000003.1:10353-14069 GCA_964582405.1 uncultured Oligoflexales bacterium | reverse complement strand
GGGAACGAGAAGTGTATGTGGTCGAGACGAAGGGGCGGGAAGATCTGGATGATCTGACGGTCAGTCGCCTTTGATGGCTCACCTCCAACAGCGTTTGTCGCAGCCGTTGCGGTTCCACCGGAGAGCCACTCACCACGATCCGAGATCACCTGATTCCAAGGGACTCCGCATGGCCCAAGAAGCCAAAAAACATCTCAAACTTCAACTTCCAGCCTACCAAGAAATGTGGGATAAAATGAAACAGCCGCAAGGCCCAAATGTTCAGGCGTCCTACGACGGTCTCCTGATCGATATGGATAAACTCTAATTTAAAACCTGTTTGAAAAAGGGTCAGTTTTTGGTTTTATCAAGGCGACCCCCAGAACCGAAGCGCAGTTTACACGCGTCTAGATGTGCTTCGGGCGCGCAGGGTCGATGTAGAGAAAATCAAAAAATGATCCTTTTTAAACAGGCTCTTAGGCAAAGATCCCACATGACCAATTCCATGAGACTGCTCGGCCAGAGTCTATTGCTGCTCTCCATTCTTCTCGCATCGCCTGCGCTATGGGCTGTCGATATCAAAATCGCAGGAAGCGCCAAGCGAGGCAGTTCGGTCTCGAGCGTGACGATCGCCGTCGAGCTGCGCAATGTGTTGGCGACCGATGTCGCGGCAGGCGATTTGCGTAAACGGCTTAGCGACGGACTTAAATTATTTCTGGCAAATCATGCCGAGAGCGAATTGCCGCTGGCCTACTCCAGCCAATCGACGGTGGGCAGGCTCCCTGTCTATTCCGTAAGCTTCTTGTCAGAACCTCAGAGTGAACGGCAAGTCGATGGTCCCAACTACACGATCAATGCATCGTTTCGCATCGATGATAACGGAGCCTCTCAGGGCTTTGACGAGCTCATGGCATCCAACAACCAAAAAATTCGGATCAATGCCAAATACTACGATCTTACTCTTAAGGAGGATAAGATAGCGACACCGGCGGAGCTTGGCAAAGATTCCTATGTCGCAAACGATGCTCCCACAGGCCTAAAATCAACCCCAACCCATCACGGCATTCAAATCTCATGGGACGCACGCACTTCGATCAAATACAACGACAAAGAGGGCTCGCAAAAGGCTCCGTCTGGCGTCAACCTGATTTTTATCGATACCTCTAAGGTCTCGTCTTTTACCTTTGCCGGCAAAACGTTTAAGGAAAAGGCCGAGGATGAAGTTGACGACTCGACCTGCGAGTTCACGGCGACCGAAGCAGGCTGCACGATTAGCCAGTGCACCGATGGCAAAACGTCAGCCTACATCGACCTCGGCGATATCGAAACCGAAGGAATATCGGTGCATGCACTCGCTGGCGATGCCACAAGCTACACAGTCAACAACCTCGATCCCGAGAATACCTTTGCCGCGTTTGCCCAATACGAACCAAGCGGGCTTCAATTATCAAAATGCATCGTAGCCAAGCCAACTCAAAACTTCAGCGTGACCGAACTCAACGGCGGACCCGACGCAAGGGCCACTGATCCGCGCTGTTTTATTGCGACGGCAGCCTTCGGTACCCCCCTGGGCGCGGAACTCAATACCCTCCGCTGGTTTCGAGATACCATGCTCATGACCCATGGTCTTGGGCGTAGGTTCGTGAAGTTCTATTACCGGACGAGCCCACCGCTCGCCGACTACATCGCGAGCCATAAACCAGCTCGGTACGCGACGCTAGCCATCCTATGGCCAGTCGTGCAGTACCTGAAACTTCTCAAAGGTCAGGCTGTCTTGACTCTGCTCGGAACAGCGCTCTTGTTTGGATTTGGTTTGGTATGGCGCATGCGTAGTCGAGTTTAGCTCGTGTATGGTCCCGCCGCACGAGCTTAGAGCCTGCAGTTGATCAAAATCCGCCCAGCAGTCTTTCTCTCCAACATCCTGTCAAATACAGGTGTGATCGCCGAGAGTGGCACCTCTTCGCTCACAAATCTATCAAGATCAAGCTGCCATTCGTTGGCAAGCCTTTGCCATAGGATTAGGCGCAGGGGCATCGGGCAGTTTGCTGAACTGATACCTAAAAGGCTTACTCCCCGCAAGATTTCCGGAAACACGGTGGTATGAAGGTCGGCGCTGACCGCAAGACCGATCACAGCGACGTTGCCCCAGAGGTTGATCGCCGGAATAAGCTTTGCGAGCGGTTCGCCGCCTAGATTATCGACGGCACCACCAAAACGAGCTTTGCTGAGCGGCTTGGTATCGAGACTGAGATCATCAAATGATTTGACCTCCGCGGCCCCCAATTCTCGAAGTCTGCTTTGCTCGCTCTCCTTACCCGACGCAGCTATTACTCGAAACCCGAGTTTGGCGAACAGGGCGACCGCAAAACTCCCGACACCGCCGCTCGCTCCAGTGACCAGTATCGGTCCCTTGTCCGCAGTCTGATCGTTGGCAAGCATTCTGTGCAAAGCGAGAGCAGCCGTGAATCCAGCAGTTCCCAGTATCATCGCGCCGCGCGTGGTTAATCCCAGGGGCACCGGCACAACCCACTCCGATGGAACGCGAGCATACTCCGCATAGCCACCATCGTGGGCTTCGCCAAGCCCACAACCTGTGACGAGCACCGGGTCGCCGGGTTTAAACCTCGGATCAGCGGACGACTCGACTTCGCCGCTGACATCAATGCCGCCTACGACTGGCAGCGTCTTCATGATTTTACCCTTGCCGGTAGCTCCCAGCGCATCCTTGTAATTGACCGACGAATAATGCGCGCGGATGATCACATTACCTGGCCTAGGGTCGTCCAAGCCAAGGCGAGTAAGCTTGCCTACGCCAAGCTGTTGGTCTGTTTCAACCACCTGAAATGCGCGAAAATTAAGGCTCATTGCCTACCTCCTGTGCCCAAAGATCATCCCACCGATCTCGTCGTCGGATAAGTTTTGCTGCAGTGCCATCGACCATGACCTCTGCAGGTCTAAGCCGTGAATTGTAGTTGGAACTCATTGCCGCCCCATAGGCTCCCGCCCCACAGAGGTAAAGATGATCGCCTGCCTTAAGCTCGGCGAGCTTGCGTCCGCGGCCCAAGTAGTCGGCGCTCTCGCAAACCGGGCCTACGATGTCATAGGTTTTGGCAGGAAGAGAGCTAGGTGAGGCAGCGCAGATATCGTGATAGGAATCGTACATAGCGGGTCTCATCAGATCATTCATAGCGGCATCGACCACAGCAAAATTCGTGGTGGGTGTGGTTTTAATACCAATCACTTCCGTGACCAGAACCCCGGATTGTCCCACGAGTACCCGCCCAGGCTCGATGATCAACCTCAGTCCCGTTGGTGCTACCGCCTCAATCAGTGTGTCGGCATAATCTTTGAGACTCGGCGGGTTTTCCATATCGTAGCGGATACCGAGTCCTCCGCCCAAATCACAGAATTTGAGCTCATGACCCTGAGTGATCAATTTTTGACACAACCCAACGACGCGCTCGGCGGCCTGTTTGAGCGGGGCAAGATCCGTGAGTTGCGATCCGATGTGGCAGGTAAGCCCGGTGAGTTCGACCTGCCCACCCTGCAGGCTCCGCGCAAGCGAGCAGGCCTCATCTTCGGGGATACCAAACTTATTGGTATAGGTTCCAGTTGTGATCTTGGCATTGGTATCGGCTTTGATATTGGGATTGATCCGCAGGTTGACCCGTGCAGTTTTATCCATCGCCCTCGCCACGTCCTGAATCATCACAAGCTCAAACGCGCTCTCGACATTG
>CAZOSN010000003.1:0-10343 GCA_964582405.1 uncultured Oligoflexales bacterium | reverse complement strand
ATTGAACGCCAAAATCCCGGCGTGAAGAGCTGCCATTATCTCAGGCCGCGTTTTGCCCACTCCCGAAAAAACAATCCGATCCGGTCTGGCCCCTGCCTTGAGCGAGCGCGCTAACTCGCCCTGCGATACCAAGTCCGCGCCAAAGCCGAGCAGAAACAATTCACCAAGTATATGCAGGTTGCTGTTAGCCTTCACTGCATAGGCCAGGAGTGTTGGATAGCGAGCAAAAGCTGACTTTAGGTCGAGTGCCTGCGCTCTCAAGCTGGCGCGTGAATAGACATAGAGTGGCGTCCCAAATGATTTTGCCAACCCGGTAAGCGGAAGCCCTTCGCAAAAAGCAACGCCGTCAACAGTGGAAATGGGATTCATCGAACATACCCTCGAAGCAGTCGGCAAGCCAAAAAATTGTACAGGAAAAGTTAAAATATTGCGAAACAGATCAGGGCTTGTTGATATTTTATCGTCCCAAGCTCTTGGGTTCCCAGTAAATACAGGGGCATCCAGGATGTTGATTGAGGAACCGCATGCTGCCGATGAAAGCAATAGCAATACGGAAGCGGCGCTTGCAACGGGTCATTAGGCGCAGCGGGCAGGCGGGTCTTTATACTCGTAAGGTTAAAATAACATAACTCCTGGCAAGGAATCTCAAGGTTTGTTACCGTCATTCCGCCAAGGCGTTCCTGGATTAGACTGAAGGTCAGGGAGGTAGAAGCATGAGGCAGATTGCCTGGATCGTCTGTATGATGGGTTCACTTGCAAGCATGGCAAATGCCAACCCAAGAATCCTTGTCATCGGAGACAGCCTTACCGAAGGCTATGGCGTCGAACCTGACGAGGCCTACCCCGCTCTGCTGCAAAAACTACTGCGCAGTCATGGCAAACCTCAGGCTGAGGTCATCAATGCTGGAACAAGTGGGGCAACTTCGGCATTTGGTCTTCGAACCTTGCGGTTTCAGTCCAAGCACCAGAAGCCCGACTATCTGCTGCTGGCCCTCGGGGCCAACGACGCCCTGCGCGGTTTGCCAACGGCCTCGACCGAGAAAAATCTTGCCGCCGTGATCACCGAAGCGCAAAGCCTCGGCATCAAGACGATTCTTCTCGGCATGCTGGCCCCACCCAACCAGGGAGCAACGTTTGTCAAGGACTTTGCCGCAATCTACGACAAATTAGCTACTACCTATCAGATTAAACTTGTGCCTTTCCTGCTCGAGGGGGTCGCTGCTAAATCCCAGTATAATCAGCCCGATGGAATTCACCCTAATCCCAAGGGCTATGAATTGATCGCTCAGAATATCTTTAATCAGCTCAAGGATGATCTGAAATGACCCTTTTGAAGGTGACCAACCTGAGCAAGAGTTTTATCCAAGGCTCCACGCGGATTGAGGTCCTGCGCGAGGTCAACTTTGAAATCAATGCCATGGAAACCAAGGCTATCATAGGAAAATCGGGCTCAGGCAAATCAACGCTTCTTTCTTTGATCGCGGGTCTTGATCGCCCCGACGAGGGTTCGATCAATCTCGATGGCCAAGAAATTACCTCTCTGGACGAGCGGGATTTAGCCAAGCTCCGCGGTCAAAGGATGGGGATCGTCTTTCAACAATTTCATCTCATGTCAAACTTCACAGCGCTCGAAAATGTGATGCTGCCGCTAGAAATCCTTGGTTTTAAGGATGCCGATGCTTTGGCTCGGCAGGCACTGGCTGATGTTGGCCTGGGTGATAGATTGACCCATTTGCCGCAGATGCTTAGCGGTGGCGAAAAGCAGCGGGTGGCGATCGCACGCGCTATCATCCACAAGCCATCCCTTTTGATTGCTGACGAGCCAAGTGGCAATCTCGACAATGAGACCGGTGAAAGCGTCATGAAACTGCTCTTTGATCTCATTGCCGCTGCGGGCATGAGCATGATCCTTGTGACTCATTCCCCAGAATGGGCGCAGCACTGCCAGGCCACCTGGACTCTCAAGAACGGGGTGCTTAAACCGTATGTTTGACGCGCTGTGGTTTAAGATTCTTTGGCGAGAGCTGCGTGGGGCGCGGCGCGTAACACTGCTGTTTGTGCTCAACCTCACCCTGGGACTTTTGGGACTCGTCGTGCTTGACGGATTACAGCGAGATCTAAGCCGTGTGATCGGCGAGAATGCCAGGGCACTACTTTCGTCCGATTTAAGCATCGCGGCTCGCCGACCTCTGACGCTAACCGAAGAAGCTAAAGTTGCCGAAGTTCTTCCCAAATCGACCGAGCGCATCGAACTTCAGTCTCTTTACTCGATGGTGGTTTCCCAGCAAAATTCGACGCTTGTCCAGATCAAGGCCATCGAACCAGGGTACCCCTATTTTGGTTGGATCAAGCTGAATCGGTTCGGCGAGGTGGCTCGCGGCAGATATCCCGAAACTTTTTTTAGAAATCCCGAGATTTGGCTGAATCAGAACCTCGCTGATAGTTGGGGCATAGCCATAGGCGATACCGTCAAGCTTGGGATTCAGGAATTTAGGGTTGGCGACATCATCGTGGACGAAAGCTCAGTTCAAGAATTCCGCGCAGCTCTTGCACCGACTGTTTACATTGCGCGCAATGTTTTGCCGCAGACCAAGCTGATTCAAGAAGGTTCGCTGAGCTTCTATCAGACCCTTTTTAGACTTCCCGATGGGGCCGACGCCAAGTCCTTGGAGCGGCTGCTTAACGACAAGCTCGACGATCGCGACATTCAGGTTCGTAGCTACCTGTCAGCAAGCCGCGATATGGCGCGGATTTTTAGCTATTTGAATGACTATCTTGGCCTAGTGGCGCTGACCGCCTTGGCACTCGCCGGTCTAGGAGCAAGCTACCTTTTTCAGCATTACCTCCAGACCAAAAGGCTCGATATCGGTGTGTTACTTAGCCTCGGCATGTCCCATGGCCAAGCGATTGGTCTCTACCTTGCCAAACTCATCATCTGGGGAATAATTTCGTCGGCACTTGCAAGCCTAATCGCGGCGCTGATCATCCCATGGACACCGGAATTGCTGCGGGATTTTTCACCTGTCGTCTTCAACCCGACGATTAGCCTGGCAAGCATCGGAGTTGCGACTATGATTGCCGCAGTCTACACCTCGTTGTTTTTGTGGCCGCAGCTTTATGGGATTCGAAAACTAAAAGCCTACGAGCTTTTTCAGGAGCAGATTGCGATCCCATTGCGCCTCAATGTCCGCCAGTTGGTTCATTATATCCCGGCCCTCGTCGTGTTTTGGGGCCTTGCGGTCTACCAAGCCCACTCTCTTAAGATCGGATCAGTTTTTGTTGGCGTCATGCTCGGGGCTCTCTCGATTTTGACGGGCCTTGCTTGGCTCATATTCCGCGGCATGGATCGGCTCAAACCACGGCATCTGGCTCTCAAGCTGAGCCTTCGCTATGTCGCCCGGCGCAAGGTGCAAGCCATCCTGTGTTTTGTTAGTCTGGCGATCTCGGCCATGCTGATCAATCTGATCCCGGCGTTGCGCGGTTTGATCGAGCATGAACTTTCCTCAAACGCATCGGACGAGCTTCCGAGCATTTTTCTTTTTGATATTCAAGAGGAGCAGATCGAGCAGATTGCTTCCTTGATAAAGAACAAAACCTGGGTGAGGCCCTCGCCCATGGTACGAGGCCGGCTCACTGCGATCAACGACAAACCGCTTTCTAGGATTACGGAAGAAGGCGCAACCCGGGAGGAGCAGGAGTCGCGCCGAACCAATAATCGTGGTGTCAACCTCTCTTACCGCGAAGTTTTGCGGCCGTCCGAAACCTTGGTAGCGGGAAGGATAACTCAGGCTCAGATTGCCGCTGATGGCATCGGCGAAATCACGGTTGAGCAACGCTATGCTGAGCGGCTTGGACTCAACCTTGATGATGTCATGACTTTTTTGGTCCAGGGAGTGCCTATCAAGGGACGTATCGTCGGTCTCAGGAGGGTCCGCTGGAATAGCTTTGAACCCAATTTCTTTATTCAATTCCAGCCGGGGCTTTTGGATGATGCCCCCAAGACTTTCGTGGCTGCGGTAGGTCCCCTGGTCAGCACCGAAAAGCTCGCCCTCCAAAGAGCGATCGTTGCCCAATTTTCTAATGTTTCTCAGATTGATGTCGCCAATGCGATCGAAAAAATATTGGGCATCACCACAAAAATGAGTTTTGTCCTGCTGCTTATGGCTGTTTTAACGACACTTACGGGGCTTGCCGTATTGTTTTCGATCACCTACCATCAGGCGCGCTCGCGAGCCACAGACATCTGTTTGCTCAAGGTCCTTGGCACCAAATTTCGAACAATCATCGCTGCAAATTATGCAGAGGCTCTCATTATAGTCGGGGGAGGAGTTGCGGCGGGTACCGTGCTGAGTGGGGCAGTTCTTGGCGTTTTTAACGAGGTGCTTTTCAACGCGCCGTTTTCGTGGAATCCGCGCCTGCCGCTCGCGCTAGGCGTAATCTTGGTGTTAGTCGGGCTTGTTGTCTCGCGCTTTTCCCAGGGTGGTGTCTTGCGGTACAAGGGTACTAGGGTTTGAATTGCCAGGTTATTCGCTCGTTGTTAGCTATGGATTCCGCTGACGAGTAGTGATCCGTCCAGTTAGCTCCAACAACCTCAATCGAATTTGGACACTTGCTAAGCCAGGACGGGCGAGAATTATATTGGCTTACAATCTGAACGAAAGCAGCGTAAGGAATGGCGCTGGTGCTTCCATGTGCGTATCGATCCTTTATCGTCCAGGTCATGGTTGCGTCATCGCCGGTTGATCGACCAAGCCGAGCCCTATGCAAATCACTGCAGCCAACACCGCAAAAAGCCAACCTCTGGTTGTTCAGTGCTGTGTTGGCAACTCCTGTGCTCGAAAAGTAAACGATGTCATTGTAGTGAACCTCGCCCGTTTTTCCGCTCGCGCTCCTTATAATCCATTTGATTAAATTTTCGGAACTAAGCACCACTGATTTATTGGTTCCTTCACCGCATATGGGAAAATTTTCCGCTGACCAACCTAGGTATTCTCGAGACGATAGGTTTTGAATGGAGACCGTATCTCCATATTTGACCGTTGGGCATGCGCAACTCGTCTTATGGATTCCGGCGCTCAGGGCGCAGGCTTTGCCACCATGAGCTGCCTGAGTGACGATGGATACGTTGTAGGAGCTTTCGCATTCTTGATTTGTGCCAGATTTAGGGGCGCAGCCAGAGGGAGCAGCCGAACGAGTGACGCAGTCAACTTTTGCGAAACAGGCCAACGCCCCGTCGGGATCGGTGGAGTAGAGGGAGTTTCCTTTGCAGACGCATTTGCCTTTACCAATTTGGGACTCATCCCACACTAACTCGGCGGCTGTATCGCTGTTGCATCCGACCGTGGTATGCTCTTGAGTCTGTCCCTTTGAATCAGAAACCGTTAAGGCAATATCTGCCACATACTTTGAATCTTTGTCCGAAAGAAAAACATAGTTTGGGGTTTTGCTACCCGGGACCATGAATTCCTTTGCCAGACCATTCTGAAGGCTTTCTTCGATCGAAAACGACACGGCAGTGTCTGAGTCAAAAACCATAGCCAAGTTGTGTGGCGGGTTTGATGCCGATGGTGGCAAGTTGATAAGAAGAGGTGTGAATTGGGCCATCGATCCAGATTGGTTGCCAAACACGCTCGAAGTTGTGGTTTGTTTGGGTTTACAACTTAGGTTCGCCATGCAACTCAGAACAAATAAAATGAATATAGCCGAGCGGTTGACGTGGGATAATCTCAAGAGGTACTGCATATTAAAATCTTCCCGAAATCAAGATAAACGATGGTCGAATTGGGTTTTCACCTTAAACGCAATTATATAGCCAAACACATCAGGTACCCGAAAAATCTGATCGTATGCATTCATGATTCAGCGTTTCTGTCCTTCCACGCTTCCTTGGTGCTGCGATGCTTATTTTACCACAGAAGCGCGGAAGGAAGTTCATAAGATTTTTATACCGAGGCAGTGTATTGACTACTTTACCATGGAACATACGTAATTTCGCAACTAGGCCAACGGCGTAGGTCACTATTCACTCGGCCTAAAATCCTCAGCTAAAAGCCTTGTTATTTCCTGCTCGTCCAGCTCTGAGCTTCGTCGCTTGTTTGCAAGCCGCGTGGCCTGATTCTGGAAGGCATTCTCGAGGATTTGCCTAACCGTCCTGGCATTTGCAAAATGTTCCTGCCGCGCGAGGATCAGGCACTTTTCGGATTCAATCCTGCGGCCGAGTTCCGAAGCTGCGTCGTCATCGAGGCAAAACGAAGAGTCTTTTATCATTTTGCGAGCAATCAGCATCAGCTCGTCGGAGTCATAGTCTGGGAATGGCAGAATTGTACCGATACGACTTTTTAATCCTGGATTAATTTTAAGAAAATCCTGCATCAACCCATCATATCCAGCTAAAATAACTACAAATTTTCCCATTTCATCTTCCATCTGCTTCATGAGTGTTTCAGTCGCCTCGCGTCCGTAGGCGTCTGATTCTCCTTTTCTCGAAAGGCTGTATGCTTCGTCGATAAAAAGAACGCCCCCCAAAGCCTCTTTCACCTTGTCACGCGTTTTAGTGGCCGTTTGCCCTGCATAGTCCGCCACAAGTCCAGAACGATCCGTCTCAACAAGATGACCGCTGCTAAGGTACCCGAGCTCTCTCAGGATATTACCCAGCAGCCTTGCAACGGTGGTTTTGCCAGTTCCAGGATTTCCTGTGAAAACCATATGCATGTTGATATCGACCGGATCAACGCCGCGCAACCTGCTGATGGTCATAAAATCCCAAAGTCGCCTAAGCTTGTCTTTGATCGCTTTGATTCCAATGAGCTGCTCGAGTCTTACCAGAGACTCGTGACCATCAATGCCATGTGCATCATGCTCAGGCTCGCTTCCATGGTCGCTTGGATCGTCCGTAAAATCTGAGTAAATTAGGGTTGACAGCATGGATTCATCAAGGCTCGTAAGATCCATGGCGGCCAGCCGGGTAGACTGCTGCATCACTGCCGATTCAAAAATGTTGCGCACGACTCGAGCATTGCCAAAATGGGGCCCTCGCCTTTTCACGTCCAGGTTTTGAGATACAAGCTCTAGTGCTTTGGGAGCTGTCACATAGCCGGCGCTCGCGCTTTGCACCTCAAAAATTTCGAGTAATTCCTTTGCATCGAAATCTTCGAATTCAATTTCATGAGGAATGCGGCTTCTGAGGCCAGGATTATTAGTCAGAAACTGGCGCATTTCGTCCGTATAACCTGCGAATATAACAACTAAATCATCTCTGTGATCTTCCATGGCCTTGATCAGGGTATCGATGGCTTCCCCGCCGTAGCTATCATCCTTGCCCTGCTTGAGGCTGTAAGCCTCGTCAATAAAAAGCATGCCGCCCAAAGCTTTGGCTACGAGTTCCTTAACTTTGAGTGCTGTTTGACCTTGAAAACCAGCAACAAGTCCATCCCTCGATGTCTCGACAAGATGCCCTTTGCTTAGAAGCCCAAGCTCCCTGATTTTTTGGGCGTAGACCCTAGCAAAGGTGGTTTTACCGGTTCCAGGATTGCCATAGAACACTGCATGGTAGGTTAGGGGCTTTGTCTTGAGCCCCCTCTTTTTACGTTCAGCAAATACCTTGGCAACACCTACGATATTTGAGATAGCTCTTTTGACGTTTTTTTGACCGACAAGCCTCGTCTCATCGATGGTTTCCTTAAGTTGTTCTTTGGGTAACAATACTTCCTTAGCGATCTCATTTTTTTCAACGGAAAGCGACGGGACGCCCTCTTCCTTAGGAACCATTTTCTGGATGGCTTTCAGAGCAGCCCCACCAAACAAGGTAGCCAGCGCGTCCAGGTCGTCTTTCTTTCGATCGTTCATTTGTAACTAGCCTTATTCGACGGGAATGTGAATCCCTGATTCAAGCCGGCCTGCTTTTTCTAGCTTGTGAATCGACGCTTCGGCTGCTTCGTTCAGTTTGTCCATTTCTAAAATATTGCTGGCCATTTGGGGGAGAGCATCCCTTCTGAATCGGGTGATATCGTCCATCGCCGCATTGATGTCCTGAAACGCTTGCTTTAGTGAGTCCATGCTTAACGCGGTCGAAGCCGCCTGTTTGTGGATTTGAGCACCCTGAGTTTTTAGCCTCGAAGCGGTATTGGCTATTAAAGAATCGGTAGTCTTCGAGAGCGCCTCAACTTTTTCCAAGACTATATGTTGATTTTCTAGCGCCATTGCCACCGTTACCGCTACCTGAAGGGCGCCAACTGTGACATTCAAGGCTCGATTCACGCCTCGCATGAGTTCTTTATTGTTGCGAATGATGATCTCCATGGCGAGTACGCCCTGCTGATTGACTGCAAGCTGCTGCTGCAAATCGCTAATACGCTGCCGAAGAGCAAAGAGTACCTCCTCCTGGATGAAGGCATGCCTTGGATCATCGGTTGGGATATCTCGTTCCAATTTGTAAACGAGCTTTTGATCCATCACTTTGCCAAGTTCGATAGCCTTGATTAATTTGAGAGTAAGCTCTCGCATTCTTTTTTGATCTTCAGTCAAAGTAATGTTGTCTCGGCCCAAGGTTTCTCGCCCGTTCTCAAGCGACTTAATGATGGCATCCATGACGGTTTGGGCGCTTTCAAATTTGGAAAAATAGCGCTTGATCGGCGTTCCGACTCCCGGAATATAGCCCAACAAACGGGACACCCAGCCGGCGGAGAAGTCAAAATTTGCGGGGTCAAGGTTCTCAATCTGCATTTTTAAATTAATGAGCGCATTAGCAACCTGCCCTCCATCATCAGAGCGACTTTTGATCGTGGCAAGAGGTTGCTTCAGCATCGCATGCTGCTTGCTTGCCTTTGTTTGCAGATCCGATCCCATGGCTTCGACAGCAGCCTTGACTTCATCTTTTCTATTTTGATCATTGGAGTCAAAGTTGGTAAGCGCTTCGATGATGGCATCGGCTTTTTCCTCGATTTTGGGATCTAGGGCTTGAGGCGAGTTGGAATCCATTACGTCCAATTGTTGCTTAAGATCAGGGAGGTTAGCCACGGCGAGAGATTCTGAAGTCGTCATTGGAATTCCTTTCTATAGGGGTGATTATCGTCGGCTTTGATCAAAGGCTCGCGCTCTATTGGCGAGTTCAATAAGTTCTTCCATAGCAAAATCGATGCTTTGCCCAGCCATTTGCGATCCTGTTGTTATATTGGCTATCGATGTGGTGGTTTTATCCAAAACCGTTATAGCCTCTTCGTTGTAGGTGAGAAGCTCGTTAACACGGTCAAGCTGCTGAGTTCTTAGGGCATGCCGCTGGTTCAGAGTTTCGAGCTCCTTCTTGTCGGCATCAACCAGCTGTGGCAGTTTTTTAAGTGCGGTCGTTCTTTTGATGATATAGACCGGATCCATAGTTGAGATGCTTTTCAATGCATCCACGATTCGCTGCAAATTGTCCAGTATCGATAGGTTGATTTGTTCGGCTGCGGTCGCATAGCGCCGGTAGGCCAACTCCTCTTCAGTGAATTTTGCCCCCAGGAGGCTCGCCAAATTCTCACAGCGAACCTTAATCATATCAAACTGGCTTAAGGCCTGCTCGATGTACTGCTTGGCATCAACGATAGTCAAAAGCGCGCTTAAATCTGATTTGATCTGATCGCGCTTTGCTAGGTTCTGCTCGAGTAGGTCTTTTCTGATTTTCTCGATATGGCGCGAAGCAATCGCCTCGCTTTTAAAAAAGTATTGGTAGCAAAAAGTACCGAGTCCCAGACTAAGACCAACTCCACCCACAGCCAATCCCGGGATTCCCAAGTTAAATAGAGCCGCAGCTCCGCCTCCCAATAGGCCCAATGCAGAGAGTCCCAAAGTTACTGGATTCTGCAAGGCCTGCGCAAGAACAGCCTTTTTGGTCGCCGCGGGGGAGTAGATTTCTTGACTATTTTGCTTTGTCAATTTGCCTCTCAGACCTCAAAGTGATTCGCTTACCAAATAGAGTTCAACTCTAGGAAGCCGGTAACTATAAGCCCTTTCGGTCTCATCCGATTTTCGCGGAAGCGGCACCGATGATCCGAATCCCACTGCTTTCATTCTCGTTCCCACGATACCCATCTCGGTTTCAAGGTAGGTTTTTACGCTCTTGGCTCGGGCGAGTGATAATTCTTCGTTGGCGCGCGGTTCGCCGCTGAGACCGGTATGACCTTTGATCACAACCCGAAAATTAGGATAGTGACCGAGGTTGCGACTTGCTTTTTTTAGTTCTTCGATACCGCGTTCGTCCAGATCGCTGGTACCGCTCATAAAAGTAATAGGCAAAATCTTGAGTGTTCCCACTTCAACGAGTTTTTGCCAGGCATCATCGCTAAGATCGTCGAACACGATTGCTCTGT
>CAZOSN010000002.1:59623-77599 GCA_964582405.1 uncultured Oligoflexales bacterium | reverse complement strand
CAAACGTTATCAAAAGGATAGATTTCGTTCACGAACTTTTCGTAATCCGTATTACCTGCGATATCGAGCGTTCTGGTTAAAAAATCTTCATCCATAATGCTGAAATCCCCGTGCGATCAATATTATAATATATAATTTCACAGATTCGAAGGTCTAGCAATTTCGGAGAAACACATCCAGCCCTTTTCGGGGTGAATTAATTAGCCCATGGTAAGTACCAGCTTTTCCAGGAACATTTATCAAAAGCATTAAGTATCCGTAGGGTTGGTCCGATAGGCGACTGATGTTTGGGGAGAGAATGCTGCCCATACTAGCGAAAAAGAAGCTTTGGCCAAGGATTAGCCTTGTTTCAGCCTTCTGCGCTCTTTGGGCAGCAGGGTGCGAGACGAACATGCAGATCCAAACGGCGAATAAAACTACGAAAGGTCTGCTATCGATCAAGAACGCGGTGAACCTCCCCGACGCTTCGATCATAGAATTCGAAAAGTCGACGTCAATTTGTGCTATAAAACGCTGTATATTGTTGCCTCCGATCACATCGTTAACATCCGCATTTTGATTCTCTGACCCACCATCGACATAAAGGTCAGGTGAATTGGTCATGCCCATCGATTTTGCTTTCTCAATTGCTGATATAAGAAGTTCCTTGGTCTTTCTACCACCATATTCTGTGGATACGCTACACGCTATAACATATCTGGAAAAATTGTCGATGATGGCTCTGATATAGCAGCGGGTAGAATCGGTCAGCTTTATGACCGATAAATCCATATGCCAAATCTGATTTGGGAAGTTAGCGCGAATACCTACTTTTGGTTTTAACGGGTAAACCCGCTTTCCTGGTCGCATTAGATTAAACTTTTTAATGATTCGATGCCAAGTGGTAATAAAAGCAGTAACGATTTTTTTTCTGGCGCCGAGCAATGCTAGTGATGGAATACTGATGTGTTGATATTTTTCATCGGTCACCATGTCTTTAATTGCGTGAATCTCTGAATGTTGGAGCCTTGTAGGGAAACCTTTGGACATGTGTCATGATCATCAAGCGTTAGATTCTGCGTTTCTTCCTTCCGCGCTTCTGTGGTTAAAAAGGTATCGGACCACCACGGAATCGCGGAAGGATGGGTTGACGTGGAAATGATTCATACTGAGTGGGAAAGGAAATGACAAGAAGCCCTCCCGGGCAAGGCCTAGTCAGCCACCCGGACAAACTGCTTCATGTCGCCAAGCTCTGTTCGCGCCAGAGGCGACCGCGCGCCTTGCACTCCCCGACTTAACGCAGTAGGGCTACTTGGCAACGTGATGGCGAAATTTTTCGGGATTCTTGGCATTATAGGCGATCGCTCCTAGCAAAATCGTCACCATCAGCGGCAGCATGATCCATTCAGGCACATGCAGGCCAAGCATCGGTAAAGTGAAATTTCCGAACTCAAGGTGTTTTACCTCGATCAACACTTTAAGACCGGCAATTCCCACGAGGACAAAAGCAGTGGGAACCAAGATCGGGAATTTTTCGATCAACCGGATAAAGTACTGAGCTGCCACCCTCATCATCAAAATTCCTAATACAGCGCCCGAGATAAGGACCCAAGTTTCCCGCGAGACGGCCAATGCCACGGCGATAGAATCGATGGAAAACATGATATCCATTAGTTCGACGGCGATAATCGTCCGCCAAATAACCGAGATCGAGGCCCGTGTGACCTGATCACGCGATGCCGGATCAGTCGCTAGGTCCTCTGACTCGGCTTCCTCGACTTTGTGCTGAATATTCTTGACGAGCAGTTCATTAACCGCCATCAAAACTAGGTAAGCCCCGGCAAGAAATTTGACCCATTCATACCCCATGAGCCAAACGCCGATAAAGACGATCACAACTCTAAAGCCATACGCTCCCCAGATTCCCCAAATCAGCGCATGCTTCCTATCGAGATCATGCTTCAAGCGCTTCGAAACTAAGGCCGCCAGCGCTAAGGCATTATCAAAACTAAGCAATCCTTCTAAAATCGCTAGCTGAAAGACAACACCCAATTTAGCTAACGTGATCTCTCCCAGCATCGCGTCAAGATCCAAAACATACTCCCCGACTTAACGCAGTAGGTCTAACCTCAGTGCCTGATTAAAAGGGTCATTTTTTAATCAGGCTCTCACGCGCAATATCCGTTATTTCACCGAGTCGCCCATAACTGGCAATCCCTCAGCTTCCCAGTCAAGAGTGCCGCCTTCGACATTAAACACGTGCCGAAATCCATAGGCCGCGGCTAGGCTTGCGGCCTCAAAGGATCTCCTGCCGCTTCGGCAAATAAAGTAGACGGGCTGTGCCGAATCAACGGTTAATTCAGCCGGGTCGAATCTGTCTAATGGAACATGGACGGTTACCAGCGAAGCGCGCAAACTAACGTATTCCTCGCCGGTTCTTACGTCAACTAGTTGAATTTTTTCGCCTTTCTCGTGTAACTCATAGAGTTCAGTCGTCGAAATGCTTTGCACTTCAGTCATAATTTCCTCGGATGCGGTATTAGGGCCTTTAGCGCGAGTATTGTATAGCCGACCATCGATTTCGTCTAATCTAAATTTAAATCTTTCCTAGAGGCTTTAACTCGACTAGATAGAAACAATGCACCAGGCAAGAATAGTCCTCAATGGCCAAATTTTCATGCGCATGACAGTAAAATAGCTGCCAAAATGGTCTTAATCAACCTGCTCGCCCAACGGGCAAACCGATATTCTTTCCAATTTGACGAGGTGGTTCTTGAGTAAGACGATACCCCAATTGTGTGATGCCCCCTCCGTGTCATTTCCTTATCAGGCGTACCTTGCAGCCGTACGAGACTCAAATTTTTCGGGCGATATCGCCGATAATTTTGCAGACCGCATTATCGCTGGGACCGATAATAGCGTCTATCAAATCCTTCCCGAGGCTGTTCTTTACCCTCGCTCGAGTTCGGATATTCAAATTGCTTTGGCGATCGCGAGTCAGCCAGAGCATACCGGGATTATTTTCTCCCCACGTGGCGGAGGCACAGGCACCAATGGTCAGTCATTGAATTCGGGAATCGTCATCGACACCTCAAAATACATGACCAAAATCCTAGACATGAATCTGGTCGAAGGATGGATCGATGTCGAACCCGGCGTCGTGCTAGATGACCTCAATGCCCACTTAGCTCGCTATGACCGCTTCTTTGCTCCCGAGCTATCGCCCTCAAGTCGTGCTACCTTGGGAGGTATGTGCAGCACGGACGCTTGCGGCAAAGGTTCGCGCATCTATGGACGCACAAGCGATCACATCGTTCAGTTAGACTGTCTGTTGGCAAACGGTGAGCCAATGACAATCCAGTCGCGCCCGGCTAGCGAGGTTGCGACACTGCTCAATGAAACAAGCAAACTTGGCTCGATCCATCGCACGATTGAACACATTGTAACAGATCATGCCGCTGAGATTGCCGAAGTGTTCCCCAAAATGTCCCGTTTCATGACAGGCTACAATTTAACTAAAGTTCGAGACCAGAGCGGTGCCCACCACCTCCAGTATCTTATCGCGGGTTCCGAGGGGACCTTGGTTTGCATCACCAAAATTAGATTGCGGCACCTTCCTAAAGAAAAACACAAGCTTCTTTTTCTCGTCAAATACCCAACATTCGATGGTGCGCTGGATAGCGCTGCCGATCTTGTCGGTTGCAATCCCCTAGCTATCGAAACCGTTGATGACACCATCATCGCCCTTGCGCGGAAAGACTCGATTTGGCAGCATGTGAGCAATTTTTTTACCGAATCTGTTCCCGCAAAAGCGATCAATTTGATCGAATATGCTGCTGAATCAACCTCTGAGCTAAAAAAATCCTGCGAATCGCTCAAGCTGCTCCTCGACAAGGCTTCAAGCCGAGGCGAGCTTTCGTACGAATTGGTCGAGGACACAGCTGCTATTGCTCATTTGTGGGATTTGCGAAAAAAAGGTGTCGGCCTTCTCGGCAATCGCGAAGGCCAGCGCCGCCCCATACCTTTTGTCGAAGATACCGCCGTCCCCCCCGAACATCTTGCTGCTTACATCCGCGAGTTTAAATCACTGCTTGATAAATTTGGCCTTGCTTATGGTATGTTCGGTCATGTTGATGTCGGCTGCCTTCATGTTAGACCGGCACTCGACCTGCAATCCACGTATGATCAAGAGCTCCTCCGTCAAATCTCAAATAGTGTCCGAGACCTTACTCTCAAATATAAGGGTGTTTTTTGGGGAGAGCATGGGCGGGGTTTTCGCAGCGAGTATACTATGGATTACTTCGGCCCGACCCTTTACGACGACCTGCGAACAATCAAAACAGTATTCGACCCTCGTGGCATCTTAAATCCAGGCAAGATCGTCTCCCCGAACGGAATTCAAACACAAATTCCCAAAATCGATGAGGTCCCCTTACGTGGCCAGCGAGATCGCGACATCCCGCGGCACACTCAAGAATCCTTTCAGCCAGCTTTTCTATGCAACGGCAACGCCGCATGCCTCTCAACCAACGTCAATTACGTCATGTGCCCATCATCTAAACCATACAGGGATCGCCTACACTCCCCCAAAGGCCGCGCCATGGTCCTGCGCGAATGGCTTGCTCAGCTGGCAGGAAAGTCCTGCGCTCCCAATAACCTGCCAGAGATTCAGGGAAAATCTCTTCGATCCAGCTACGATTTCTCCCACGAAGTCTATGACACCATGAAAAAATGCCTCTCATGCAAGGCATGCACTAATCTATGTCCAATAAAAGTCGATATTCCGGAAATGAAATCCCAGTTCCTGAGTGCCTACCATTCACGCTATCGCCGCCCCCGAGCCGACCGCCTGCTTGCATACGGCGAGTTCATTCATAAAAATCTTATCCCGTTTGCACCGATTTATAATCTAGCAGCCCTTAATCCCTTGAGTCGCAAAATCTTGGCTGCCAGTGCCGGAATCGTCGATCCACCTAGACTATCAGTTCCAACTTTAGCGAAACGCCTGAAAAAGCTCAACGTGCCTTACATTAAATCAAGCAGCAAACCCCAGAATTTGTCACGGTCAGTGATTATTCTTCAAGATGCGATGACCTCGTTTTTTCATGCTGAAGTCGTGGCAGCTCTTATCGAAACCCTCCTAAATCTTGGGTTTCGTCCCATGGTTCATGAATTTTTTGCAAATGGCAAAGGTCAGCATGTCAAAGGCTTCAGAAACGCTTTCCGAGATACAGCATTGGCCAATGCCAAAGTGCTCGATGAACTCTTGACTTGGGGCGTGCCGCTCATTGGGCTCGATCCAGCAATAACGCTGACCTATCGCGAAGAATACAAATCCATCACAGGCAAGGTTTTTCCGGTTGAACTCGCCCATGAATGGCTCTCCAGGCAAGACCTAACTTGGCCGGCAACGAAGTCACCCGATGGTAACTCCTATACTCTGCTGCTGCATTGCCAAGAACAATCGACCTTGGTGAAGCCAGACATCATGTGGCAGTCGCTCTTCAAGAAATTGGGCCTCAATCTATCGGTGAAGAGTCTTGGCTGCTGCGGCATGGCAGGTGCATTTGGCCACGAAGCGTGCAATTTGAAAGAATCCCACGATATTTTTGCCTTGAGTTGGCAGCCAGTGGTCGATTCCCTCATCAATCAGGGCAAACCAGTATTGCTTTCGGGAAGCTCATGCTCAACGCAGGTACATCGCATGCTCAAGCAAAAGCCGGTTCACCCTTGGGAAATTCTCGCGAACCAATTCCGGGCTTCTCGTTAGTGTGGCGAATCAGTAATTTCTTGCATTGGGGCGCCGCCAAGCGGGTTGACTGGCACTTCTTTGGTGATATCTTATATTGTAATCGGCATTCTCAACATCGGTTATCTCATCGACTTTGTTTTGCATGTATTTGCTAAAAGCTGAGGCCATGATCAGCAGTGCTGCCGTCGGCAGCGTAAAGACAATGGCTCCGGGAATGATGGATATTGCAGCGAGGACCGTAGCACAAATACCGGAGCCAATCGCAATGCGTCGCCACTTTTGGTCTCCTTGATCAAGTTTTACAGATCTTGCGTACTTGAGATGGACCTTATTCTTGGCTTCGATCTCTTCAGCAGTTGGTGGGGTAATTTTTTTTGCCACAAGATGGCAGGCAAGCCTGATCAAGCCCAGTCCAAGCCCCACGGCGGCTCCGATCAAAAATCCTCCCGTGATCAAAATCGAGAGTGATAAAGCAGCGACTGTGAAACCCGCACAAACAGATCCTAAAATATGCAGAACTTTGACTTCTTTGGTTAACGACGACTGACAGGCACGAATAGTCGATATCAAGCTTTGCCCGAATGAGACCAAGGATAAGATAGGAATCGCTACCAAGAAAAGCGTTGCACACCAACCCAACACTGGGAAAAAGGCCCGTGCTAGAATATCGAGGAAGCCCATTAGTCCCGTTGCAACGAGTCCAACGGTTCGCGCGTGGCCAAGGCCTTTGTCCATTTTGTTCAAAATTCTTTCTGATCCGATTCGACTTGAACCCCCTGCCTGCTTGGCTTGATCTAGCAAAACAGATTTTTCAAGCGTCTTGCGGTCTTTTTTGGACAATGTGCTGACCATATAGCGCTGCAACCTCGTCAGTTCCAAATTAGACTGTGCTCGCAACCACCGAGTTCGTACCATTCGAGACTCAGGATCTATAGCGGCCTGACTTGCATAGCGCCTGCTGACGGCTAAAAACTTCTCATACCGGGGATAGTCGTGAAGCTGTTGATCCATGAGGCACCAACGCTCGGTTTGTTCAGGTCCATCATCAGCGAGACCTAGCCAGCGCTGCAAGATCGCTTCATTCGAAACTCGCTGGCGCTTTTGAGTTGCGATAGTGATCAATGCAATCGCAGGAAGGTAAAGAATAGCGGCCATTGCCATCAAGTTTGCTAAAACCGAAGCCGAAATTCCCGTCAATTCGCGCCCGGCGACCGCTATGTTCGCAAAATCATGACCCGATTTGGCAACCAATTCTAGTTCAAGATCTGTTTTCATTCCGATCATCACAGCGTATTGGAGAACACGCGCATGATGCATGGCCCCGTAGACCATAAGTCCGGCGCCAAGAGCCGGGTTTTTCTCGTACTGCCGAATTCCAGCTCCAACCGCCAATCCACCAATCGCTAAATCTGCGATGGATCCTGCAAAGCTTGTCGCCACTTTTGCTCCCTGATCGCCGACCGACGCCCCTAAAGGAGTCTGACCTGTCTTGCCCAGCATGATTTTGGCAACTCCCGCGGCTCCATCTTGATTGATATCTTTGGGCGCTACCAGAGTTGACCACAGTCCTTCCTGCCGAATCTGATCAAAGTGATCGATCTGAATTGGGGCAGATTCCGTCTCTTGGTAGGTGTAAAAAAGTCGCGAAACCAGCATGTGACCTTGCTCATGGAGGTAGTGATCAACTCCAGTCGCTTCAGTGGCCGCTGCCAGCGTACAGCCGATGGTTGCGCCGCGTAATCTGCTCTGCCTAGATTCCAGAGCATCGGCCTCTAGAATGAGGTTCGAAGGCGTTAAAATTCTGCCTGTGGTAGGCTGCTCCTGCGGCTGTTGCTGATTGATAAGACCGGGTGCAACTCGGATGGCATGACGCCTTGGTGATATCTTCGTGATCATATAACCTTCTTGATCGATGGAGCTTTTCTTCCGTACTAGCAAAATTAATTGCCGAGATAAATATAAATTTATTGATAATATTTTTTATTATTTAGTTTCAGGCGGTTAGGTTCATCCTGCCTTGTGTTTTATCCACCAATTTAAAGACTTCTTCACAATCGTTCTGGTTTGGATTGAAAGTCGGACAATGTCCGGTCCGGACGCCGGATCTTGAACCCCTAATCTAGCGGAATCAGCTCAAACCAATCTAATCAGCAGAAAATATTGGACCTCAAGGGCGCTCCAAATCCGGCATTCGTTTTGCTCTAGGACCATCGCGGACAATGATGTCCTCTCGAAAAGGAGTAGAAACAATGAAGATCACACCCAACCAAGAACAGGCCACTGCCGTCCAATCCGTCATCGACGCGTTTTATCAAGATTTGCCGATTAGCGACGTGCTGGAAAAAGTCGAGCGAGAAATCATCCGGGCAGCGCTATCGCGGCACGACTCGTATACGGCAGCCTATAGGGGCTTGCGTATTCCGAAGACGACCTTTTTTCAAAAAAGGCGCAAGTATTTCACGGGGCATTTTTGAAATTTATCCTGCGCGCCGCTCAGCGACCAAAGCTTCAGCATTGGCGCGCAGATCTGGATATTTATCAATCAATTCTCGAAAGGCGGATCGTTCAAGTTTGTAAAGATCACAGAAGGTGACGGCCGACACATCGCTGTTGCGCTTCATATCCTGAATAAGCGCCATTTCGCCAAAACAAGCCCCGGCATCCAACTGGGCGATCACATGACTGCCGTCATGAACAGTAACTGTACCATGGCTAATGAGGAACATCTCATGGCCATCATCACCTTTTTTGATAACCTGATCATTTGGTCCAAAAAATTCTGCGTGCAAATTTTTTGCAACATCGACAAGGCATTCCTGGCTGCATCCCGAGAAAAGCCTAACCTTCTCAAGACTCTGAATGTGCATGAAGACCTTGATGTCCTGCTGGATCCTGTGGGGCAAATCCTGAAGAATCGAAGCTTCTGAGTCTGACAATCTTTTGTTAAGAAAGTGGTGGTAAAATTCGAATACCTCTGATTGCACATTGAGAGGGATTTTATAATGCTGCAGAAAAGATCTTAGGCTCTGCAACCGGTCCATTTGCTCGAGTCGCCTGCGGTCGCGCGCATTGAGAAATGCCGACACTTTACCAATCACAATACTATAAAAGCCGACGCCTAGAATTTCTATAACGACCGTAAATACTCGTGCTTCGTTTGTCTTAGGCGTAATGTCGCCATAGCCGATGGTCGTGAGCGTCGTAATCAGAAAATAGTACGCAAGATTGTAAGCTGTCAGTTGATCCGTGCCGGCCTCCGGTGGCTGGGCTCTAATCCAAAGCGATGCAATTAAATGCAGGATCGATACAAAAAGTAGAACCAGGATAAAGGAAACGAACGCCCGCGAAATCATGGGATTGATATGCTGGCTCCTAAGCCGCCGACTTAGGTGAGGGACCTCGGCGAAGCGAAGGATCAGAAGCATCTGAAAGTAGGGCTCGCTCACGTCAAACCAAGTTAACAGATTGAGCAGAGGCAAGCAGGCGATGACAGCAAGAATTTCCGACAATTTTTTTGACTGTGCTGACCCCGTATCATTCGCAAAAAACATATCGACAAAGAGAATCAGGGAGACAAGAATATCCCAGCCACGTTCATAAGCGTTCGGTTGGTGAAAAAACGCAATTTGATTTCCCCAAATGAGCGCAAGTCCGCAGAGAGCGACAGCAAGCAATATATCCCAGGCAAGCGCTACCCTTTTGTCTTGATACCAAAGTCTTAGTGCATGAGTCATAGGCCACCGATGTGAGAACGTGTTTTGGATTCTTATCGGTAAATCGCTCGAAAAATCTTATAAATGAGTCTTGGTAATAGGTACAAAATGGGAAGGTTTTGGCCGAATTTCAGGAATGACTCGGAAAAGTTGCGGTGGTCACCTTCTCATAATAAAATGCTAAGTCGAACCAATCGACTTTCCGTCGTAAAGGATATCGAGCAGTTCGAATTCCTCGGGGCCAGCGGGTTTATCGATTTCAACAAAGTCACCGATTTTTTTGCCTAGGAAAGCCGCTGCCACAGGAGCCTTGTAGGAGATGGTTCCAAGGGCCGCATCTGATTCCCCGTCACCCACGATTGTCCACTTTTTCACCCGGTCATTTTCATCGCGGATGACAATGGTGGCACCAAAGTCGACTCGGTCCGAACGGTAAAACTCGGTATCAACCACATCAGCATCCTTGATGAGACCCGTGAGGTAGCGGATGCGTTTGTCAAGCTCACGCAGGCGTTTTTTACCATAGATGTATTCGGCATTCTCCGACCGATCGCCTTCGGCTGCGGCCGTGGCAATGCCCTCGACAACTTTGGGACGTTCATCTTCTAAGAGTGCGCGGTGCTCATCGGCAAGCCGCTTGAAGCCCGCGCGCGTAAGTGGCTTTTTCCATTTTAATTTCATAGTTTGATCGCGTGCACCGAAAGAATATTTTCAATTTGACCGAGAGCTGCAAGATTCTGAGCCGAGAGTTCGCTATCGACACAAACGATTGCCATTGCCGTGCCACCCTTGGAATTACGACTTAACGTAAACGCTGAGATATTGATGCCCTGACGCGCTAGTTCCATACCTATGTGGCCGATGACCCCCGGTTTATCCGTGTTTTCCAAAAGCAGCATATGCCCGGAAGGTTCGATCTCGAAATAAAAGCCGTTCACGAGCGATATCCGCATGTATTTTTCATCAAAGACGATGCCGCCTACGGTCAGCGATTCTGATTCTCCATCGAGAGAGATCTTGACTGCAGATTTATAGCCATCAAAGCTTTTGTCAGTCGATTCGCGGACCACAAGTCCCATTGATTCGATATGCTGCTGGGCATTGACGTACGAGACGAAATCGTCAACCCTTTGACTGGCATAGCCCTTCATCCAGCTTAGCCTCAAAATAGAATGATCGAGATCCGCGATGTCCCCGCGATAATGAATCGTCGCCTCTTTGGGGTTGAACGACAGAAGCTGGCTCATCAAGATTCCGAGCTTTTCAATGAGGACCGCATAGGCTTTTAGAATCGGATGATCGATCACTTTGAGTTCAGGAAGATTCACCGGATGATCAACGACGCCGCCTTCGAGGAATTTATAGAGCTGATCGACAACAGTATCGGCAATGGCAATCTGGGCTTCTTCGGTTGAGGCCCCAATGTGAGGGCTGCAGTATACTTTTGGATGGGTGACGAGCGATGGCAGAGGAGTGGGTTCGTCATCAAAAGTATCGATGCCAGCTCCAGCAATATGCCCGGAGCTCAGGCTTGCAATGATCGCCTGCTCATCGATTATCCCGCCGCGGGCAGCGTTGACAAGGAAAGATCCTGGTTTCATCAGTCCAATGAGGCCAGCATCGATCATGCCGCGGGTTTCGGGATTGAGTGGGACATGCACCGATAGTATGTCGGACGCTCGAGCCAGCTCTTCAAGCGAATGGCAATGATGCACACCAAAGCGTTTGAATTTCTCTGGACTGACGTAGGGATCATACGCTATGACTTTCATATCAAATCCCTGGCAAAATTGAGCAACGCGGTGGCCGACATTGCCCAGGCCTACGATCCCAATGGTGCGTCCCCGCAATTCATGCCCAGAAAATCGATGCCTATCCCAGCCTCCCGCTTTGAGCGTCGCCTGAGCCTCGGGCAATTTGCGCAGCATCGACAGGATCAGCCCCATGGTAAGTTCAGCAGCCGAGTTGGTGTTTTTCCCGGGTGTATTGATTACGAGTATTCCTTTTTGCGTCGCATAATCAAGGTCGATATTGCCAACGCCTACCGCAGCACGCACGACAACCTTAAGCTCCTTGCAAATTTTCAGAAGCGACGTGTCGATGTTGGTCTCGCTTCTTGTTATCAGGGCGTGAGCCGTTGGCGCCAATGCATAGAGTTCGTCGAGGCTACAATCCGGCTTATAAGTGAGCTTCAGGGCTGGATCCTTAGCAAAAGTAGCAATCGCTGAATCATGCAATTTTCCGGTTATAAGTAAGGATAGTGTCATCGCAGGGTCTCGCAGGTTGACCTAAAAAAAGCAGATGCTAACAGCGAACCTTCCCCCGATCAAGACCGTAGTGACCGCCGATCTGGTTTTTCCCAGTGAAATTAGGACTTGCGTTCGAAATCATGCGAGTTTTGTTCCCTAAGAACAAGATAAGTAATGGCTAGAGTGCTCAAAAACCCTGGTCCGTGGCCCAAGCCCAAGGGTTTTATCGAGGTGGTTTTGTTTTAACGTCTCGAAAATAAGTACATAATTACAGCTGGTTAATGCGATAGCTCGGAGACTTTTTAGTAAAGTTCACGTAAGAAATTGCCGAGATGCCTAGCAATCATGCGAGGTGACCAATGCAATGCCTAAACCAATTGGCGATCAACGAGAGTGGTTTTACCTTTGACCCCCGAACAGGTGAATCCTATCGCCTCAACGAAACTGCCGTTTACCTGATAAAGATACTTCGCACCGGCATCTCAGAACAGGAAGCGGCCGAAAAACTCGCAGCTACATTTCAAATCTCCATCGCCGAAGCATGGGAGGATGTGCTGGAATTCATCACGTCACTGAAGCAGTTTGGTGTCCTTACCCCAGAAGGAGCTCTGGATGCTTAAGGTCGCTGTCTCAGGCATTAATGCCACGGACAACCCAGGTCCCGGCGTCCCAATCGCCCGAAGCCTCAAGGAAGCCATGCCCGAACTTACGGTTCACGGCTTAAGCTATGATCTACATGATCCCGGACACTACCTTGACTTCCTAATGAAGGATACCTTTCTCATGCCTTTTCCGACCCAAGGTTGGCAGGCGATTCTGAGTAAACTCCTTCACATAAAACAGCACTATGGCCTTGATTGCATTATTCCGAGCCTCGATGCGGAATTGCCGCTGTTTGTCAAATACCAGCACGAACTAAAAGAATATGGTATTGCGACTTTTCTTCCGACGCTCGAACAATTTGACTTAAGGTCAAAGGACAAGCTTGCGGCCTTGTGCGAAACCATAGGCTGTCACTACCCTGAGACCAAAATCGTGACATCGTTTGATAACCTAACTCCAAAGCGAGCCGAGGATCTATCTTTCCCAATCATCGTCAAGGGGAAATATTACGAGGCCTACTTTGCTTACACCGCGGGAGAAATTCTGCGCTATGCAAACGACATTGCCGCAAGCTGGGGTATGCCGATTCTGTTGCAAAAGCCAGTTTATGGCGAGGAAATTAATCTGGTCGGGTTAGGTGATGGTCTGGGGAATACTCTTGGGGTCGTTGCGATCAAAAAACTCAAAACAACCAAACTTGGAAAAATCTGGTCCGGTATTACGATCGAAAATCCCAAGCTAATCGAACTCGCGGGTAAGTTTGTGAAAACCACGAAATGGCGCGGCCCCTTTGAACTTGAGGTCATTCAGAGATCAAATGAGCCATCGCTCATGGAACTGTCGCTAATCGAAATCAACCCTCGCTTTCCAGCTTGGGTCTATTTTGCTACCGGTGTTGGGATCAATCTCCCGCAAAGGATGATGCAGCTCATGAATGGCGAAACACCTGAATCACACAACCGCTATCAGGTTGGCAAATATTTTATCCGCTACACCTATGAGATTGTCACGGACCTTGACAAGTTCCAAAGACTCAATTTGGAGGAAGGTTGAGAAATGAAACGCGCCTACCAGAAGCCCACCATGATTCGGATCGATAACACCAAGAGATATGCTAAACATGGGCTAGCAGCAACAGCGCAGCATCCTGTCATGACCGAAATCTCGGGAATTTCCGTTAATGAACTTATTAACGAGTATGGTTCGCCGTTGTTTGTGTTTGACGAAGGGCGCGTTCGCGACAACTACCGCCTTTGGTATCAGAGTTTTGCAGACCGTTACCCCAAAGTCACTTTTGGCTGGTCTTACAAAACCAACTACCTTAAAGCCATTTGCGCGATTCTCCACAGCGAGGGTGCTATCGCCGAGGTTGTTTCCGACTTCGAGTACCACAAGGCGAGAGCTATGGGGGTGCCCGGTTCGCAGATCATCCTTAATGGACCCTACAAGACCGACGCCGTTCTTAAACAGGCTGCTCAAGAGCATGCGATGATTAACTGCGACAATTTCGATGAGATTTCGCGACTGGAGAAAATAGCAGAGGGCCTACACCGAAAGATCAATGTAGGTCTAAGGGTCAACATGAAAACTGGCCAGTGTTACGATTGGTCTCGATTTGGGTTTAACCTAGAAACCCATCAGGCTATCAATGCCGTCAAACGAATAGCTGCCATGAACAAACTTAATATTGAAACCCTCCACTGTCATATCGGAACCTTCGTGCTTGAACCCAACGCATACACGGAGGCTTGCACCAAGCTCGTTGAGTTTAAAAAGCAAATCGAGGTCGAGTTTGGATACCAGATCAAAAACATTGATATGGGCGGTGGTTTTCCATCTCTCAGTCACCTCCGAGGCATCTACCAACCTCCTGAAGTGACTGTGCCAGAGCCATGGCAATATGCTGAAGCCATCACATCAGTTTTGCTTAAGAATTTTAAGCGGGACGAATTGCCGCGACTTTTTTTGGAATCGGGCAGGGCACTGGTGGACGATGCTGGGTATCTTATAACCTCGGTCGTCGGGCAAAAACCTCTGCCCGATGGGAGGCGGTCCTATATTCTCGATGCCGGGGTCAATCTGCTCTACACCTCAACCTGGTACCGCTACAAAATAGCGATCGATCGCGAATTGCGCGGGCTGCCACAGCCCACCATTTTAAACGGGCCATTATGCATGAATATCGATTCTATCGACGAGGCTCTTATGATCCCTCGACTCGAAACCGGCACACGGATGATTCTAAGTCCGGTAGGAGCATACAACGTTACCCAATCGATGCAATTCATTCAGTATCGCCCCGCAATGGTTTTGATTGCGCAAAACGGTACGCATGCTCTGATTCGAAAGCGCGAGCAGCTTGACGATGTTGAAGCTCAGGAAATTTTGCCGAATTTCCTGGCTGATTCTAAGATAAAGGTAGCTTGATGGGTTTGTGGCGCGAGTTTGGGACCAAACTTGCTAGGTCCTATAGCAACATCTTGTTTTTGCACTCAACCGGCGCAGGCTATGTTTCGCTAGCGGCAACCTTTATGGTTCCCCATGTCGGGCTATATGGACTTATTGCCGGCATAATAGCTATGATCATAGCGCCTCGCTACCTTCGTGTCCTGCCAAAGGATTTGGAATCCCCTTATATCTTCAATCCGATACTCACGGGTCTTCTCACGGGCTATTTTGGGGGTTTAACGGTACTGAGCGTCATCATGCTCGTTGCCTTTACGATCATGGCTGTGGTTGTAACTCAGCTGATAAAAGCCAACCTTGAGCCGCGCGGTTTGCCAGTGATGTCATTGCCGTTTTCGTTTTGCGGAGTTCTGGTAGTTTCAGCTACACGAGGCCTCAACCTCTTCAACCCCTCGTACTACTATAAACCGCTTATTGATATCAATCCCGAGTTGCTTCCCGATGCGATGGCGCGGTTTGCTAAGTTTTTGGGCTTGATCGTCCTTTCGCCGAGTGTGGTTAGTGGGGCCATTCTTTTGGGTGTCATTCTCGTTCAGTCTCGCATATTGGTGATTTTTGCCATACTGGGGCATTCGATCGGGATGGGACTTGATCAAATCGTTTGGCATGGCCAGGTACCTCCTGCCAGTCTCAACCTCTCTTTTAATCTGATTCTGATCAGTATGGCACTCGGGGCAGCCCTTACGGTTCCTTCGTTGAAGAGTCTGCTGCTTGCCGTTTTGGGTGTGATATCAGTTTATTTTCTTAACTACGCCCTAGGTCATCTTATCAATCGGTTTGATGTCCCGTTACCTTTCAATGTCGTATCGCTTTCGGTTCTATACAGCTTAAAGCTTGCTAAGAGTCCCTTGCTGCCGACTGTTTATGGATCAACTCCAGAGAAAACCCTCTGGGCAAATTCAAACCTCTGGGCTCAAGAACGCGACCAAAATCCCATCGTGGGTTTGCCCGTCATGGGCCGATGGAGCATCTACCAAGGTTTTTCTGGTCAATGGACTCATAAGCAACCGTGGGCTCACGCGCTTGATTTTGTTGTCGTGGATGACCAAGGTCGGTCTTACCGCAACGATGGCTGCGAATTGTCTGACTATCACTGCTTCAAACGGCCCGTTCATGCGCCGATTTCTGGCTATATCAGGGCAAAGTATACCTCCGCCAAAGATAACGCTCTAGGCGAAGTCGATAAGGAGCGCAATTGGGGAAACTATATTCTCATCCAATCGGCGTTGGGGCACTTTGTTATGCTCGGGCATCTTGCGGAAGAATCGATAAGGGGTGAAATCGGCGAGTGGGTGGAAGAAGGACAAATCATCGGGGCCTGTGGCAATACCGGTTATAGCCCCGAGCCTCACCTTCATATGCAGGTGCAGGCCTTGCCGGCACTGGGAAGTCCCACAATCCCATTCAAACTAGCTGTTTATCAATCCAGAAGTGAAGTCCAATTTCGCGCAATCCCCAGCGAATCTGAGCCCGTCGAAACTCTGGACGTGAACGTAGGGTTGAGCAAACTCTTTAACTTCGTTCTCGATCAAAAAATGGTATTCGAGTCCAGACATACACGTGACGGTGGTTCGTTGGAAATCAAAGTCGGGATGGAGGCCTATAGTGATATTTTTTATCTCGCTGATCCACTAGGGGCGCGGCTTTATTTCGTCAAGCATGGACCTGTTTTTTATTTTACGACGTTTTGGGGCGATCTAAAAAGCCCCCTGCGGGCTCTTTTTGCTGCGCTTCCCTGTCTACCTCTGACCTTTGGATCCCGCAAGACTTGGCGCGCTCACCTTCCTTTGCCGATTCGATTCAGAGGTCCGATGCTCGCTCTAAACACCGTGCGCGCAGCATTTGGCATGGAGCTAAATCGACCTGCTGAATATGAAGTTGATCCTACGGGCATGACCGTGACGGGACGAACGTTTTTTGACAATAAAGCCTGTAATTCTTCCTGCGAAATAGATCCGGTCCACGGAATTATCAAGTTTGAGTGCGGTGACATTAGCTACAAAAGAATCATTGATAACCTAAATTTATCAGGAGATCGTCATGAAATTCAATGCCAAGCTGCTTAGCCATTTTTTTGTGGCGGCATTTCAAGTCCTTGTCGTTCATTCTTCGTACGCGGCAACACCAAAGCCCATGTCTCCAGGCGAGGAGACCGATCTTTTTCATGATGCTCATAACGACTACAAGAAAGGCAAATATCTGGACACCATCACCAAGATGGACAAAATATATTGGAACGGCGGCACGAAATTCAATGATGCACTGTATTTTATTATCCTGTCCCAGGAGAAACTTGGCTATATCCAGGACATGAAGCGTAACATCGCCTACCTCAAAATGGATCTTCTTAAATCAAAGCAAAAAAACAAGATCAACAAGCTGTCATCCAAATATGCTCACTGGACTCCTCCCGAGCCAAGAACCTGGTTTTTTTCGGCAACGCCCTACTTTGGTCAGCTCGGTTATTCGTCAAACGAGACAAGATCCGGCGGTCAATTTTATGGCCTAGGACTTGGCCTGGCCTCGCTGATTCACCAGTTTTCCATTGGCTACGAAGCGCTTTCCATCGACTATAAGAGTGCATCGACCTACAATCAAACACAATTTACAGGGGCCTATACGGGTTATTTGACGACTTACGTTGGCATTCATGGTGCCTACCTGTCCGTGGCAGCCGATGGGTCTACCTACAAACCCTATTCTGGTAATGTTTTGACGGCAGGCCTTCGAGTCTATAAAGCCTATGTGTTTGAGCTTGGTCTTGATTATCATTCATCGACTTATGACAAATACTCTTTGGGAAATCTGAGCTCGACTCAGTTTGCGACCTACGGAACCTACTCAATCGGTACCTATGAAAAAACCGGTGTGGCTACATTTAAACTTACCTTCGACTCTAGCACGCCAACCATTGAAAAAACTGATATCACGAGTCTTTATGACCGCTACAGCGTAAGCCACAGCTCATTTGGCGCTTCGATTTCCTATGGCATAAATTTGTGGACCTTCGGACTAGGTACTTGGAGCGGCGAGCGGTTTTTTGCCGTATCCGACGGCGGGGTCTCGGCCACTAACAACGAAGGGCTTTATACGGGAGGATTTAATGCATCGATTTCGAAGGCTTTCTCAAGTTTCAGCTTAACCGGGGCGTATAGTTCGCAAAACTACAAGGATCTCACCGACAAGGAGCTGAGTTCGAGCGCCATGACGCTTG
>CAZOSN010000002.1:41869-59613 GCA_964582405.1 uncultured Oligoflexales bacterium | reverse complement strand
TTTCATTTTGAAAGCGCTAGCTGCTCACGGTTTTTTTGTACTGGTATTATTCGGCTCGAGCACGGCTAGAGCCGAACCTACTATTGATTTATTAGTGTCAGAGGCTTCGGGGCTCCAGGCGACAGGTCAAAATTTGCAGGCCCTGCCGATCTTGATCAAGGCTCATAAAATGGAGCCCCAGTCCTACCAGGTCAACCTTATGTTGGGCTGGGCCTTTCTCCAATCGGGCCAATTCGAAAACGCAGCTTACCACTATGAGTTAGCTCATCAATCCAAACCCCAGGCCATCGATGCATCACTCGGGTTAATCCGAACCCGCATCCAGGAGAACCGATGGGGGGAAGCGTTAACCCATGCCGAAGAGCTAGTAAAGCTGGCTCCCGATCATTTGTACGCAAACTACTACCTTCTCAAAATTCATCACCACCAGGGCGATCTGCAAGCCGCGATCACCACACTCGACCGTGTTTTAAGTTTTCATCCCCTCAATGCTTATTTCTTGAGAGTTAAGGCGCAGGCTTTGCTCGGTTTGAAAAAATCAGGGGATGCATCGGTAGCGTTAAAAGAATTAGTGGCAGCGAGTCCTGAGTTTGTTGGCTACTGATGGTTTTTGCACCTTGCTGGCGGCATGATAAATAAAGGCACTGCGGGTGACTGATGAATTCAGGTCATAGTCATAAGCTTGTTGACCATGCCTCACCCCTCACGAAGTGCTGGCTATCAGAGCCAGCCTAAGCTATAAACTGAATCTCACGAAAACATTTTGAGGTCTTAGCGCGTGAGTCTGTATGAATGGCTTAGCTTAGTTTTCCGATGGATTCATGTCATTGCCGGGATCGCCTGGATTGGGGCGTCTTTTTACTTCAACTGGCTCGAAGGCAATCTTGAGCGAGATGATAAACCGCAGGGCCTTGCTGGGGATCTCTGGGCTGTGCATGGCGGCGGTTTCTATCATGTCGTTAAGCTTAAAGGCGCTCCGGACTCGTTGCCTAAGCATCTTCATTGGTTCAAATACGAGGCCTATTTAACCTGGATTTCTGGCATTGGTTTGCTCGCCATCCTCTATTATGCCCAGGCTAGTCTTTACCTGCTTGATGCCAGCAAAGCGATGCTTAGTGCCGCGGAGGCTATTGGCCTCAGTATCGCTGGGCTTGTCGCGGCCTGGGGGATCTATCATTACCTACTTTGTAGAAGCCCTATCGTTCGCATGCCGCGGGTTTTCGTGGGGGTCATGCTCGCTTTTTTCACCGCTGCAGCCTATTTTTATCATGGGCTGTTCTCGGATCGCGCTGCCTATATCCAGATTGGAGCCATGATTGGGACGATTATGGCGGCCAACGTATTTTTCGTCATAATTCCCTCGCAAAAAATCATGGTTGCCGCTGCTGAAGCTCGCAAGCCTTTAGCTGATACGACGCTTGGGGCTCAGGCTGGACTTAGGTCGCTTCATAATAACTATTTCACGCTACCTTTAATTTTTATCATGATCAGCAACCATTATCCCATGACTTTCGGTCATAGTCTCCAATGGGCGGTGCTGCTCGGCATAAGTTTGGTGGCGCTCGCAGTTAGGCACTTTTTTAATCTGAAAAACCGCAAACATTACAAACCGTGGATTCTACCCACGTCCCTTGTCGCCTTCATCTTGCTGGCCTGGGCTGCCGAAGCCTACACAGTAAAAACAAAAGCGCAGCCGCAAACCACTAATCAAGAAATCACCGATATCGATGCAGCAGCAATTATCAACGATCGATGCCGAACTTGCCATTCCGAGGCGCCTAAAGATGATGTCTTCGTCGTGGCACCGAGTGGAGTAACGTTCGACTCTCTTTCTGAAGTTCGCAGCAAGGCCTCCCAAATCAAGTTGCGCGTTGTCGAAACCAAAACAATGCCGTTTGGCAACAAAACCCACATGACTGACGAGGAACGCGAGAAGCTCGCGGTCTGGCTTGACAAAGGACCAAGTCATTGACCGGTAGCCTTAGGGTCCAAATTTGTTCTGAGTTTTCTTTACAGGAATCGAGGCGGCTATGCCTTGAATCGCAGGGATCATCCCATTGCCCGTCTGGGACTTTGCATCATCCCGTATTTGCCCAACCATTGTTCGATTTCGCCAATAACCCAGTCAGGATCATCAAGAGTCAGCTCGTGGCCGGCGGTTTCATTGATGCTGATAGGCCATTCAGCAACCGAAGCCAGAGCTTGGCTGCAGGAAGCATCTACCATCCTGTCCCCGGCCGAACACAGTATAAGTCCCGGTGTAACTGGTGGTAACCCCCCTCCGCTGCATTGATTCGCGATGGCAAGCTGATAGAGTACGGTTTTTAGAGCGATGGGTCGATCGTGAAGAATTTTGACCCAGCGGTTTATGACGTTTTCGTCCGCGGGATTGTTCGAGACCATGCTATGAATTAGATGCTCTCGTTTTGAGTCATTGCTGAATGCAAACAGGATGCGCAGGAGCTTGCCCATCGCAAAGGGAGTCAGCCGGTCATAGAATCTCGATAGGTCGCTAAAACTTGCGTTGATGATAACCGCATGATTAAAGGCTGAGGAATCCTGCTTGAGCCATTGATATCCAATCATCCCGCCCAGCGAGATTCCTATAAAGCAACGGGGTCCCGGGTAGTTGAGGTCTCGATGGTAGCGCCGAGCTAAGAACTCCAGTGCATCATCAAGAGTAAAGTCAGGCCGATGATCTCGGTTGGCCCCGGTTCCGGGTAAATCCATAGCAACGACGGACTCAGTTAGCTCGGAATTTTGCAGTTTTGATAAAAAAGAACCCCAATGCGCTGATTCGCGGTATAATCCGCGCAGCAGAAAAAACCTCATAGGACCCGCCATTGAGGACTCCCAATTTGTCGGTACATTTTCATGTTACCAGAAATGGCGCAGACACTAAAGACCGGCAAATTCTTGCCAGTGCTAGTACCCCTTCAGCTTTGATTTTGGGGGTTGGCAGCCCACTAGGCATCTTCCGTGGCAGCCGGAAGGTGCATCAGATAGTCGGCAAGATCTTTTAGCGACTGATCTTTATAGAGAACTGAATAGAGACCGCTAACCAAAGGCAGATTAATTTTTAGCTCTTGCGCACGCTCGAATACCGCCTTCGTTGTGGTGATACCTTCGACCACTGAACCAAAGGTTTTGACAATTTCACGCCAGTTTTCACCGCGCCCAACTCGTTCACCAACCTGTCGGTTGCGGCTAAAGGGTGAATAGCAGGTGGCCATGAGGTCACCTACCCCGGATAGGCCGCTAAAGGTCTCGGGTTCACCGCCTGAAGCGACCCCAAACCTTACCATTTCATGGAGTCCGCGCGTAATAAGAAGAGCTTTGGTGTTATCAAGGTAGCCCATGCCATGGGCAATTCCAACCATGAACGCCACGATATTCTTAAAGGCTCCTGCGATCTCTGTACCCACAACATCAGAGCCGCGGTAGACTCGTAGCAAGCTACCAAAATAGAGTTCCTGAAATACCTTGCTCACCTCGGGATAAGCGGAAGCGACCACTACTCCAGCCGGCTGACCTAGAATCATTTCCTTGGCAAGGTTTGGTCCGGACAAGACTCCGATTTTTCTAACGCAGGTTTCCTCGCGCAAAATGTCAGATACTCGTGCGTAAGTGCCTAATTCCAGGCCCTTTGCGGCATGCACGATGATTTGATCGCCCGACACATGGTCACCCACTTTGCGCGCGATTTCGCGTATCGATTGGGTCGGGATCGCCAACAGCAGAGCAGGAGCGGACTTTACCGCTTCTTGTAGATCAGTTATCGCGGTGAGACTTGCGTCGAGCGGCGAGCTTCCTAGGTATTTCCCGTTGGAATGCTGGGAATTGATTTCATTTGCTTGTTCGGTTGATCTCACCCAAAGAGCGATTTTTTTGCCTTGAGCTGCGAGAATAGAGGCGAGTGTGCTGCCAAATGCGCCACCGCCAATCACCACCACGTCTCTTGTGTACTCTAGCTGGCTCACAGGTTCACCTCACCGTGCATCTTAAAACTGTCCACTCGGTTCTGATAATAGTAGAGCAGGCTGCGTTCTCCGTGAAACAGTCTATCGCCACGCCTTGTGATGGGGGTTTCGATATGATAGCTCGATAAATGCGCCAAGGCTTCCGATAAGATTGCAACAGGATCGGCGCGCTGGATTGTTGGGTCAAGCCGCAGAATGCCACGCTCTTCGAGCCCCGTGAGATAGCGGACGACCCGTTCAATAGCAAAATAGACCTCCTGCATTGAAAAGCTTTGCTTTTTTCCTCCTGTGCGAAGGAGGCGGAAGAGGTCCATCTGCGGATTATGACTCTTAAGAAGTCTAAAGACGGCATAGCTAACAACATTGGTGGAATTGAGCACCGTGTTCCGATGAAAGGCTTTTGATACCTCGCAAGCGAGCTCGCGGGTATACTCGTGGTCGCGCGCGGCGTCAAAATAAAACCCATTCTTACCTTGAACATACCGCGTGCGGTCAATACTGCGTCCTCTGCGGTCGAGCGAAACACCATCGGGGCCTACGATGTTGCCAAATACATCCATTGGCTTTCCAACCACAAAGTGGATTTTGGAATCTAAGGTGAGAAGTTTCGTGGCAAATTCTAAAATTCTTTTTGGTTTTGAAAACTCATCGTCTTCGATGATATAGCGGTTCTGCCCCTTTTCTTTGAGGTAATCTGTGATCAGTGTTTCCGCTTCTAGTACCAATTGATAGTTCAACGTACAGGGCACAACAAAAATATCTGGCTTTTTCTTGTTAGCCCGAAGGTTGTGAATATAGGCATCAAGCGTCATCCCCAACAGTCCCAGCTTGAGTTTGGGTTCGATCAGGCCGCTTCGGCACCGAGTGCCCCCCGGGAAAAACAAGTTGTGGTACCCCATCTCCATGGAGCAGCCAGCATAAGTCTTGAGGACATCTTTATAGACAGGGGCGGACTTTTTGCGGTCTACCTTGTAGGCTCCAAGGTTGCGCATGAAAAATCCAATAAGCTTGTTGCTGAACAGATTGTATCCGGCACCATAGGTAAAAGGTGGCAAACCTAAGGCATCGATCGCAAAGCCGATCAGAATGCTATCGAGGTTGCTTAGATGCGTTGGTACCATCACCACTGTGCCGCGCTTGGCCGCGGCCTGGATCCCGGCGATGTCGCCCGATATGACCAACTGATCCGAAAGGTTTTGCTTACCTTCGAAGCTATGAACCAGCCGTGATGGGCTAACGCTATTAAGCAATAGGTTAAGGGCCGGTGGCACAGCTTTGGATGCTACCTGGTAGATTGCCGGGCTAAAATGCCCCAAAACCTCTTCGCTGAAGCGCTCGACCATCTCGCGTAGCAGCGCACGCTGTTCTTCATAGGAGGCACGCAACGCGCGCTTCTGGATATCGTCGTAGAAACGTTCTTCCCGCCGAGCTTTCGCGCTATCTGACTCTTTTTCGAGTCGCCGCCTTTCGAAATAAATCGTATCAAAAAGTGCGTTCTCAACACTGGCTTGCTCGGAGCCGTATTGCTGCATGATCCGTTGCGTGACCTCGACTAAAATGCGCTGGCTGTCCTGAGAACGCACAATCAATTCCTTGGCGATGAGTTGGCCCCTATCGGTAGGGTAGAAGATGTTATAATCTAAAAATAGTTTACATTAAAGAACTATCCGCATCTAGGTAAATGATTGAAATTGGATTATGAGCCTTAATTGTTTACTAATTGTTATTATTAGAAAATTTATCGATCCCGCGATAGGGAGGGGTGACATTTGAATTCGACACCCTGATCTGGCAAAATTATCAATGAGGCTCTTGGTTCGATTTCCAGAATATCGTTTTCAGCACAAAAGCACCAAAAGTCCTTCTTTGAGGAGCATGCCTTAGAATATACATCGTTAAGCGGGGCTCCTCATTTGTTCATTCGAAGTAGAAACTGATCATTACACAACAAAGGTATTGGTTCCATGATTGCAGGACGTAGCAATTTCATTGTGGCCACTTGCTTTACTCTGTGTTTCAACTTTGGACACCGATCTTTCGCGTTTGCGGAAGTTGCTGCCGAGGCCGACGTTAACTATACCGAGGCTCCGAAGGTCTATGAGTTTTTACCCAATGCGTTCATCGATGCGCCGCATGCGATCAGCAGAGTGGATTTTGCTGAGCACTGGAAATTCTCCCTGGGTCTTGCGGCGTTAACCGGAGTTCTTATTCACTACGACCAAGAAATTATTGATAGAACGCAGCATTTTTCTCACCGAATAAAATTCATCTCCGAAAAAGATCAAGGAGGTGGTTCGAAAATTCTCTATTCCCAAAAAATTCTGGGAATAGACGTCGATTTCCGCATCCCGGATAGTCCCAATTCTTACTTCTACTACCTAGGCGATGGCCTTACTTCGATCAGCATAGCAGCAGGCTTGGGTGGCTCTGGTATGCTGGCTTCCAATTTTCGCATGCTTCATACGGCAAGCCAAATCATGGAATCGATGGTACTCACGGGTTTTGGAGTGATCACTCTTAAGTATAGCTTCGGCCGTGAGTCGCCGATCAAAGGAACACAACCGGGCGGTGCATGGCGACCGTTTCCTGGAATCAAGAATTACCTTTCCAATGTTTCTGCTCACGACGCATTTCCTTCTGGACACATTGCAACGGCCATGTCTACTGTTCAGATTTTGCATCTGAACTATCCCTTAAATCCCTTTATTTTGCCCATCGGATATACGAGCATGTCCCTTTTGATGTTTGCCATGCTTAACAACGGAGTTCACTGGGCATCAGATTACCCGCTTGGAATAACCCTAGGGTATATTGGAGCCACAACCGTATTCCAAATGCGCGGTCCCGCAAAAAACGAAGCCGCCTCGCAACGGTCTTCCGACAAGATTAGCTATCATTTTATTCCGATAATTCTCGGAAAAGACGTGGGTTTTGCCGCAAATTTGCAAATGTAACCCACCACATTGACAAATTGATCTGTCAAATTCGAGGCCTTCCCTAAGTTTTTCGCGATAAAATAAGTGGGCAGGCACATGGTTCAAAAAAGCAGTCGAACTTAAAAGCACAGGATTTTGAATGAAGCAAGCAGCCATTATCCTAGCGGGGGCTTTTTGGAGCATCGCTTTCGCAACTTCAAATCTTTTTGGTAGCGAGGAGTCCGTTTTTTCAAGCGATCAAAAGCCACCCGAAGTCGAAGGATCTCAGTCGGCGATTTCACAATCGATTGAGAAGTTTCCCTCGGATGTTTCCCGCTATGTGAATACCTTAGGCTCTTACGAATGGTATCAGTACGCCGGAGTTTTGGGCGTGACCTTGGCGCTTCTTCCCAACGATCATAGAATAACATCTAACACCACTGAATACGCAACGCGCTACGGACTATACCGCTCGGGGCCGCAGGACAAGAATTATGCGAAGGCCACGATTCAGAACCGGACTATCGCGATTCGTGGCCCGACTAGCCTTGTCGGGGCCATTTGGTATACCGGTGATGGCTTGACTTCGGTAATAACCGCAGCCGGATTTCTAGGAACGGGGTTTCTATTCTCGTCGCAGCAGTCCATCCAGGTCGGCATGCAGATAGCTAAAAGCATGCTCATCGCGGGACCCTCCGTGCTTGCAATCAAGATGGCAACAGGACGCGAATCGCCGGCTCGCGCAAGCCAACTTGGTGGCAAATGGCAAGGGTACCCCGGAATGCGCGCGTATCAGACTGACCAATCGCGCTACTATGCTTTTCCGTCGGGACATGTTGCCACGGCCGTATCAACCCTTACCGTCATTGGTAAAAACTATGCCACCCTCAAATGGTTCGCACCCTTCAGTGGCATTGTTGTGACCGGCCTCATGGCGTCTCTCATGGTGGTAGGTTCGCATTGGCCAAGCGATTATCCTCTCGCGATTATGATCGGCTATTCCGCTGGCAGTGCGGTTTACGCGGGTTCTAATCCAGATTCGAAAGAAACCCGAGCTTTAGCCTTTGACGCTGGAGGTATGACCATCGGTCCCGGATGCGCCATGACGGTGTGTGGGCTTACCGCTCTCGCAGAGTTCTGAGAAAGAACCTGTCGGACAAAGTAGCTCGGCGGCTTTGAGCTTTTCGATCGTTTCGGCGAGTTCCCATAAAGGCATCCCCGTGAGTTCCGCAATATCGAGAGTCGAGAAGTTGCCGTCGGAATAGGCGAGAAGATCCATCATATGCCGCACCTCTTCCGCAGTCTTTTTGGTACCCACCGTGGGATAGAGTCCGCGTTTGCCAAGCTGTGGTTCGCACAGCACGGTTGTCTTCAGAATCTCGTCAAGCTCGATGGTGCGAAGCACCTTCTGCATGACCTCGTAGGTCCCTAGGAGGCCCTGAGGGGTTACGAGTTTGAGATCATCCAGCGAGGTGTGGTACTCCGGGTAGCAGCCATATTTAGAACGCATAATAGAGCATAACGGTAGATCTACCCCGGGGCTGCAGTACTGCCTTTCGTCGCTCGCTCGATCAGAAAAACTATAGTGGGTAAATCGCAATTTAAGCTGCTTAAGCACATGAAGCGCTGCCCGATCAGCCAAGGTGTTGCCTAAGCGCGAGGGAAGATAAGAGTAGGTCCGTTCATCGCCGCAGCAGGTTAGATTAAACCCCGCGATTGTTGCGGCTTTCATCTCGGGCAAATGGCGCGCAAGATAAGTGATCGCACCTATGGTCTCCGGAACAAAAACGATGCGGTACGAGTATCTAGGGCGCCGCGCAGCGGCTATTGATTTGGCAAGAAATGTGGCAACCACCGGGCCTGAGAGTTCATTGTTTGCCATCGACGGATGACAGACATAAGTCGAAAGAAAAATCTCGCGCTCAGAATCACCCTTAATCTTGAGCTCGCCATAAGTCAGACTGCCTGGTTCGAGTGTGCTATCGATTTTTACCTGGTATTCGCCCGGTTTTAAGCTTTGCCGCTGGCGCTCGGTCAAACAAAATCCCCATCGCCTTTTGTAGTAGGATGTCACATAGGGGATTGCATCCTCTTGATCGGGGAGGGAATAAAGGTGCTCGTTCAACTCGTTAAGCGGCAACCGTCTATCGACGGGCTCGGAGTAGCCCACAACATGCAGGTTGGACGATTTGAAGTCGATGATCTTGCGACCATCGGGATCGATGACATAAGCATCGCGAATGTTCCATTCAAGCGGCACCTCCCAATCAAAAACCCTAGTGCCCGTGGGCACCTCATGGACCGTCAGTTCAGGCAGATGCTTGCCTATGATTTTTAGCGTCTCGCGCACGCCATCGCCCGTGATACTTCGGCAAATCGGTAGCAAAGTCTCGCATAGCCCATACATAGCAAACGCTAAATCGTCCATGGTTCCCTCTGTTTTGGATTGACGGTTTCGTGGCCTCAATTCCTAGCTCATGAAATTCTTCGGAGCTTTGTCAATTCTAGCCCAACTTAGCACAGCCACTTGATTTGGCATTCTCTAATTGATCTGAGAGGACTTGCAGAGCTATTTGGTTTATGGGAAATTTGATAAATACCTAAGACCAAAGCTAAAAAACGCACCCGAACTTGTGCTTCGGAAATAGGCCCTAAAGTCGCTCATGCCATCCACATCCTCGGGATAAAATCGTGACCCCTCTTTGTCGCCCGTGGTTTCGCTCACCGCAAAAAGCGAAATCGACCCTGCCCAGAAATACGCCAGGATCATGTCAAAAGCAGAGTAGCCAGAGATCAGCTGCGAACCCGACGCAAAGATTTGATTCTTTCGTCATCCCGCCGCACGAAGCGAAGTTTAGCAGTCAGTCTTCCTCGGCGTAATGAATCAGCCCGCTGTCGTTTTCCCAGATCTCGACTTTGTACGCGAGATCCGTATCTTCATCTGCCCCGTCTGGAATATTGTGGGGTTCGATGGTGTAAGCCAATCCGTTGTCATCCAAGACTCGGCCATACTGGGAATAATTGTTGGGCATGGCGATGATGGTTCCGAAGCGAAGTCCCATTGTGATATCCTTGTGCAAAGTGTCAGACTTTGTAGGATCATCGGCGCAATTTTGCGAAGATTGACAGTGAGTTTAAATATCTACGTAATTATCGTACTTTAGGTCGCTATGAGGCTCCTTCGCAGGCTCGTTGATTTGCTCGCTTCGTCGATCGTCTTTGTTGTTTCCCGATGGGATGGCGGCAGAGACAGGCTCGTCCTTCTTCTTACAAAGCTTCGGGAGGCTCTCAAGGCCGAGACCATCGAAACAAAAGAAATGCTCGCCATCTATAACCGTTTTACCCAGGGTAAGGCTTCCAAAGAAGAGCTGCAGAAAGCTCATGATCAACTCAAGGATGTTCTAAAAACCGTGGGGCTGGGCGTGATTCTGATGCTACCATTTGCCCCGATAACGCTGCCGCTCCTGGTCAAGCTTTCCGAGCTTGTGGGGTTTAATCTCTTTCCGAGCAGCCTGCGTGGTCCGCCGAAGAAAAAATCCACCACGGAGAGTTCTCATTGAGCCTGCTTCGAGCGTGTTTTAAAAGAGTCATCCCTGCCGCGCGCCTTGCACTCCCCGACTTAACGCAGTAGGGCTAATTCTGCCCTTGCTGTAACTATCGCTTGCTTGATAAGCCCCGTGCTCGAGCCGCCAAATGACAACCTTCGGTCAATGACCTTATCCAGGCTAATTTTTTCAATCAGAGTGCGATTTAGCGCTGTGTGAAACCGAGCAAGATCAGCGTCGCCTACTTGATCCAAAGTCAAACCTTCGGCGATGCAGTGGGTGACTAGTCCTCCTACGACTTTGTGCGCCTCGCGGAAGGGAAGGCCCAGCCGAGCAAGCTCGTCGGCGAGATCGGTTGCCACCGAAAATCCAGCTTCTGCGCGCCTGCGGCACTCTTTGGCATTCCAGGTTAGCTCTGGGATAAACTTTGCCCAGATCGACAGCAGTGGCGCCACAGTATCCGTGGTATCAAAAACTGCCTCTTTGTCTTCTTGAAGGTCTTTATTGTAAGCAAGTGGGAGCCCTTTCATTACGGTCAACAGGCCCATGAGATGGCCATAGACGCGTCCTGTTTTGCCCCGGGTAAGCTCGCACAAGTCGGGATTTTTCTTTTGCGGCATGATCGAACTACCGGTCGCAAACGCGTTGGGCATCACCACGAAGCTGAACTCGGTGGTGTTGTAGAGGATAAGATCCTCCGACAACCGACTCATGGTCACCATAAGGTTTGCGCATGCGGCAAGGTATTCGATTGCAAAATCACGACTGGCCACCGCATCAAGGCTGTTGGCCATGGGGCGGGCAAAGCCCAAGGACTTAGCGGTCGCATGACGGTCGATGGGCCAGCTTGTTCCTGCCAGTGCGGCGGCACCAAGCGGGCATTGGTCGAAGCGTCGCAAGGCATCCGAAAAACGCCCTTCATCGCGGGTCAGCATTTCGTAGTAGGCAAGGTACCAGTGGGCTAGATGAATCGGCTGCGCGGTCTGCAGATGAGTATAACCGGGCATGACGATGGGCTTGCCATCATCTGAAGCCAGATGATGCTCCGCAGAATCCACGAAAGCCGCACGCAAGGCTTTGAGGGAGTTTATGATCTGAATGGTGGCTTCTTTAACATACAGGCGGAAATCCGTGCAGACTTGATCGTTGCGAGATCGTGCCGTATGAACCTTGCCAGCGAGCGGACCGATTTTTTGCCTGAGGAGCATTTCGACGGCCGAATGTATGTCCTCGGCGTCTTCCGGGATGACCGATGGGTCTGCCGATATTTGCGCCAGGGTCTCAGCCAAGGCCGCTTCGATTAAGGCTCCCTCGTCGGGAGTCAGGATACCTTGGCCAACCAACATCCGCGCGTGGGCCTGGCTGCCTGTGATATCCTGAGCATACAACCTGCTGTCAAACGGCAGCGAAGCTTGAAAAGTAGCAAAATCCCTAGAAATGCTGGCCGCGATCCGACCCGACCACAGGGCATCCTTCACATGAGGCTCCTTTTAAGCTGAGCTATCCGACGCAAACGCTGCGAATTAATCTTGATAAAGCCCTCGGAATCAAACTGCTTGAAGACACTTTCGGCCTCAAACGTCGCGAGTTTCTGATCGTAAAGGCTAAGTGGACTCTTACGGCCCACGATGGTGCAGCTGCCTCGGTAGAGCTTAAGCCGCGCCGTCCCGGTGACGGATCGCGCAATATGATCGAAATAGACCTGCAGGCTTTCCCGCTCAGGTGAAAACCAATAGCCATTGTAAATGAGGTCCGCATATTTGGGGGCCAAGCCATCGCGCAGGTGCATGACCTCGCGGTCGAGCGTCAGGCTCTCGACTGCACGGCGGGCATGGTACAGCACCGTGCCTCCGGGGGTTTCATAGACGCCACGGCTTTTGATACCAACGTAGCGATTTTCAACGATATCAACGCGACCGACACCGTGGTTTCCCGCCAAGTAATTAAGTTCATTAAGTAATTTATGGGGTTCCAGAACCTTGCCATTGAGGCTTACCGGATCGCCATCAGCAAAGCCGATCTCGACATATTCGGGCGTAAGCGGCGCCTCTTCGGGATTTTTAGAGAGGCGGAATAAATGCGCAGGGGGTTCAGCCCAAGGGTCTTCAAGGACACCGCCCTCAAAGGAGGCATGGAGTAAGTTGCCGTCATAACTCCAGGGATCCTTTGCTGTCGTGGGCACGGGAATCTTGTGCTGAACAGCATAAGCTTCAAGGTCAGCCCGACCTTTGAAGCTCCATTCCCGCCAAGGGGCTATGACTTTGATCTCGGGGTTGAGGGCATAGGCACCCAGTTCGAACCGAACTTGATCATTTCCTTTGCCGGTTGCGCCATGCGCAATTGCAGCGGCATCATGCGCCTTGGCGCACTCAACCAAATGCTTGGCGATCAGGGGGCGGGCGATGCTTGTGCCAAGAAGGTAGTAGCCTTCATAAAGCGGCGCCGCGCGCAGCATCGGAAACACGAAATCAGAAACAAATTCAGAGGTTAGATCGCTGACTTCCGCAGCAACCGCGCCGTGCTCCAAAGCCTTGCTACGGACATCGCTCAGTGGCTCGCGTTGACCCAAATCAGCAGTGAAAGTCACCACCTCGCAGTTTTTCTCCTCCTGCAGCCACTTAAGGATGATGCTAGTATCGAGCCCGCCCGAATAGGCGAGAACGACTTTGGTTTTGTTTGCTGGATTTTTCATGCAGATTGCCTCCTGTCATCACCTGTGGCTCGGAATCGGGTCGAGAGTAAGCGGAGTTTCTAGTCGCTTTTCTTAAACTACTCAAGCAAATCTTGCGGGCATCTTTTGGCTGTTAGCGACGGATCGATAAAAAAAAGAGCCCTAAAGGGCTCTCGTGGCATGGTAAAATGTGTCAGCGGGTTTTAGGCGCGCTTTGCGGTACTCCGGCGGCGGCGGGTGGTCTTGGCTGGCGCCTTAGCTGCGGCCTTCCGGGTGGCTTTGCGGCGAGTCCGGGTTGTCTTTTTCTTTGCGACGGCCTTGGCGGTGGTGGTGCGTGCCTTGCGCTTGGTCGCTTTTTTAGCCGTGGCTCGTTTTTTCGTGACAGCCTTGCGAGCTTTCCGGCGCGTGGTGGCCTTGCGAGCTACCGCATTGCTTTTACTAGATTTTTTAGCCGTAGCTTTGCGTTTTGCAGGCTTTTTGGTTGTACGAGCTTTCATCAATGATCCCCTCCTTAAATTGAGCGGTAATGCTAAGGTGCATCACCGTGTGACAAAAACCATATCGGTGGATTTTCTCAATGCTGAAGGGCAGGTCCATGATCTGTGTAGCAACGCGAATCATGAGTTTTGATTCGGAAGCAAATAAGCGGAGTGATTTTAAAAGATTATGAGTAAGCTTGCGCGATTTGCTCCGAAAAAAAAACGCGTTCATGCATACGAACATTAACGCTTTGTCGGCTGTGATTGAAAAATTTCCATCGCTCGCTGTGCCTTTGTCGCTAGTTCGGGTTTGGCACTGGCGCCCACGCGAGCTTCGACTGCTCTGGGTTTCGTGACTATCCGCGCCGTCTCAAATCCCTGCTTTTCAAGCGCAGCCGCAAGATCTTCCTGTGCCACCAGGAATATTTGTTCCCGGCTCATGTAGTTGTCCCTGAGCGCCTCTGAGACGGCATGAGCCATGCTCATGGGCGTCGTGTCCGAGCCGAAGTTAAACATGCGAATAGGTTGGGGGACACCGTCTTCGGATAAAAGCTGGCTTAGGGTAACCCAAGCCTCCTCCGAGCGCCTCATGGTTGCGATGCCTTCTATGAGATGGGCTTTCCTAAACACATCAGGCCAGTCGATGCCCTGATGATCAAGAATGGGCAGATGCCGGGAGGTGAACGCCTCGGCCCAAGCGTTTTGCACCATCGTGCTCCGGGTCGTTAGAAGCTGATCCAATTTGCGATGGGTGAGGTGCTCGACCTGCATTTTTTTCGTCTTGGACAGTTGGTTTTTTCTCTTGGTTCCATATTCAAGAATGCCGCGGGTCTCAGCCAGGAGCAACCCGAGGTTGGTAAGCGGCGTTTCCTTGCCGCTCTTGGTATGCTGGCGCCAGGCTTCAACTAGCTTGATAAGCTCCTGGACCCTTAGGTTGTAGCTTTGGATTTCTGCCTTGAGTTTTTGCTTGCTGCTGTAGACTTTTAGAATCTCGCTTTGATTTTGGATCATCCCTAAGATATCGCGAACAGTGCACTTTTTGGGGAAATTATGCTGCTTTGCCAGTTCACGCCAGGTGTATTTAAGCCTTCCGTAATCCTGCACCAACTTTTCATGGCGTTCATAAAGCGGCTGGAGCGCTGCCTCATAGCATTTATTGTTGCTCTTTAAGTTCGCATGAAGCTCGCCCAAGCGGCCAAGGGCGTAATCAACCGCCATCCTTGATTTATCGAGCCCTGACTTATCTTGCCCACCTGCGACCTGTGGCAGGTTTTGGGGTGGAGTGGTGGACTTTTTAAGCCTTTGAAAAGCCCTGAAGGGTCCAAATCTAAACGGGCGAACTTTGGTGTTCGCAGCCTGGTTGACCTGCCCGGTGATGATGCCCAGGCAGTTTTGCAGCTCTGAGGTAATCTGCTGGTCATTGCTTAGGAAAATTTCGACTGTATCCGTATAGGCTTTTAAGGTGGGCTCAACCGATTGCTTGGCTTTCTGAAGCGCCAGTTCCGATGAACGCACCAGCTGTTCATACAAGCTCAGTCGGGCCATGATCTTAAGAGCTTGATTCCAGTCGACAGGTTTTTCCAGCAAGCTAACGGAAGGGATGCTGTACTGGGCGCAGAGTGCGGTTAGCTGCTTGTCAAGCCCGCGGTAATCGGCGATTTTTTGTTCGAGTTCGGCATTAGGCCGAAATAGCTCTGATGCCACCACCTCGATCCTTTCGATGAGCTCGATCTGGGCCTCCATATGCTCGGTATCCAGGCATTCTTCATGGCTTATTGCTGCTTTTAGTTTCTTGAGGGCCTCTGCCTGGCGGCTAACGCCTTCGAGGTCATAGTAGGCTGGCATCAGGGAATCGACGAGGCTTTTGAGTTTGCCAGAGGAAAGACCTGCAAGCTGGGGTACAGCAAGGCGTATAGCCCCCAGGCTCTCTTGAACCAGGCGCTCATAGACAACTTGATTGGCATTGGGTGTCGGGATTTTGGAGAAGTTGCACGCCATGCCCATAACCCCTGCGGGCGTTTGATCGAGGTTGAATTCGCCAAACAGAGCTTGGGCCAGCGCTTCGGGCGAGTCAGACCAGCCTCTCAGGCCAAAAAGTGCCACGAGTTCGGCGAAGCGAGGTTCAGTATACCGTTGCTTGTCCTTGAATACCTTGAGTTCGGCCGACCTGCGGTCAAATACCCAGGAATGACCATCGGGATCGACGAAATTTACAATCACCGATTGGATCTCGCGCGCCCCAAAACCGGTAAGTCCATAGATTAGGGCGCGTTTAAATTTGGTCAGCATTTCCTCAGACGCAAGGACGAGGCTTGTGCTGCGCAGCGGGCCCTTGGCCTTCTTGATTTTGACAAAGTGCTCGACATCTCCATCTTGGAATTTAATGGCATTGATATACACGACGAACCTCTCGGCAGTGCGCTCAGGTTTTTGGGGAGATCTTTCTGTCTATTGTAGTTCCTAGGTACGGGCCCGTCCTGGGTTCGGGCGGCAAAAAGGTCCATTTTTGCTGTCAGGAAGCCAATTTAGACTTGCTAAAGTAGCCTGGGAGAGTGAAAGTTGGGCGGTTTTGGAGCGTATCCGCCGTTCCATTCTGAATCTGTTATGCTAGACCATGGCTTTCCGGAGTTGCATTATGGAGCAAATCAACCAATCCCGACGCACTTTTAAGGCTCGATTGGCTCGGCTAGGGACGGCTGGGCTTAGGCTTATCCCCCCAGAAGTAGCTCACGAACTGGGGATGAAGCTCATCGAGCTTGGTCTCATGGATTTCCTAGCCTCGCCTCGGGATGACCATTGGCTCTCTGGGTTTGAAGTGCAGGTTCCAGGTTTGGGCAGACTCAAGCATCCGATAGGATTAGCGGCGGGCTTTGACAAGAATATCCGATGTCCCCACGGTTTTGCGCGCATGGGATTTGCCTTTCTTGAAATGGGGACCGTGACGCCGAGGCCTCAGCCGGGCAATCCGAAGCCACGTCTATTCCGCTACCCAGAGCAGATGGCGTTGATTAACCGCATGGGATTTAACGGCATCGGTGCAAAGGAGGCAGCGGCGAGGCTTAGCGAACTGGATTGGCCCCAAGACGTCACTCCCCTGGGTGTCAACCTTGGCAAGAACAAGACAACGCCCGACGATCAGGCCCTCATGGATTATTTGGATGGAATCCAAATGTTTCGGAATCTTGCCCGATATATGGTGATCAATGTCTCCTCGCCCAATACCGCGGGCCTGCGAGCCCTGGCAGAAAGCGAGTTTTTAGCACTTTTAGCTTCCGAGGCAAAACCTTTGCTTGGCCGAATTTTCGTCAAACTCGACCCCGACTTGCCTAAAGCCAAATTTCAGGCCATCGTGGCCCAGATCGCGGATGCGGGGTATCAGGGTCTTATCCTGTGCAACACCCACAAAATCGACTGGCCGGAAGGGGGCGGTCTAAGTGGGCATCCTGTGGCATCGTTATCGCAATCCCGATTGGAATGGGCCTACGAGGTGCACAAGGGACAACTTTTAATGATCGCTTCGGGTGGTATTTTCTCGGGTCTCGATATTGTGGAACGTATGGCCCGAGGAGCCCACGCTGTGCAGATTTACACGGCGCTTGTCTACCGGGGACCTTTTGCCGTCATCGAGATGCTCGAAGAACTGCGTGCTGAACTGGTCTTGCGCGGTATTTCCAAGATCAGCGATATAATCGGTTCATACTACAAAGGAGGCCTATGAACCTTGAAGTCGTCCGCCGCATCCGCGGCAATGTGCACGGTAGCATTGACGTCACAGCAGTGGAAGACGAGGTCATCGCGCATCCCTATTTTCAAAGGTTGCGCAGAATTAGGCAACTAGCGTTCTTATCCTATGTTTTTCCAGGCGCAAGTCACAGCCGTTTTGAGCATTCCTTGGGAGTCATGAATCTTGCCGGAATCGCTTGGGACAAGCTCCGACAGAATCAAATCCGCCTAAAAAACTCGATCGCTAAGGTGCCGCGTTTTGCGGAATATGAGGCCGAATCAGGAAAGCTCGTGCATGGATTGCTGGCACCGACGCTTGCGACGATGGACCATTTATTTCAGTCACCCTATATACTTCAGACTTTCCGGCTTGCGGCACTTCTGCACGATCTCGGCCACCCCCCTTTCTCCCACAGCGGAGAACGTTTCTT
>CAZOSN010000002.1:0-41859 GCA_964582405.1 uncultured Oligoflexales bacterium | reverse complement strand
TTGCCAACCTATGCTGAGCTGTTAAAGGAAAATCCTGAACTCCCAACTTACCTTGTTTCCTATCTCAATAAACAATGCTCAAGCCTTGCCGCGAAGGGTAAGAATAGTGGCACAACCACGGTTCGGCACGAAATCCTGTCAGCGGTTATGATTCATGCCGTGCTCGATGCCGTGTACAAGAAATCGCCGCACCTAACTCCCAGGATTGATCCCGAAGACGTCGTGTCGGTAATCCTGCGCGAAGTGAATCCAAAGGAAGGTTCAGAACTTCTAGCCAACAATGCTCATGTCATCCTGCGCGAACTGATATCGGGAGAGCTGGATATCGACCGCATGGACTATCTTTTGCGCGATGCAAGAGAATGTGGTGTGGTGTATGGGATATTCGATGCCGGCCGAATCTTTGATTCGCTATGCCTCTATTTTGATCCCAAAGACAAAGCCTCTCATGTCGCGTTGAACTATTCTGGGCTGGCAGCTTTTGAAGACTACCTGAGAGCGCGGCATTCTATGTACCTGCAACTCTATTTTCACAAGACGTCGGTTTCGGCAGAAGCCATGATGCTGCACGTGTCAAAGCTCCTGGGCGGCTTCCGTTTGCCAGCTGGGATTGCAGAGTATGCAAACTTTGACGAATACAATATCGGCCCGGAAATGGTCCGGCATGCTTCTCGACTTGAGCCTTCAGCTAGGGTCAGGGTCGAACAACTTGTGCGCAATTTGCTCTATGATCGCAAGCTTTGGAAGCGCATTTACGAAGTTACAGGCCGATCGAGATCCCTGCCCACAGAGAGCGGCCTAAAACTGGTCAAGGAATTATTGACCAGGCAAAACATAGCGTTCGAAGAGGTTTCGTCGGTAGGTTCTCTAACCCGATTTTTACCGCGCGAAGAGCACGAACTTAGCCGCAATTACCTTAGACTAGTCAAAAAAGACGAGCGTCAGATCCTGCGCGTTTTGCCCATCGAAGACTATTGCCAGATCATCGAAGAAAACAACGCGACCTACATCACGCGGCTTTATGTCGATCCCGAAGCCTACGATATTCGCGCGATCAGGAAGGATATTCAGACTAACCTTGCGTATTCGGGCTCAGAGCCTGTCTAGAAAGGCTCATTTGATTTTTGTTGCATCGATCCTGCGCTTTCGAAGCTCGTTTAAGTGCAAATAGTCTGAGCTTTGGTTCTCGGGTCGGCCTTGTAGAACCAAAAACTGACCATTTTGCTAGAGTTTCGAAGCGCAGCAGTTAAAACATCACTGCACCGCCCATATTCACCATGAGCGCGTAGGAGTTTTTCTTATAGCCGAGCGAGGTGTTCAAGTCTTCGTTAGGATCCGTGCCATCGGATATCCCAGCTAGAACCTGCTTATCGACGATGGCGTCACCCGCCATACCCGAGCTTGATCCAGACAGGGGCAAAAGAAGTTTCAGCCCAAAGAATAGACCGACCGGCCCGATCGGGAAAATGAGGGTAGGGGACGCAGCGAGCGAGATTGTTTGCAGAGAACCGCTTCCAGAGAAGACAGTATCGACCTGGCTGGACGTGTCGGACTTGTGCTCGATATTTACGGTCAGGCTTGACATATCGACATCGAGTCCAGCCCCGAGTTCAATCGTTGCCGGCCCCATAGCGATATGAGCAAAGTAGACATTGATCATGACCGCATTGGAAGCTTCTGTATGGGTAAATGCCAAGTACTCAGAAGGCTGGCTAACGTTGTAGTCCATATTAGCCGTATAGGTTCGGTCCATATGCCTGAATCCCAAACCAAATTTTACGCCGGCAAGCGGGAAGACCACTTCGCCTGAAAAAGCTGTAGCCGCCGCCGCATCACTATTTTGGACCCAGGCGCTGCTCGCACCCGAGGTGTCTTGTCCCGAGGTATCAAGATCCAAGAGTTTAAATGTAGATGGTGCGGAGAGGGCATAGATGAATGCCAAGCGGATATCGATCGTCTTGGCTACGGATGAACCGCCAGCGTCTCCATCGACTTGAGCATCCATGTCTTTTTTGATACTTTTGAGCTTCTTGGTGATCGCCACGTAGGCCTTGTTGCCTTTGGACTTTTTGATTTTACCGCAGCTAATTTTTTTACTTCCGTCGAAGATACAGACCGTGGCACCCTTAACGAAGCCATCATCGGCTGATCCCTCGACGACGACGGTTTTCTTGGCCTTTTGCACTTCAAGAACCGCTCCTGCATGGGCAACCTTCGGGAGAACAACGCAAAGAACGAGGAGTGTCAACAGCTTCAGCAGGTTTTTCATAGTTTCCCTCTAAGACTTAGTGATTCGAGCCAAACGCCAATCTTGAAAACGCATTAACCAAGCGGGAAACTTTTCGTGCGGAATCCGCTGGTATTGCCGTGTTTCGAGCACAGCCTGAAACTGGTAGGTTCCGCTTGGCAAAGGTTTTAGAAATTCTTCTAAAATTATACCATTTCGATCTTCGGGGCGGAAGATGCAATGAACTTCAGAGTTTGTTTGTTCGGAAGTTAGTTGCACCGCAATCTCAGCCTGCTCACCTACAAACCGTGTTTGCCAGGCCAAATTAAGTGGAGCATTGGGTGATAGCACCCAAGAGGCGCTCGGTGCATCGCGTGGCGGGAGATGAGGCAAGACAAAGCTATTTTGACCTGAGGTGAGTGTCAGCGCCATCAGCCGGCCTGGTGGCGCAAAGGACAATTTCGTTTGGTCTATTTGCCAGTCTTGGCTGGTATTAAAATGAAAAAAATCAAAAAAGAATAGGAGAGCATGCGCATTAGAAGGATGCGGTTTCGCCAAGCCAACTGGCAGGCCCAGCACCTTTAAGGACTTGGGATCAAAATCAAGATTCTCCTTTAGCAGATGATGAGGCATTGGGCCTTGGCCACATCCTGTGGGGTAAGCAAGCCGCGCTAGCATGTTTCTGGGAGTGGTTGGTTCAGGCATAGTTGCTTGAAAAATCTGCCCCAAATGATGAGTTGTCGAGGTGTCCACCACCATAAGGGATGTGATCGCTGTATCGTTAAGCTTGGCATCACCTTCCTGGAAAACCAAGTAGCGGTGCCCCGTATTGGTTTCTGTTGGCTCCCATGCGAAAATCTGCACGATGAGATCTTCATTGGGTCTTAGTTCTGTCAATGTTTCATCAAAGTTCACTGCATCGATTTCAACACAGTCTTTTTCACGAGGGGCCGTTTCAGTGCTTCGGGTCCAAAACTTAAGCGCGCACCGTAGAGGCTTTGCCCCTCTGAATTTGAGATGGGCCGTTTCGAGTCCCGGTAGTCGAACGAGGTTAAGCGAGGAGGCGTCGATGAGTTTTTGGGTTAGATCCAAAGTGCGAAAGGGCTGATGGCGACCTTTGCAGCCTACGGCCGATACCAAGGATGCCAAGAATAGAGCGACAAAGTAGTTTCTAAGTGCAATCTTACCTGTCATCGACCAAGTCGCCTCCGCCATTAAGGATCTGTCCAAAAATAACTTGCTCAATTTGAGGCCCCAAACGGCCGTCATTGTGTGAATCGACGAAGAAAAAGTCCTCGAAATAGCGCTGCTATTCCTGTGGTTTTTCCTTCGTCGGTTCACGCAAATCCAACCATTTGTTGACCTCAAATTGAGCAAGTTATTTTTGGACAGATCCTAACGGTTGACGCCTGCCGCTCATTCCCGAGCTTGCCCGAGGAGAGATGGTAAAGTCAGTCTTCAGATGTCGCGGGTGTGGAAGGCTTTGTCGCGGGAGTTTCTGCTGCCTTCGGCTTGTTGGAGGCGGAATCATAGCCTTCTTTAAACCATCCGCCGCCCTTCAGCTGAAACGCCGTACGGCTAACCAATTTTGTCACAGGCCCCTTCCCACAGTGATTACATTTGGTTGGGGCAGGATCAGACATCTTCATGGTCGTTTCAAATATTGCTTTGCACTGCGAGCATTCGAATTCGTAGATAGGCATGGCACCCCTCGGTATAAATTTACGAAGGGTAAAATAAGCACCATTGCCGTGGTGTCAAGACCGAACTCAAAATTTTACAGGCTTAGGCTATAAGCTGTGCCCCTGGCACTCAGCGTTTTGTGTCGTTTTCGCTGCCTAAGAAGGCCGAGTCGACTCTTTGCTTAAGTTCTTGACCGGTTTTCCAAAAAGGTAGCCGCTTGGGAGGGACGGTGATTCGCTCACCAGTTTTAGGATTGCGTCCCTTATAGGATTTGTATTCGCGAACCGTAAATGCGCCAAAACCCCGAATTTCGACGCGTTCGCCTTGGCATAGGGTCTCAATGATGGTGTTGAAGAATAAATCAACGATTTCTTCAGCTTTTGCCAACGTCACATCAGCCCGTTCCGCGAGATTTTCAATCAATTCGGATTTAACCATGATCGTTCCCTCTTTCCTTCTCAGCTCTGTCTCTCATGTATGAAACGCCACTCCGACCATTCTAACAAATCCTGTATGATTTTGGCAACTTAATCGTGCAGGCCAGAACCCGCATCTGGAATCCTCTGATTTTCCTTAGAATTATTTGGATTCACGGTTATTTGTTTTGTCTAGATTTCCTAGTGAATATTAACACTTGCCTTGATGCCCCTTGCATGTCTAAATTGGGCCGTGCATTAGCCTTAAAAAGCCTTACCTCCAACGGAGCCAGCCTCTTATCTGGAGACGGAGTTATGCTGTGGATAGGAGACGACTTATGATAGTTGCGGTAGATGGGCCCGCTGGTTCGGGTAAGAGCAGCGTATGTTCCAAAGTTTGCGACAGAATCGGCTGGACCTACGTAAACACTGGTTTTCTTTATAGATCAGTCGCCTTTCTTGCGCGGCAAGCTGGGTATGACTGGAGCGACGAAGACCAATTGATCAGCGTCATCGATGACTTTGCCAAAAATTACCACTGGGATCCTATTAGCGGTATTCTTAAATACAAAGGCCAAGACATCACAAATGAGTTGCAATCCTCAGAAATTGGCGTGGGAGCCAGCAATATCGCGAAGCTCGCCAAGGTGCGCGAAAGGCTGCTGCCTTTGCAGCGCGAATTAAGCCTGCTGTCCCCGCAGGGGGCTATCGTTGACGGCCGCGATATCGGAACCGTGGTTTTCCCCGATGCCGATCTAAAAATATACTTAACAGCCAACCTCGACGAACGCGCGCGGCGAAGAAAAGCACAGCTCGACCGTTATGGCAAAGGCGATAGCGACCTGGCTCAGATTAAGAAAGATATCGAACTGCGCGACAATCAGGATAAGTCGCGCGGTTATGCGCCTCTGAAGCAAGCGGACGATGCCGTCGTCGTCGATACCAGCGATATGAATGTCGATCGCGTCGTGGAGGAGCTATTGGGCATCCTTAAGACCCGCCGTCTGATCTAATAGCCTGTTTAGAAAGGGTCAGTTTTTGATTTTCTCTGCGTTGACCCTGCTACAGGTAGCGATTAACCCTTAGCCTTCGCAGCCTATTAGGTTGAATTTTTGGCGAAGACGGTGGTGCTTCAGTTCGAAGAGCCTGGATAGATTCCTTCAAATCAATCTGTTCTCTCCTCAGGTCGGACCAGGTGCTGACACTTTGTGCAGCAAGCTCGGATTGACGTTCCAGCATGTTTGCTATTTCCCGAACGGCGAGGTTGGTAAGCGAACCCTGATGATTGCCGGTTGCTATTCCGATCTGATGAGCCTTGGCCGCCTCCTCTATTCTGGCGAGCTGCGTCCATAAAGGAGCGGTGGTCTTTTGCCAACGCTCGGTATGACGATCGATTTTAGTTGAAACCAATTGGTTTATGCCGTTGAGATCCTCGCGGAATTGATCGGCACGAAAATTCACGACATACTTGAGCTGCTGCACGGCAGAGAACAAATCCTCGGTAATTGTTCGAATATGAGAACTTTGGGCGACGCTGTAGCCATCAAGAAATTCGCCGATTCGGTCGATCACTTGCTCGACAGATCGCTCCATTGTTTGTGCTGCCGATTTATGCGAAACCGAAGGACGGGTCGCCTCGAGGTAGGCCATGAGATCACAATGGCGGTAGACAGGGCGAATGTAGCGATCGACGCGCATTTTTCCCACCCGTAGCTCCTTGCCCGAGATCTGTGTGAGGCGCGAGCGTTTGATTCCGAGCAGGTCCATGGCTTGTTCGGCACCCACGGCGAAGTCATCCGCAAAATCTTCATCACCGCGCAGATAGACAACCATGGGTAGTTCATCCGGTCTTCGCGTGGCTCCCTGGTGGAGTTCGTGAGAGGGATATTCGGAATCTGGGCTAAGGTTTATTTCCATGAGGACTAGCTCCTTGCATTAGCTCTGTTTGAAAGTACCAATCACTCAGGTGACGAAATTTTTCAAGCTGCTCTGCCGTGCCTTGATTTTCAAAATACATTTTGATGCTCATGAAGTTTTCTCCTTCGGGAAACTTGGTGAGATCAAACGAAACGCCAATATTGACAGGCGATTTGCCTAGCGGAAGCATATCGTTGTTTGAGATACTCTGAAAATCAGCTGCTTTTTTGTTGTTGGAATAGAAATAGGGCTGCACACCGCGCTTCTGCAAATTAACGGATGGCTGGATTTCCATATAGATCGTATGGTCAGGGCGCACGAGAGATAACCAATACAGAGGTGCCAGGCGCGGTCCGCTAAAGTTGAACATACTCGGTTTGGCTTCAAAATTCATCATATTAGTATCGATTTTGTAGGACGATGGCTCATCCACGAGGGCAATACCATAATAAAAATGACTGCCCGTATTGAGCGTCTTTTCGCCGTCAATGGGGCTGTACAGGATCGCTGGAAGTTCGACGCTATTGCTATAAAAACTTACCTCGGTAAACATGCCAACATCAAAATTAAGTTTGAGAAAACGATAGACAAAATCGACCCGAACGATAGTCCTAACTGGACCCGATCTATATCCTTCTAACCGAGAGTTTACAGACCGATGATTGGCTTCGACTGTAAAAAAATACTTGAGATCGGCAAGCATATAAAATGTCGATGATTTAAGGATCGGAACACGCGTTTGAGTTTCAAGGTTGTTGGTGCGAACTTCGCGCAGGATCAAATAATTTTGACTATCAAAGGAGTATTGGTAGCGTGAGGTCGTGATGGTTTGATCGTTCAGACTGAAAACCACATATTTTCGATCATTAAGCGGAGGTGGCTTGGCAACTCCGTAAATACCTAGAAAGACAGCACCTGCTTCGTTAGATTTCCTATTGCGAAAGGTTATCCTAAACCACTTGTCGGGTGTTGGCCCCTCAAATTTCGTTGGCGGATCCAGTGAGCCGACATCATTGCCCATAAAGGATAGCTCGTCATCGCTATCGAATATCCCATTGCCGGAGTTCTGGTTGGGTTGAGGCCCTAACTCGAGAACATAGTCACCCTGGGCGTTTATCTCGTCGATTTGAAATGGAATCGTTTCGGTCGCCCCACCAGGCAGCGTCTTAAAAAGTCTATATGCCGCAATAGGATGCCGGGTCGCAGCCTTAATTTTGCGAGCACTGACGACGATCGGCGCATCGTGGATCATGGCTTCGGCCTGCAACGTGAAGCACCAGAGTCCGAGCGACAAAAATTGTAAAAAGAGGTTCATAATCCCTCATTATCCACGCACTATGATTGGGGTTTCCCAAGATACGTATTGAGACACTATACCATATCTAGAAAGCCTCACTCAATCTAACAGCCTGTTTAAAAAGGGTCATTTTTTGATATTCTCTGTGTTGATCCTGCGCTTCCAATGCTCTTCGTGCGATAATAAACTGCGCTTCGGTTGTCTTGTCGCCTTGATAAAACAAAAACCGCCCCTTCTAAGCAGGCTCTAACGTTTTTGCAGGTGTGTTAAGTCAAAACACCATTCCAAGATTTCTCAAACGCTGCGATGCCAGCTGACGCAAGACCCTCGACTGAGGGTGTGGCCAAAATCTCCACGGAGCTGAATCCAAACGGTATGGCCGTTTTTGCGGTCGTCCCTCCGATGGTGATGGCTGCAAAGTTTTGAGCCTGAAAAATCGAGGCAAATGTTCGCGCGGCCGAGGGACTCGCGAGGCAGACCACACCGGTGAGTGGCGCGTTTTTTAGTTCGAGGATCGTCTCGGCTGCAAGATCAACTGCCATGATGGTGCGATAGAGGGCGATCGATTGCAAACTGAGTCCCAGCTCATCAGCCGAAGCCTGAAAATCAAATGCCGGGTCTTTGGGGCCGAGATAGACATACTTTCCCTGCCGAGGCAGCGCGGCAAAGAATTCCTGGCTCGAGGACTGGGGGTAGACGATCGTTTTATGACCTAAGCTTCTCAGAGCCTCTGCGGTCATGGGGCCAAATGTGTGACAAATTCGACGCAAAGCTGGCCAGGCGCGGCCAATTCTTTCGGCGCTTTTCAAGCTTGTTACGATCAGATCACCGGGAGGCAGTTCGGGGGGACAAGGCAAATCCTCGAATTTCAGGCACGGAATCCGAAGCACATGGTCACCAAACGCAGTAAAAAATTTGGAGTCCTCGGTCCAATCGACTCTTGCGCGGGTCCATATGAGCTTCGTTAGCATGAGGGCGGCCTCAAACGATTGCCAAAACATAACAACAACACAAATGATATAATGGGTCAAGGATCTGCCCGGGGAAACCTTGCCAAAGAAATCAGCGGATGTTTTATGCCTTGGCATCACCTTTGGGCAGGACTCCTGGCGCAGCAACCGAAGGAGAAGTTGCGATGATTGAGATTAAAGATGTCCACAAGTCCTTTAATGGCATCCCGTTGCTGTCGGGCATTTCTTTTTTTATCGATCGCGGCGAGAAGGTCAGCCTCATTGGTCCTGGCGCTTCGGGCAAATCGACGATCGTCAAAATGATGCTGGGGATTGTTACCCCAGATTCCGGTTCGATCCGTGTCATGGAGACTGATATGGTGCAGTCTCCAGAATCTGTGCGCCAGAAGACTCTCAAAAAAGTGGGAATGGCTTTTCAGCAGGGCGCCCTTTTCGACTATATGACGGTGCAGGATAACCTTAGTTTCGCCATGGCTAATATGACCAAATTCGATCAAACGGAGATGGATGAGCGAATCACCCGTTTGCTTGCCACGGTCAAGCTGCCAAGAACCCGAACCATGTACCCCTTTGAGCTTTCGGGCGGTATGCAGCGTCGGGTTGGTGTAGCTAGGGCCATGACCACCGATCCAGATTTTGCGATTCTGGACGAACCGACGTCTGGCCTAGACCCCGTAACGTCCACAATTATCTTAAATATGATCAATGACTTAATTGATGTGAGTCATGGAAAAAGCGTCATGGTCGTCACCTCGTCGGTCGAGATCGCCATACGTTTCTCCGAGCGGATTATTCTTGTTAATGAAGGTCAAATTGTCGCAGATGGGCCTTGGAAGGAGCTGATCGTGAACGGCCCACCCTGGGTCCAGCATTTCCTTGGTGTGCGCCTTATAGGTATCGATATTGACTATGCCCGGGAACTCGGACTTCCTGAGGCCTTTATCAAACAGCACTGGTAGGCTTGCGTTTACCCGAGAAACCATGTAAACAACATTGTCGGTTTTTTTAACTTAATTTAATTGAGTCCGTATGGCTCGCAATCCCATCGGAAAAATTCAACTGGTCGCCCTCGACATCGATAACACCCTATTTGATTGGGTAAGTTATTATGCGGCGTCGTTTCATACCTTGTTGACCGAAGTCGGTAATATTGTCGGGGTTTCGGCCGATCAGTTGGCCGAGGAAGCTAGGCAAATTTTTGCCGACGAAGGTTCGATTGAATACCCTTTTGTGATCCAGAGGATGCCTACGGTCCGTGCTCATTATGGCAAAAACTGGCGCGCAATGATGGACGAGGCCGTAAAGCGCGGTCGCGAGGCCTTTACTAAAAAAGCACGCGAAACGCTTGTCCCCTACGATGGGGTTCTTGATACGCTGATGAGGCTTAAAAACGGCCGCCCCGAGCTTCCGCTTGTGGCTCTTACCGATGCACCTCGCTACGTTGCGATGTGGAAGCTTAATAAGCTGGGGCTTCTTCACTTTTTCGATGCTGTCTATGGATTAGCTGACCCTGCTCTGCCTGTTGCTCCCGATCAATCGATGATTCTGGTTGAAGAAGAAATCCTAGTCAAACATCATCTCAAAGATAATTTTGGCTACAAGGGTAAGATTCGGATACTGCCTGACGAATATGAAAAACCCGGCGTCAGGGGTTTGAAAACAGTCTTGATGGATTACGAAGAGTACAAGAGCATCAAGGATCCGACGGAGGTGCTTTGGGTGGGAGATAATCTCGCCAAGGATATTCTTCTGGGACGCAAGCTTCAGGTGCGCACCGCCTGGGCAGAGTACGGCACCCGCATCAATCAAGAGGCCAAGGCTCACCTCTTGAGCTTTTCTCCGGCGATCAATGTGCAAAAGAACGTGGCACTAAACCCGCTCGACAAGGATTCGCCAAGGCCTGACCTGGTTTTTTCAAGCTTTGGCGATATCTTAGGCGTCGCGCTTCCCGACCAAGGCGAATAGTCGAGACCACATTGATAAGCATTTAGCTTGTTCATGTGTTAGGGCTCGCGGCTTCATCGGCTCCAGAAAGGAGCGAATTTGCCATCTGGGTCAGCTGCACATTAAAAGGCAAAGGAATCGAGCCTTTCTTACCTTCAACGGTCGCGAAATAGCGGAATTTACCCGTCTTGGCATTGACAAGTGCTGCCGTCATCAGGATTGGTTTTCCTGAATCATAGTCAGCCTTGGTACCATTCAGCTTGGAAAGCAAGATATAGTCCGACTTGCTTTGCTTGATCACAACCTTGCTGATCTCGTTGAGTAGTTCTGCTAAATCTTTGTTTTGGGCAAACGACTGCTCAGCTTCGTCGGCATGACCAGAATTTATTGCGGTTACCAGACTTGAGGCGTTGCTCTGCAATTTTTCAATCCGCGGCTTGAGTGCTTTTGCGTCGGCTATACTCTTGGGAGTATCTACGCCTTTGGCTTTGGCTGGCATCTTCATGCTTTCTGGCATTTTTGCTTTTTTATTGTCTTTGTAGGCCTTTTCAAAGGTCGATGCGACCTTTAGGAATTCAACCTGATAGGCAGACAGTAAGAGCTTGCTTGCATCATCTGACAGCCCGATTGGTGAGATGATCTTGCGCGCAGCTTCCATCGGAACGCCCTTTGGTGGCGGGTAGGTCAAAGCCGTTGCCCCAAGGAATGCCATGGCATCGCTAGAACCAGGTTCAAGACCAATCAAATCTGCGACAACGACACCTTTGATATTTTTGACTTTGTTCACTTCCGCTTTGATTACATTAATTTCAGGCTTGGGTCCCAAGGCTGAACACGCTCCCCCCAAAAGAGCTAAAGAAACTACCCCTATTCGTAGTATTGATTTCATGCGAATGATTCCCCCTTTGTCTAGTCATTAGAACGGCCAATACCGGCTCCAATTCCTAGATCGGCTGTTGCGGAACGAAATTGAGAAAAAAAAGCAAAGTATAGGAGAATCTAGTGGGTTTCCCATAAGTATGGTACGTAATCCGACCTAATTCGGCCATCGATTCCGGCCCAGCCCGGGTATAGATTCTGTGGGGACGTAAGAATTCCGTAAACGACGTGACTTGTCTGGGAGTGCACTTGCCAGCCGAAGCTTGGCCATCAAACCGAGAGTTTCGCCTTCGCAAAGGGTGGCATTCCCCTCTGGCAGGGGAGCCATGATGCACCCGCTGTCGTTAGCTACGGTGTGAGCCATTCCCAGGGTATGACCGATTTCATGAATAAGACTGAGCAGAATCAGTTTGTCCTGGAGGTACTCTTCATTGAGTTCGGGATAGGTTTTGCTCTTCTTTAGAATCTCGTCGAGCGGGCCTTGCTTGTAGAGGGAGAGAAATCGCGCAAGATTATGCTTGAGTGTCATTTGATCAAATATCTTTAGCTCGATACTGCACTCAAACCATGCCCCTATTCCGTCCATGCACCCTAAGAGATTGGTGTGGCTTACCGCGGTCAATTCGTCCGAGACTTCGGAAATCGCGATCGCAACGTCGGGATCCTCTGCCTGAGACAGCTTTGCTCCGGGGAGGCGCTCGTTGAAATAATCCAGAGCCAGGGGAAGCAGCCAGCCGTGTTTTGAATCCACCTCGCTGTCGTCTGAAAAACCATAGCTATAATTCTTGCTCGGATTTACTTCGCGGTAAACCGACGCATTCAGCGAAGCGTCGGTTGTTGTGCAGGCCGAGATGGTTAAATTAAACAGTATGGCTAGGACAGAAAAAATGCGCACGAGGTTCTACTCTACGGAGTACGGGCTCTCAAGATTCACTGTGGTTTCTTGATCAAATCGACCGCAGGACCCAAGCATGCTCGCTTGGTATATCGCCATTCCATGTTAGTCACGACCATGCCGTTGGCCATTGAAATGCCATGAAATTTACCCTGACCACTATTGCAATTGTCCGCACTTTTCCCCCTCGCTGTGAGGTCAAATTCCTCACCCTCATGGAACAATTCCGAGGAGATTTTGAACCAAACCCGGCCCTTCGAAGCGCTTAAAGTAAAAATCTCGGTCTCATCACTGGCATTAGTCAACGTCACAGTGATCGGAGAATTCGGAAAAAAAGTCTCCCTAGGAATATCCAAATAGATCCAGCCTGAATCGCCTTCCTGAGCCGCTGAGGTCCCCTGGGTTGCGATGATTAATGCTAAGATCGCAATTTTACTGATAACTTTTACAAGGTTCATGGTTCATATCCTGCCGTTGTCGGAACATCTTCTCTGGTCAAATCACCAGACACCGTATATAAACAAAAATATGTTATTTGTCTAGTGCGAAATCTCGGGGATTTTTATTCTTTGGTCTAGCCAAGTAGGTAATTTTCTTGTTTAGCAGCTTGGCGATGGGGATTTTTTGGGCTATGTAAGGGGGCCGACAAAACCGACAACCGAGGCCCTTTATCGTGCTGCGCATCAATCAACTTACCGTCCCCGTTGAACCGCTTGCCGATATCGTGGCAATACGTGCGATGCTGAAGAAGAAATATGGCATCGACGAGGACGAGCTTTTGGGCGTGCGTATTATCAAAAAGTCGCTCGATGCGCGAAAAAAAAGCCAGCTTTTCCTGCATTTTAAACTCGACCTTGACGTCAAGTCCGAGGACAGAATCCTCTCTAGCTCCAGTGATTTTACCCAAGTCGCTGCATCAGAACCGGTCAACCCCCTGGCGGGGCTTTCTTTGCCCAAGCCTGCGCGGCACAAGCCCGTGATTATTGGGTCTGGGCCGGCGGGCATGTTTGTGGCCTCGGTGCTGGCGCGCGCCGGACAGCCTGTCATCATTGTCGAGCGAGGTGAGCGGGTAGACCAGAGGCTAAAGACCGTAGGCAGGTTGCGGCGTGAAGGGGTGCTCGATCCCGAGAGCAATTATTGCTATGGCGAGGGCGGAGCAGGTACATTTTCGGATGGCAAACTCACATGCGGGCGAAATCATCCTTATATTCAATATGTGTTTCAGGAGTTTGTTGAACGGGGTGCGCCTAGCGAAATTCTCTATGATGCTCATCCTCACATGGGAACCGATTATTTACTTCGGATAGCCGTGAATATGCGCACTCACCTTGAGTCGATCGGAACCGAATTTCGGTTTGGCGAGCGCTTCTTGGGCTTTCGATCTGGCGGGGCTACTGCTAAATATTTGGTCAAACTCGCATCGTCGGAGGAGATCCCTACTGATCACTTGATTCTAGCGATGGGGCATTCAGCTCGCGAGACCTACGAAAATTTGCTGAATATGGGCTTTGGCATTATTCCGAAACCCTTTGCGATCGGAGTCAGGCTGGAGCATCCTCAGGACGCAATCAATCAGCTTCAATACGGAAGTTGTTCGTTTCTCCCTGCCGCCGAGTACAAACTTGCAGCCCATGCTGACAACCGAGGGATTTGGACATTTTGCATGTGCCCAGGTGGTCACTTGCTTCCAACGATGGCCGAGCCCGAACATCTCGCTATCAACGGCATGAGCTATCATGCCCGCAATTCGGGATTTGCCAATGCAGCGATTGTCGTCAACATCAGACGAGAGGATTTCTACCTTGATCATCCGCTCGATGGGGTCAAATTTCAACGTCAACTCGAGCAAAAAGCCTTTGCCGCTGGAGGAGGAAACTACCACAGTCCGGCGCAGAAGCTGGTTGATTTTCTTGAAGGACGGTCAAGCCGCGGCAAGGTAGAATCAACGTATAAGCCGGGGGTTACCCTTGCTCGGATGGATGAGCTGCTGCCTTCCTACGTTGTTTCTAGCTTGAGGGTGGCCATGGGCGACTTTGATAAAAAAATCCGCGGATTCATACATCCCGAAGCGTTGATCGTAGGCCTCGAATCCAAAACTTCGTCACCTGTATCGTTCCCACGCGATGATTCTTTTCAGTCACTGAGCCATCCCGGAGTCTACCCATGCGGTGAAGGGGCTGGTTTTGCTGGAGGCATCGTTAGTGCGGCGCTAGACGGCGTCCGTGTCGGGCGAGCCATAGTTGAAGCTCTTCAATGATAGTTGAAGCTCTTCAATAAATGATTATTGCTCGTTGTCGTCTGCTTCATCATAGGCACCAATTGCGCGGTTTGCGACGATAATAAAAGCAACTCCAAATCCCGACAGCGCCCCTGCAATCGAGGTCTGCCACCAAGACCAATCTTCGGGCGCTAGCCAGAAGGCAAGACCTAGCCCGACGAAGATAGCCACAACGGTGAAAATCCAGAGCTTGCGCTTGCCCTGGATCGTCGGTAGATCAAGCAAGGAGATAAGCCCCATCGAACCCTCCAACGAATAATTGGGATAAATGATACGATATGGTTCGGTATCGGGCAAGTTGCACTGTTAAACCTCTGGACGGCGACGCGCTTGAAAGGCGCAAAGTCAGCGACCATTTGAACTCAATTGGGCGAGATAAATGAAGAAAAAATCTGCAGTCATAGCATCAGCTGCAAGTGTGATATGGTTTCTTTTTTGTGGGATTAAATTCTGCTATGCCGAGCCATCCAATTGGGAACAGGCGCAGGTTGCGGCGCTAGTTGCGTCCCCGGGGGTTTGGCCTCTTAGGCCTAAGCCGCTTGACGGATGGATCGCTCGCTACTATGCCGAGCATGGCTATAATCCACTCTTTCATCAAGGCAGCGAACTTAGCGAAAAAGCGCGGATCTTGATGCGACGCTTAGGGCATGTGCGTTCGGAGGGCATGAACCCCGAGGACTTTCGCTATAGCTCCCTCTACCTTAGGTATGGCTATGCGCGCCGCGCGGATTTAGGGGTGTTGGATTTTCTGCTGACCCAGGCGGGGGTGGAGTATGCCATGCGTCTTATGGGTTATCGCGAGGAGCAACTTGGCGAGCAGGGATTTCCGATTGTCAGACGCACGATTGACGCCTTTCTCAACGAACCTTACCTCGATGATCTGTTCACACGGCTTGCGCCACAGCACCGATTTTACCAGAACCTTCTTAACTATCTTCAAAGAGACGATTTATCCGAGGTTGATCGTTTGATTGTCAGCCAAGGGCTTGATTGGTGGCGGCAAAAGCCATGGGCGCCACGGGAAGGGGAGCTTGTGTTCAATACGGCAGCTGGCGAGTTCAGCCTCTTGGGGTCTAAAGCTGCGGAGATTTCGGGACACTTTCAAGGTACTCTGCCCGAGGGTATGATCAAGATCATTGGGTTTGACCGCAATGCCAAAGCTTTGAAGGGAGAGTTCGGTACAGTCAAACCAGACCATCTCGATCGCATCATCGAAAGCTATGAGACTGAAGGCAACACTCTTGTTAAGCCAATTTGGGGTTATGCCCTGGCCATGCCGGCTTGGGTCGATGACCAAGGGGTTTTGCGTCGGCCCCGGCTTTGAGATTTCTGTCGAAAAGTGCGTTATTTTTTAAGGGTCTGTAAAAGTTCATGGGCCGCCCTGACGCGATTTGATCCTACTATTGCTGAATTATCCTTGAGCCGGTAGTATCGGCTTTTCGTTTGACGAGGGTATTAGTTATGTTTCGTTGGTTGTTGGTTTGCCTATTGGGACTACTCGCTGATTGGCATGGCCTGGCGGTCGCATCGGAATGGCAGCATGTCTATTCCCGCGATGGCATAGAAGTCTCCAAGAAGGATGTCCCAGGCTCGCCGCTCATCGCCGTCCGGGCCCACACGATCCTCAATCATTCTCAAGGTAGAGTCTTGACGCTTATGGTCGATATCGAGAAGAGAAAGCTCTGGGTCGATCGCCTAGCGTACATTACCCGAGTCAAGGAGTTCGACGGCATTCTCGATGCCGTCAGCTACTATAGGATAGGTTTACCCTGGCCGGTTGAGGATCGTGATTTTGTCGTGAGGACAAAGATTTTTTATAATCCCGAGAGCGGAATGCTTGAGAGCAACACCTGGTCTGTCGATGGCTTTGTGCCCGTGGACAAAAAATTCATTCGAGCGAAAAGCCACGATTCAACGGTAAAGCTTCGCAAGGTTAGCGACACCAAGACCGAGATCATTGTGGAAGCGAGAATCGATCCCATGGGAAGTATTCCGGCCTGGTTTATCAACTATATGCAGACAAAATGGGCTTATTATACGCTGACCAAGCTGGACGAAGCCCTTCGAACTCACGCCATAGAAGTCGATCCAATCTATTATCGGCTGATGTCGCCTCAGCCGGGTTTGGCTCCCGGTGGCACCCCAGCGTCTGTTACCAAATAAGGACAATTTATGAAATTCGAAACTCTGGACGTCCGCGTCGAAGACAAAATCGGTCGCATCAGCCTCAGTCGCCCTGACAAAGCCAACGCCATGAACGGCAAGATGTGGCAAGAACTTCGCGAGGCGTTCCATTGGGCCCATGAGCAGAGTGATATCAGGGTCGTGATCCTGAATGGTCAAGGCCCGCATTTTTCGGCAGGTATCGATTTTGGACTCATTATGGAGATCGTGGGGCGCATTCAGCCCAAGCCTGAAGGCCACAAGCAGGAAGCCTTGCATCGGATAATCCTGGATCTGCAGGATTGCCTTTCTGCTGCCGAACAATGCGCCAAACCCATAATTGCTTCAGTGCACGGCAATTGCTTGGGAGGCGGCGTTGGTCTTATCGCCTGCTGCGACATAAGAATCTCAAGCTCCGATGCTCAATTTTCGGTCAAGGAGATTGACCTAGGGATCGTCGCCGATATTGGCACCCTGCAACGCCTGCCGCACTTTGTCTCGCACGGTGTTCTCAAGGAGTGGGCATTTACGGGGCGCAAATTTTCCGCCGATGAAGCCCTGCGTGCTGGGTTGCTTAACCGAGTCGTCGATCGTGATGAGCTTGATGCCCAAACCATCGAACTCGCCCATAGCATTGCAGCAAAATCGCCACTTACGATTCGTGGCATCAAGCGCATCATCAACAAGTCTCGCGATCTATCGGTCGCTGATGGGCTTGACTTGGTCGCTGCCTGGAACGCCAGCATGCTGCTTTCGCAAGACGCTCAGAAGGCAGCAACTGCGACCATGATGAAGTCTAAACCAGACTTTATTGATTAACTCCGCAAAGAAAATGGGTTATCGGGTTGGCAAGTTCCTTTCAATTTCGTAAATTAAAAGCATATGCCGCTTTGTTGCGTTACTTTTGTCGCCTTGCCACTTTCATTAAGATGGATTGAAATATGAAAAGACTTGCAGCTTTATCGTTTTCGGTCGGGTTAGGTGCTACGGTTTGCCATGCAGAAACCTCCAAGTACATCACGGATGTTCTCTATGTGCCCATCCGGACTGGTCCATCCGCCGATCAAAAGGTGATCAAAAATCTGCGTTCCGGCACTCAGTTGAAGGTCGTGGCAGACGCCCTTGAAAATGGCTACATGAATGTTGCTACCTCCGACGGTACATCGGGCTGGATCCCAGAGCGTTATTTGGTAGACCACCCCACGGCTACCGATCGTGTTGCATCTGCGGACGCAAAGATTTCGAGCACCGTTAATTTGATGAATCAGCTCAAATCTGACCTGGATGCCGCCAAAAAGGATCGGGCGACTCTTGAGAAAGAACTCAGGGTCGAGAAAGATAGAAAAGATGCCTTATCCAACGAACTCAAGCAGCTTAAGGAAATCTCTTCAGGGAGCCTTGACCTTGCCAAAGAGCGCGATCGGTTGAACCAACGCGTCGTGCAACTTGAGAGTGAGAACGACAAGCTCAAAGAATCCAATACGATGCTGTCTGGTTCGAATCAAAACGAAGGTATGAAGCTTGGCATCATGGCCGTTTTGTTTGGCATATTCTTGGGCGTGGTATTTCCCTACCTAAAGCCTCGCGCCCGCCGCGGTACCTCGCTGAAGCTTCGCTAGGGCGGACCCGGCGTGGACCGGAATCAACCGATCGTCGTCGAAAATTGGTCATAAAAAAAGGCCCCGGTCGTTAGACACGGGGCCAAATATTTACAAAGCCGGGCAGGCTCTTAGGTTAGAAAAGGCCCTTCACACCCAAGGTTGTCTGCATTCGTGACATGTCAGCATCGTTGTTGTTTTTGTTAACAAACGACCCGGACATTTTATCAAGCGTGAGGTACGGCATAAAGCTGTCGCCCCACTTGTTGATCGTTGCACCGAGCGTGATGTCGCTGCCATTGTCATCAAATGTGCCAGCTGTATTCGTCTTGCGCTCCTTGGTACCTGATACGGTGTCTTGTTTGAGATCAAACTTGGAGTAATGCAAGAACGGTGTTGCCACACCTGCATTAAATTCAAAGGCGAAGTTGAGGCGAGTCGCTACATCCTTCATCTCAGGCGACTTCTTGGTCGTAGCGTCTTGAGCGCCTTTGTAAGCTTGGTTGTGGGTCGTGTAATCTGCTACCGTCATGATTTGCTTGGTTTCAAACTTAGCACCAATAGTCCAGAGATTGCTGTGGTTCAAGTCGTAACTTGCAAATTCAATCAAAGGCTGGATTGGACCAAACTTGCCAAGCCACTCCAGAACATAAGCGGGGTTTTTATCGACAGCGGTTTTATTGCCTTTCGCATCAGTCTTGGATTTCTTGTACTGCATATCGTCCGAACGGAGGGCGTTGTCATCGACAAATTGAACCGTGATCTTGCCCATAACCGCCAACTCAACAGCAACCATGTCAGATTCTGTCGCGAATGGATCGGAATCGCCACCAATTGCGGTATAGAGCGATAGCGGATCGCCATCTCGATGATCAAAGCCGTAAGTTCGTACCTTGTTCCGACCGAGAATAACACCCATCATCTTGTTCAAGTCGAGCCGAGCAAATCCATAGTCAAACTTCGAATCGAGCAGATTGTAACGGGTTTCATAAGACACCTTGTCATTAGCTTTGCCCGTGACGATCAACCTGAATGCCTTGGTCATGATGGACGAGGTTGCGACATCTGTTTTGGAATCAGAATTCAACCCGTCGTCGTCATGCGTTAAGCCGAAGTTATACATGAAATTAATTTTTGGTGCCTCGGGAGCACCTGCTGCTAGAGCAGACCCTGAAATGCCACACAATAGAGCCGTTAGAAACTTTCCGCGCATCATCTTTTACACTCCCAAATTTTGGTCCTAACTAGAGCCCCGACTTCCTTTGCGGAGGCGACACTCCCCACACTACACTTCGCACCGAAAAATGATCGGAACCAAGACTAAATATAATAGTAAGTTACCTAATAATTTGGGGGGTCACAAGAGCCTTCCTAACATTTCTTTGAATTTTGATCGATTTGTCTTCAAAAATTCAGGCTTCAGGCTCGATTTGGCGAGCCTTGGCGAAATCTTAAAAGTCAGTATTCCTTATTACTATAAGTCTTGCTTGAAATTTTACCAATTCCATTCGGCGAGCTGGAAGAGTTCACGAATTTTTTGTTGCTCGGATACCAATTTGTTCGCCGGACAATTCAGATGAAGCTGACCATTTTTGATTCCGTAGATCCAATCCGCATGATTTTTTGCAGTCACAAGATCATGGACGGACATAATGATTGTTTTGCCTTCGTCACGAAGGCTCTTTAGCAGGTTGACCACCTGCTCGGTAGCGCCAATATCTAGGTTTGCGAACGGTTCATCGAGGAGGTAGACGCTCGCTCCTTGAGCAAGTGCCCGCGCAAGATGTACTTTTTGTACCTCGCCGCTAGATAGGCTTTGAATCGACCTTTTTTCAAAGGTAAGCATGCCGACCCTCTCTAGCGCTTGATCGACAAGGCGGATGTCACCAGCATTGAGGCGGCCATGATTCCACGGAAATCGACCAAGGTTTACGATGCTCCGCACGGCGACCGTGAAGCCAAACGAGATAGACTGCGGAACCCAACCTATGGACTGACCAAGCGTCGCGCGATTCAGCGAGCGGAGCTCCTTGACGCAATAGTTTAATCTACCGACGTACGGCAAGATGCCCAGAAGGGAATTAAGTAAAGTGGTGTTTCCAGCGCCGTTAGATCAGATCAGCGCATACAGGGAGCCGCTCGCAAACTGGATATGAGGTAGGGACAAGAGCATCCGGCCTTCGGCTCGCACTGTGAGGTCATGGCCTTCAAAAACCATCATAGAGAACCCTTCGGTTTTTGAATAAGAATAAAAAGAAAAAAAGGCGCCCCCAATGCGGCGGTTATGACCCCAACCTGAAGCTCCTCTGGTGCAATGGCCGCCCTAGCCGCAAGATCAGCGAGCATAAGCAGCGATGCGCCGTTGATCATGCTCCAGACAAAAAGCTTCTTGTGTGCCGGGCCAAATATCACACGGGTGAGATGTGGAATGACCAAGCCGACAAAACTTATGCCTCCCGCCGCAGCGATCGCCCCACCCACCATGAGCGCAATAAGGACCACCACGCTCTTGCGCAAGCTGACAAGATCAATCCCAAGAGAAGCAGATACCTCCTCACCCAGCATCAATACATCGAGTTTTGGCGCGATCATCCATGCTCCTATGCTTCCCAAGCAGAGGCAAGGCAGGAGCGTTATGAGATGTTCCCAACCCTTGCCATTGAACCCTCCCATTAGCCAGTAAAACATCGCTTGCATTTTCTGATAGTCATGAATGGTCAGGGAAATCATAAGACTTGCAAATGCTGAGAGCATGGCAGTCATAGCAAATCCAGCGAGTAGGAGAAAATCAAGGCTTCGGAATACCCTCAGTGAAACTAGCCCCAGTATCGCAAGCGTGCTTGCCAAGGCTCCCACCACGGCGAACGCAGGCACCACCCACCACGAAGCAAAGGCTACGCCTATAAGATGGGCAAATGCCACGCTCGCGGTCGCGCCGCTTGTCGTGCCCAACACAGAAGGTTCTGCCAAGGGATTGCGAAAAAGGCCCTGGCTTAGAACACCGGCCCCAGCGAGCAGGGCACCACATGCCGCGCTAGTCAGCAATCTCGGCAGACGAATTTCCCAGAGTATCGTGGCAACGATCGGTTCGGGGTGAAAAATATCGATTCCCCAAAGGTTTGTTGCCCCTTCGCCCCAGGTCAAACCCAAAATTGCTGAAACTGCGAATAGGCAAAGGCACAGCCAAGGGGCGCTAGCGCGCATGATTTTTGGCCTCCATGCACATGATTTCAGCCCCATCCAGCAGATGATGAGTTACTGACGTCAGAAAACGCGACGGTACAGCGATAATTCTGCCAGCTTTCACCGCAGGAAGGTCAGTCCAGCCCTTTGACGAGGAGACTTTTTTGCGAACATCACTAGGATTCTCTCCCGTTGCGATAACAAAATCCGGATTAAGCGAAACGAGACGTTCGAGGCTTATTTTTTTCCAGCCGATGATTCCAATCCCATTTGCGAGATTTCTACCGCGCGCCGCCGATACCATAAAATCAAACCCAGTCTCGCGCCCGTAAAGGGTAAAATCCTCGTCAAAATTGAGATAGGTGACATGGGGGCAACGATCAAGGCTTGCATATTTTTTCTTTATTTTATCTTTGAGTTCGGCGGCTCGAGTTGGATTACCGACTTTTTCCGCAACCTTATCTATATTGCTCAGCATCTCATCCAAACTCACTGCCGTCGCGAGTTCCTGATGAGCAGCGCCCGCTTTGCTCAGCAGATTGAGGATATCAGGTCTCGTGTAGTGAGCGACAAACACGATATCAGGTTTTTCACGAACAAGGCTTTCGATGCTGATAGCTTCGGCCTTAGCCGAGGCTGGAATCAAATCGACGACGGCACTGTAGGACTTATTGCGTGCTAGGGGTGAAAAAATCACGTGGTTTCGCGCTGCTTCGGGCAATATCTCAGCTAAGATCTCGTCTGCGCCCACAAAAGCAGAGATAATTTTAATGGGGCGCGTCTCGGCCTGACTTGCCTCGGCGAGCAGGCCTGCAATGGTTAGCAGCAGCTTCCAGAGACGCATACTCAACTCCATCGTCAAAGGGGCCGCAAAGTATGGCATGATCCCCTCTGTCGGACAAGTTTAAATCAAGAATCTCGCCCTGCTCGCCTGCGCATGATCATGATATAGCTCAGCATGTCGGATCAGGCGATCGCGGTAAGCCATAGCACTATGATCGTGCCAAAGCAAATCTGGCTCAGGCGATCTGTCAAAGCAAATTTAACGGGATCGCTTGCCATTCTGTTGCGCACGGTGAGGAGCCAGATATGCGCAAACCAATAAAGAACGATGCCCTCAATCACCCAGGCCGACGCACGCTCTGAAAATCCACCAAACCAGAGAAATAGAGGAAAAAAGAACGTGGACGCAAAAGCCGATCCGATCCCGAAAATCAGCAAGGGTAGCGCATCGTCTTTGGTGTATGCTCGACGCTTGGGCAATTCATTGGCCTTTAGAAGGCCTAGTTCAGCCACGCGTTTCATATGCGCGAGACTTAGGAAAAAGAACGCAGCGCAGAGATAGAGCCATGGCGATACAGAGGCATCGATAGCCAAAGCGCCAGTAAAAATCCGACCACAGTAGAGCAAACTCAGGATGAACATATCGATGATCGCAAGCCGCTTGAGATAGAAAGTATAGAGATGACCGATAGCGCTGTAGGCAGCCAAGGCTTGAAACACGGACGCTGAAATATAATATGCCCCCAAAAGCCCCGCTCCTAGGAGTCCAAAATATGCAATGGGGCCTAGGAACAGGGGTAAATTTCCCGAGGCAAAGGGTCTAAATTTGTTGACCGGATGCTGTCTGTCGGCTTCCAGGTCGAATAGGTCATTGAGGACATAAGTCGATGAACTGACCAGCGCAAAGCACAGGAACACCGACAAACAGGTCAGCCATTGTCCAGCATTGAGGTAGGCATTCGATAGAAACAACGGCACAAAAACCAATGCTGACTTGAGCCATTGGTGCGGCCTGAGTGCCTTGAACAAATCGCGCCCCAGCCTCCCTGATTTACGCTGCTTGAGAACCTGAACATGAAGCCCATAGGCATTGTTGAGTTTGCGCGAGTCTTCGTTGCAGCCGAGAATAAATCCTTCTCGCGCTTTGGGCCAGACCGTGCTGTAGGCGGAAGAGCTTACAAACGAAAATCCACCCTCAACAAGTTGATCGGAAAGATGACTGGTCAGGTCGGAAAAACAGCCATATTGCAGCTGCAGCGTCTGAGCCAACTCGCGATGCCTATGATGTTTCAGAATCACAGGATAGCCTTCGCGCCTTTTCGCCTGAAGAAGATCAATGATCTCCTCGCTGACCGGAGGAAGAAGTTTAGTATTATTGAGTGCACGACCAACTTTTGCCGGTAATTCACCGTTGAGGTGCCAGTATAAGACCCGGAGCACATTAAGCGGTTTCGCTCGGATCAGGGACCAAACCCCTTCGGGGTAGAGGCGCTGCTTAAAAATGCCGTTCTCTAGTTCGACCACGATGGGCTGCTTGTGAGTCGGTTGCTTATGTAATTCCATGAACCATTTTCCGCACGAAGCTAAATTACTAAATGTTCCAAATGCTATTTCGGCATCTTGCAAGGGTGGTTAAGGATTGTTGAAATAATTTTTTTTTGCTGAAATAAATTCAATGCCTTAGAGCATGACTTGCGCCACGCAGCTAAACGGGGAGTAAGGACGGGGTTTGGTACTTTACAAACCTCTTTACAAACCTCTACGGCCTCTTAAGGACGCCTTTTCCCATATAATCATGTAAAACTTCTGGAAGTTTTACCGACCCATCGGGTTGGTAGCCATGCTCAAGCAAAGCTGCGAGCACGCGAGGCGTGGCTAGTCCAGAACCGTTGAGCGTGTAGAGGATCTCAGGTTTGCTTTGCGCATTGCGACGAAAACGCATCTTGCTCCGGCGCGCTTGGAAATCGCTAAACAGGCCAACGGATGAGCATTCCAGCCAGACTTTGGCTCCCGGTGCATAAACCTCGATGTCGTGCATGCGTGCCGCAGAAAAACCCAAGTCTCCCGAACAAAGGTCCAAGATTCTGTAGGGTAGTCCCATGAGCTTCAGCGGCCTTTCGGCATCCGCAAGCAGCGACTCAAATGCCTCATCACCCTGCTCGGGGGCCACGATATGGACGAGCTCAAGCTTGTGAAACTCATGCAACCGCTGCAGACCGCGCGTGTCTTTGCCTGCGCTGCCGGCTTCACGCCGGAAACAGGCGGTATAAGTCATATAGCGGATCGGCAGTTCGTCAAACGAAAGGATCTCATTGTTGTGAAAAGCCGTAAGCGGGACCTCGCCCGTTGGCACTAGCCAAAGGTCGTCAGCCGGAATGCGAAACGCATCGTCGGCAAATTTGGGCAAATGCCCAGTGCCCATCAAGGTTTCGCTAAGCACGATATGGGGCACGATCATCTCTTCGTAGCGCTCGCGATTGAGATCAAGTCCAAGCTGGACCAGAGCACGCAGCAAACGAGCACCGTCGCCGCGCAGAATCGCAAACATGGAACCGCTCATTTTGGCTGCGCGCTTTGTATCGAGAATTCCCAAAGACTCCGCGATTTCCCAATGTGGCGGGACATGCATGGCCTTCAGGCGGGCTTCGTCGTAGTTCTCAAACCGCAAGGGCTGGTTTGCCTCTTCGCTCTTGCCATCCGGAACACGGTCATCCGGGATATTGGGAAGCGTCATGAGCGCCGTATCGCAGGCAAGCTCGAGTTTTTCTAGCTCAGCTTCGGTCGCGCCAAGCTCGGCTTTTAGGGTTGCGATGCTCGCTTTGAGACTCTCGGCTTCGGACTTTTTGCCCTGCTTGAGCAACTGGCCGATTTCTCCGGAATCTTTGTTGAGTTTGGCTTTGAGGTTATCGACCGAGCTTGCCACCTTGCGGCGGCTGATGATGACCTCGCGGGCATGAACGATGTCTGCCTCAGCGACGCGCTTTCGCATCAATCTGCGTTTGGTTTCTTCAAAATCATCAACCAAAAGATTGCGGTCTAGCATGCCATGAATCCTCGCTAAAATTAGGCGAATCAAAGCCTTGGATACTACTCAAAGCTAACCCGAAATTCAATTGGTTCTCTCATCTTTGTTCGGTTCAGGTATCTTGACCGAGACGGATGCGAAGTGAAAAATCTGTCTTTTCAGGAGGCTGCCGCAATTTAGGGCCTTTATTGTGCTGACAACTGCCAATTTGATCTCTATAATAGTCCAGCAAAATTGCAGGAGATTAAGGCATGGCAAAGATCCTGGTAACAGGTGGCTGTGGCTATATCGGCAGTCATGTCGTGAAGGCCCTGTCAGAAAGCAAGCACCAACCCATTGTAATTGACAACCTATCGACCGGCTTTAGGGACGCTCTACTTTATGACGAGCCCTTGATCGTTGGCGATTTAGCGGACAAAAGCCTTTTGGATCGAGTTTTTCGTGAACACCGGATCGATGCGATCATGCACTTTGCTGCCTCGATCGTTGTCCCTGAATCGGTCGAAGATCCGCTCAAGTACTACCGAAACAATACGGTGAATCTTGTCAATCTTCTCGACGTCGCGGCCGCACACAAAGTCCACGCGATTATTTTTTCATCGACAGCCTCCGTTTACGGCAACGGAGACGGCATAAGTGCATTCACAGAGAGCCAGGCTGCTGCACCAGAGAGCCCCTACGGGAGTTCGAAGTACTTCTCCGAGCAAATCATCCGCGACCTGAGCAAGGCCTCCCCCCTAAGGCATGTTATCTTGCGCTACTTTAACGTCGCTGGCGCGGATCCCGGCCAGCGAATTGGCCAGCGATCACCGCGTGCGACCCATTTGATCAAGACGGCATGCGAGACGGCTGTAGGCAAAAGGCCTGGCATGATGATCTATGGTGATGACTATGGAACGCCAGATGGGACATGTATCCGCGATTACATCCATATCTCCGATCTCGCCTCAGCCCATGTGTTGGCGTTAGACTACCTTTTAGGAGGCGGCGAGAGCAAAACGCTCAACTGCGGCTATGGCAAGGGCTATTCGGTAAAAGAAGTCCTCGCGGCAGTCGACAAAGTAGTGGGGCGTCCGCTCAAGGTCACCATCGGCCCCCGCCGTCCGGGCGATGCCGTCCGCGTGTTGGCCGAACCACGAGAGATCCACGAGATTTTACCTTGGAATCCTAAATACCAGGATATTCATACAATCGTTGAGCATGCCTACCTTTGGGAGCAAAAGCTTCTGGCGATGACTTAAGGCACTATGCTGCTGAACCGCAGATTCTCAATCTTGGCGGTGCCGCAACCCTCGACCGATAAGGTAACCAAACGCAATACAAATCCAAGCGAGCATAACGCCCTGCACCTCTGGCAAAACGGGCGTCGGGTTCACATTGATGAACCGCTCAGTCAATGCGATGAGTTCAGATTTGACGATCATGAGCGCGATCTTTCGTGCCTAAGTTTTCCAGCTCATCGGTAAGCAGCAGGATATAGTGAGTGAAACTTTTTACTTCTGGTTGTGAGTCGTGTAGCTAAGGGAAATTTATGGAAAAGTTTCGGTATTTTGCTTATGTACCAATTTTCAATCATTACATAGGGTTGGAGTCATTGAAAAGGCATGCTAGGATACCGCCTATCAAATTTTGAGTGTTTAAGATTTTGATTTAGTTTTTCTGGACTTCAACAAGTGAGGGCAATTTCATGGTCATTCGTCGAAGCAGGGCGGTATTCTGCTGGTTCGGAGTTGGGCTCTTATCGGGCTTGTGGGGGTGCGGGGATAAGAACAATCCCCTGGCCATCAGCGCATTAGATCTCAAGCCACCGGGACAATTATCAATTCGAGACAACGGCAACGGAAAAGTAACCTTGTCATGGCTCACAACAAACCCCGAAGATGATTTCGAGGGCTACAACATCTATGGTGCCAAGCTCACCGATGCGGATCTCAAGACTGCAAAGCTAACTCAGGGTCAACCGCTGAAGTTGCTTGATGACAGCGGCGAGCCGGTCGCAGGCGTGGCTGATACTCTCAAGTATTTTTCATTCGACAACAAGAATCCGTACGTGATCTCGGCGAACGCTCCTGCTCCTATCGTGGTTGATGAAGAGCAATCGCAGTTTGCGAGCTTGCCGATCTATCATATGAATCCAGCTGATCCAACCGATCCCTTACTGCCGACCTGCAGCCCTGTCAAAGGTACCTGTGTTGATGTGGTCAAAGAGGATTCGATCGTCTCAGGTGCAGCCAAATCCTTTGGTCCTGTGACCTATACAATTGAGGGACTTACTGTTGGCAGCCAATACTGCTTTATGGTCTTTTCGGTGCAGGATGGTGGCAAAGAAGTATCGCAATCGTCATCGACGCTTCAGTGCGTGACCCCTAAGTACCGCATCGGTGGTACTGTGACCATGCCTTCCTCTGGCTTTGGCGGTCATTATTTTGACCTTAGAACTCTTTTGACCACCTGTACTACAAAGTGTGACGCGTCGCTCACTTATGCATCGACTTCGGCTCGGACCGCGACGCAGATCAATAATGTTTATACTGGTGCACCAGCTTCGTTCGAATCCTATTCAACGGACACGACCAATGTATTCCTAGCCACTGGTCAGAACGCTTTTATCCGACCCATGGGATATTTTGCGGGTGGATTCGATGAAACCATGCCAGCGGTCCCCAAGCTCGTTTACTCGGCAACGGATCCAGATCAAGGTGGCGGCTATTCCAAGGAAGGCCAGTCAGTTCTCTTGCAATCAGGCTACCTCTATGCAATTGCCGTTGGTGATAGTGCCCAAACTGATACCACGAAATTCAACTACCACTGGCTTTGGATTTCAAGCAGCAATGCTTCGGTTACGCGCGGCACTGCATTTACCTTTGATCTCATGCTAGCTGCTAATCAACAGTAAATTAATGGAATGCTAAGGAGTATTTGTAATGAAGAAGATTTGTGCAGTAGTACTAGCTGCGGCATGGCTATCAGGCTGCAGCGACTCAGATGACCCCTCAGTCTCAGGGCAATCGGATCTGGCCCCGCCCACGGGACTGACCTCTATAACTGGCGACACTCAGATAGAATTGCGCTGGACCGGCGCGAACTTTGAATCGAGCTTCAAAGGCTATAATGTGTTTCAGGCAACAAGCTCGATTGCAGCGCTGAAAACCAGCGCCGCTCCAGCTTCACCGCTTGGCGTTGACATTGCAAAAGCGCAAGGTGTTCCACGCTGCGCGGCGAACAACAGCTTTTTCAAGGCCTTCGGTATCACGATGGCCACCACAAGCGAGTGCGATGATGTTACGTCAACGGCCACGGCTGCAGAAGACCCAGCAGCGGTTGGCGTCCAAAAAGCCAAAGTCATGTGCCTCGATCCGGACAAGGGAACGGCCCTCGGTACCGAAGCCACAACATCGCTTGATGTCTCGGCCACCAATATGTACGCGAATGGTCAAGGCACACAGCGCTGTCTTATCAAAGGCCTGACCAATGGAACCACGTATTCGTTTATCGTGGTCGCCGTTACCGGTGACAGCTTCGATGCCATCAGCTGGACCTCTAATGTAATGGAAGATACACCTGCAACCAAAGTTTTTTCAGGCACGGTAACGATTCCCGCCAGCAAGTATGCGACGATCACATTGTCCTCTACCGCAGCATCCGCGGCTGCAACTTTGGCTGACGGCACCAGCGCCACCGCCTGCAGTGGTTCGATCTGTAAGTTGACCGGGACTAATGACGGCACAGCGGCTTCAATTTACCTCGCTCGCGATAACGTCGGCGACTACCCCCAGCGCGTGTTTGCCTCGACCGGTAGTGGTTCGACCGTTAAGATCGCCTACCGCGGTCCTCTAACCAACGATCCTGTAAAAGGCGACAGCACCGTGGCGACGAGTGTACCAGGCGATGCCGCTGTGTCGGGATTAAACGGAACGGGGCCGTACAAGGCCGGCGAGAAATTTGTTGTCTACGACAACCAAGTCTATGATATCAAGTACACGCTGAGCGGGCTGGATTACTATGGAAAACTGGTAGTCGACAACCTGACTTATGCCAGCGCAAGTAAATCCGGCGATGTTACCTTCACGGCAACGTTATTGATGCAGAGCCAAGCTGGTCAAGTTCACTATCTTGACGGCAATGGCAGCGCTGTGTCTGTCGGGGATGATTTCTAGCAGCAAATGCTTGACAAATAAAAAAAAGAGCGGGAAAGCCCGCTCTTTTTTTTATTCATTGAGACTTCTCAAAATTGCTCGTGCTCAGTAGAGCCTTTCATTGCCGTCACCGAGCTATCCCCTTGGAGCGTGCTCGTGATTTTGTCAAAATAGCTCGTGCCGACTTCGCGCTGGTGGCGAGTTGCGGTGTAGCCAAACTCCTCGGAGGCAAATTCTTCCTGCTGAAGCGCGACATAGGCCGTCATCTGCTTTTCCTTATAGGCGCTCGCAAGCTTGAACATGCTGAAATTCAGCGAGTGGAAACCAGCCAATGTGATGAACTGGTATTTGTAGCCCATGCTCGCCAACTCGTCCTGAAACTTTGCAATCGTCTTGTCATCGAGGTTGGCTTTCCAATTAAACGACGGAGAGCAGTTGTAGGCCAGAAGTTTACCCGGAAATTTTTCGTGGATTGATTCGGCAAATTCTCGCGCCTGCTCTAGCGACGGAACTCCGGTTTCGCACCAAATCACATCGGCGTATGGGGCATAGGCCAGACCGCGCGAAATAGCTTGCTCAAGACCTGCGCGCACGCGGAAAAAGCCTTCCGAGGTGCGTTCGCCCGTAAGAAACGACTTATCATTCGGATCAATATCGCTCGTCAACAGGTCGGCGGCATCGGCATCCGTGCGAGCGATTAAAACCGTGGAAACCCCCATCACATCGGCCGCAAGTCGAGCCGCATTGAGTTTGGCCGTGGCTTCCTTGGTGGGAACCAGGACTTTTCCACCCATATGACCACATTTTTTGACAGAGGCGAGCTGATCTTCGAAATGCACGCCTGCCGCGCCGGCCTCGATCATAGACTTCATGAGTTCGAACGCATTGAGCACCCCACCAAATCCAGCCTCAGCATCGGCGATAATTGGCGCGAAGTAATCGATGTCGCCACGACCTTCGGACCATTGGATCTGATCGGCACGCTGGAAAGCGTTGTTGATGCGCTTCACCACCGAAGGCACGGAGTTCGCCGGATATAGGGATTGATCCGGGTACATAGTGTTGGCTAGGTTGTTGTCAGCTGCGACCTGCCAGCCAGACAAGTAAATCGCTTTGAGACCCGCTTTGACTTGCTGAACCGCTTGGTTGCCGGTCAAAGCTCCAAGCGAATTCACGTATTTTTCGGTGTTCAAAAGCCTCCAGAGTTTTTCCGCGCCATGTTTTGCCAAAGAATGCTCGATGGCTATTGAACCGCGCAGATCAACAACATCCTTGGCTGAGTAGTCGCGCTTAACACCACGCCAGCGTTCGTCTTTGGCCCAGTGATTTTCTAAAGCACGCACCTGATCATCTCGGCTTTTCATCATATTGATGTCTTCCTTATTTAGAGATTCTAGGGAATATATGTTCTCGTGACCAAAGTTTAACCTCCTAAGGCCACCCCTCGGCAAGCGGTATTTTTATTTTTTGAATCTCCCTGTGCAGGATTTATCCAACAAAGTAGGACGGAACATGACATCAAATTTGGCAATTTACACAAATCTCCGAAGAAGTTGCCCAGCTGCGAAACAGTATTCAAGAGTCATGAAACATGGTATCCCTTCTTTATAGTCATTTTGGTCGTAAACTCGGCGCAGCGCGACCGTCTTGATTTCTTTACCTGTCTGATGGGCAGGGTGTAGCTCTTGAAACAATCTCTATAAACGAATCATAATTAGGAACCGTCCATGAGTAGCATCCATAAAGTCGCAGTTCTAGGTGGCACGAGAATCCCCTTCTGCCGATCCGGCACAAACTATGCGGAATTAGGCAATAAGCAAATGATGACCAAGGCGCTGAAGGGTTTGGTTGGTAAATTCAACCTCAAAGACGAGGAAATCGGCGAGGTTTGTCTCGGCGCGGTGGTCAAGCACTCTTCTGACTTTAGCTTGGCAAGGGAGTCGGCTATCGATGCTGGCTTAAGCTTTACGTCACCTGGTCTCGATATCCAACGCGCCTGCGGCACAAGCCTTGAGGCTGCGATTATCGTCGCGGGCAAAATAGCGCTGGGCGAAATCGAGGTAGGAATCGCCGGAGGTGCCGATACCAGCAGCGAGGTGCCGATCGAGCTAAAGAGCGGCCTTTCCACCACTCTCGTCAAGTTATCGAGAGCACGTACGATGAGCGAACGTCTTAAAACCATCGGTAGCCTGTCACCAAAAGCGATCGGGCTCGAGTTTCCGGCGGTAAAAGAACCACGCACCGGGCTTACCATGGGCGAGCATTGCGAGATCATGGCCAAGACTTGGGGCATAAGCCGCGAACGCCAAGACGAACTCGCGGTCGCAAGCCACCAGCGCGCTCAGGCAGCTTATGAAGAGGGTTTTTATTCCGACCTAGTTATCCCCTACAAAGGCCTGCAAAAAGACAACAACGTGCGAGCAAACCCATCGCTGTCAAAGATGGCAGAGCTAAAACCAGCCTTCGACCGCTCAAGCGGCAAAGGCACCTTGACCGCAGGCAATAGCTCCCCGCTCACCGACGGTGCAGCATGCGTGCTACTCTCAACCGATGCCTGGGCAGCCCAGCACAATATTCCCGTCGAATCTTACATCACCCACTCGCAAACCGCCGCGGTCAACTACGAGGAGGAGGGCTTGCTCATGGCTCCTGCTTATGCGGTTCCCAAAATGCTTGATCGTGCGGGGCTCACGCTTCAAGATTTCGATTTTTACGAAATCCACGAAGCCTTTGCCGCGCAAGTTTTGTGCACGCTGGATGCGTGGAACAACGAAAAATTCTGTAAAGAAAAACTTGGGCGCGACAAAGTGCTAGGAACCATCGACCGCAGCAAACTTAATGTCGTGGGCGGCAGCGTCGCCCTCGGTCATCCGTTTGCAGCAACGGGGGCGCGGATTATAGCAAGCCTTTCAAGACTCCTCAAAAAAAAGGGCTCCGGGTGTGGGCTGATTTCAATCTGCACTGCCGGAGGGATGGGGGTATGTGCGATTTTAGAACGCCCTTAGTTTTTTGAGATATGAGCGGCCGCCGCGATTTGCCTCGCTTCCGCTCTTTCGCATTATTCTCGCTAGCTTCCGCGTTCGACTGGGAATCCAGAAGGTTGGGGATTCCAAACGTGTACTCGCCCTAGTGTCCGATACTGAAAAGATTCGTCTACTGCGGAACACCGCTAGCTGGTGTAGTCGCAGGCGTTGCTGGTGTTGCTGCTGGTGTTGCTGCTGGTGTTGCTGCTGGTGTTGCTGCTGGTGTTGCTGGATTAAGTTGATCGACGGCGGTAGTTTCAACTGAATCATATGTCTTGGTAGTGGGGTTCAGCTTTTGAATCTCAACCTGCATGCCTGCGATTGCTTGGATCATGGTTTGCAAATTATTATCTAGAGGTGTGAAGATAAGTATCCATCCATATTTGGAATCAGTGCTCTTTTGCGTGTCAAGGTTAATTCCAACAATAGAGTTCTTTAGGTTGCAAACATACTGATTCGGATCAACTGTTGAGCCATCAGACTGCGTTATGCCGCAACCTAATATAAAGCTCGGGTTTTCAGTAGATGGCTCCTTCAAGCGATCTACTAAGAAAACCCCCGTGATATTTGATGGCAGCGGAGCGTCCTCTGTATAAGCCTCAGGTGCAGGTGCGACTTTTGGTTGGTCTGTGTTTTTCGAACCATCGGCCCCATTTGATTTATCTTCGGCCGAAACACCCGACGGTTCGGCAGCCGGTGCTGGATCTGCTGCGCGCTGATCTTTGCCGCCGCCTGATCCGGTAAATTTAGACGAATCGTTGCAACCAAGGAATATGGCAAGGATCAATAGAGTTAACGCTTTCATGGGTCTCCCATCACGTAGTTTTCGGGCCCTACCTTTATCGGCGTTTCTCGTCGAAACCTTTAGATATTTAATAATTTCAAATAAAATCAATATCTTAATATCAAATATTTTAGACCGATTTCCTTCAAAAGCTGGTGAATCCTTGAGAATGTCCCGCTTCTTTCCGAAAACAAAGCAACACCCGAGCGCAAGGACTTCATGAACCAGATTCCAGAAAACGACCCCAACGAACCCGATCTATTCGAATCAAGGCTACGCTATGTCGGGCCGATTTTTTTTGTGCTGTGGGGGGGTTTTGCCTTTGTGATTGCGATGCTGGGGCATGGCGGAGCTGCTGATTACTTTGCGGCGCGCCTTGATCAAAAAATGGCGTATGTCATCAAAGAATGGTGGAGTCCTTCGGGGCATCAGCCAGACAACCTCAAGATACTAGCGGTCGATGATCAAACAGTGGCCTACAATCAGAATCGTCCCGACATTAGTCTGCCTACCTGGGCGAAGCTCCTAACCAATATCGCACGGATGAAACCTCGGGTTATTTTGATTGACCGGGTATTTGCTGGAAATCCCTACCCTTCCCAAGGCTCGGCAGCCGAGCACCACGAGATCACTCAGAGCTTGGCTGCCATCAAGGCGATCGAAACCCCAATTGTCGTCGGAGCCGACATCGTAAACCACATGATCCCGATGCGCAAAACCATCCCGCTATCAAACCAGGCTCACAGCTTCGCCCACTATTTGACCAAGGCTAAAGAGGCGACAGACCCTTTGCGTGAACTTCCCTCGATCAATACCCAGTTTCGTACCGGTTCGGTCTACGGTTTTGCTCCTGAGTTTCAGGGCGTGTTCCACGGCGTCGGGCATGTGATTTATGACAACCATGCGCTCATCGCGGTGAGCCCCTTCTACCTCTTGGGACAGGATCGCGTTGTACCTCATATTTCGCTTTATGCCAGTGGCAAGACTGAGATTCGCGATCAGGCGCTGTTTGTTAATGACTACAAAGTGCCGCTCGATCATCGAGGCTGGTCCTTTGTCTCCCATAAGCCACCGAGCTTCTTCAAGCCGAAGAGCCTTGTGGGCCCAATTATGCGGGCTTTGGCAGGCGAACCTGAAAAACTGGTGAAGCAAGGTGATACGGTTTTTATCATTCCTGGCTTCTATACGGGTGCCGCTGACTTTCATGAAGGTGGACCCTTCGGCGAAATTCCAGGTGGGTACATCATTGGAGAAATGCTTAATTCGGTTCTGACTGGCGACTGGCTCAGGGTTATAGGGCGCTTTGACAAACTGCACCACGGTATCGTGCTCGCCATGCTTCTTGCTGGCGCTGCCCTGGGTTTTGGCGCCGGACCGGTGCGAGCTTTTTTCATGGCGAGCTTTCTGGGGCTTTCCTATCTATTCGGCGGGCTTGCGTATTTTGTCTATGGACGTACCCTTCTCCCTATTTCGCTGCCGCTTGTTGGCTTTACAGGATCCGTGTTGATACTTTATGGCCACACGATCGTTCAAGGCGAGCTAAAGAAGCTCAAACTGCGACGTGATTTTTTTAGAGAAAAAGCCCTGCGCATTCAGGAGGAGAGCGAACGCAAACTTTTGCAAGAAAGGCTAGCCTTAGGCAAGGCGGTCCAGGAAATGCTACTGCCACAAAATCTCGAAGGTCAGATTTCTGACTTTAGCTACAAGATGCGCTACAAACCATCCCAGCAGATGAGCGGGGATTGGTTGTACTATTGGCAGGTATCACCCGACGAAAGGAGAATTTTTATCGGAGATGTAGTCGGCAAAGGCCCCTCTGCGGCTCTGCCAGTTGCTATTATCATCACGACACTCAAAGAAGCCGAGTCTGCTGGGCTGCCCATGGCGCAGACTATCGAGCGGGTCAACAACCGGCTACTCGATCATTTTGGGGGCAAAGTTACCTCGACCTTGGCGGCTGTGGCGATGTTCTCGGATCACAGGTTGTGCTTTTACAATGCTGGTTCACCTGGGTGGTTTGTGGTGGGATTGGGTTCGGACACCAACTATATCAACCTTCGCTCCAATCCTTTGGGTATTTCCTACGGGAGCCGTGTTGCCTCAACTGATCTCATCCTCGATACAACCAAGTTAATTTTCACATTTACCGACGGGTATATGGAAGGCGCCCGCGCCTACCGCAGGTTAGTTGGAGCTATCAAAACGCACAGTTTTAACACCATGACCCACGATCTGATTCACGACTGCCTGATTAAAACCGGCGAAGGATTTAGGCTAGAAGATGATATGACCATGGTCTCGATCAAGGTTGCCTAATTGACATAGACTATCATCTACCTGTGGTCCAGAGCCCAATTTCTCAGAACACCCATTCAAGATCTCAGAACATCTCAGTGCAACTCAAAAAAATACCAGTAAAAGGCTTAAATTGGACCTAAACCACGAGTTTTGGACCTTCCATGACTTGGCAAGCGGATTGCATTGTTCAGGTTAGCTTCGATGAAACGACATTTTCTGGAGTAGATTAATGCGGTGCTTGAAGGCAAATCTCAGAACATTTGCTGTGTGTCTATCGATATGCATAGCCGCGATCGGACATGCCTCTCCTGGCAAGTCCAGCAGTTCGAACGCCTCGAACGCGGATTCACCAAGTGATCCCGTAACATTAAAGCAAGTTGAAATCGGCGGTTCGGGCTGCAAGAACGCCGATGCCTCGGCTGCAAATCTTCTCGATAATCAAACGCTGACTCTGGATTTAAAGAGTCTCAAAGCTTCCGCCGGATCCACTAAGAGTATGGCCGAAAGCCGAAAATTCTGCCAAGCGACCATTCTCCTGAATTACCCGACCGGGTGGACATTGGCGGTTGCTGAAGTGCGCGGCAAACTCAAACTTGACCTCGCGAAAAACCAATCGGCTGAGATTGGAGTCGAAGCCTACACAACTGGCGAGACCTCGCCTAGTAAAAAAGTGCAAAGCTGGCAAGGTATAAAGGATCAAGTGGTCGAGTTTGGTGAGGCCCTGGATCCGATTCAATTTCAGCCATGCCCTGCGCAAAAACCATTGAATGTTAAGGTTGCGCTTAAGTTATCCGGAAGGGAAGCGGGAGAGGCACAAATCGCCGAACCCGCAGTGGTCGAACTAAGGTGGCAAAAATGCAAGCCGTAAGAATCTGTGAAGTAGGGCGTAGGATGGACCGATTAAACCTCACCCACAGCGACTATCGGATGATCCTCAAAGAAGAGCTGGACAACCGTTGCAGCCAAAATCCGAGCTATTCGCTTCGGGCGTTTGCGCGCGATTTAACCTTGTCTCCCTCACGCCTCAGCGAAATTCTCAACAACAAGCAAGGCCTGTCACGCAAAGCCGCCGATCGTATCTGCGATCACCTCAATATGAATTCTGACGAAAAGAATTATTTCTTAGACCTCGTTACCGTAGCTCATGCCCGAAGCCCCAAAGATCGCGGTATCGCCGAGATTCGACTGCTCAAGCAAAAGCAGGAGAACGATGCTTTTTATCAGCTCAAAGTCGATACGTTTAAGATCATCTCGGATTGGTATCATCTAGGGATACTCGAACTATTGCGTATCGATGGATTTCAATGCGACGCCCGGTGGATCGCCAAGAGACTCCGAATCACGCCTATCCAAGCCGAACTTGCTATCGAACGCCTGATTCGAGTCAAACTTCTCGAAAAAATAGACGGCAAACTAACGGCAACCACGAATACAGGGCTTATCCAAAGCGAAGTTCCCTCGGAAAGCATTCGTAAATTCCACCGGCAGATCCTGGCTAAGGCGCAGGACGCTCTCTCGGTGCAGAGAATAGAGGAGCGGGAGTTCTGCTCGCAGATTGTGTCGATCAACCGAAATTTTATTCCCGCCGCCAAGGCTGCAATTGGCAAATTTCAGCAGCGGTTTCGATCGGACTCAGACGAAACCGATGATCATAATGAACTCTATTGTCTATCTATTCAATTTTTCAGTCTAACCGAAAGAGGTGACTCATGAGAAAGTCGACGAAGCAATTGGTAAGAGGATCTTCGATCGTCGCTCTACTGGCCTTGGCCGAATTTGCCATGGCCGGCGACCTCATCGGTTTTGATGAATGGCTCAAACCTAATGCCGCACCGCCTACAAAACCGGCTGGTGGTCTGGGAGGTTCGAATGTCCAGCTGTTTGGTCGCTGGATCGTCGGAAACGGGGGCGACTCGCTCAGACTCAATATGGCCCAAGCAAAAGAGCATGCTTCGACTATTATAAGCAAACTCACCGATCGGTCCCTTAAGGGAGCTGACCAGGACATTCGAGAATTCATTGCGGCCAATCGCCTCGAGTTCAGTGCGGATATCATGGCAAGCCCGCATGTCTGGGATCTGGAACAGCGCGCGACCTGTGCCTGGACCAAAATGCCCGATGATGAAAAGCCAAGTCCCGAGATTATCTATCTGTCATTTCCGACTTGTCGCGACAATATCTTGAGCTACAGTGATGCGAGTATGCTCTTGATTCACGAAAGCGCGCACCATTTCCACAAAGACGAAGATTTTGCGGACCGCCTAGCGCTGGCCGCGATCACCGCTTGGCAAAAAGGTGCTCTCGAATGGCTGCCAACCGCCCAATCTGGAGCGCCTTCAGCCCGTCAGGATCATTCCGCGGTTTTCGACAGCGACCATGACACCATGATTGTGTATGGAGGCATTCAATCCGGAGAAGTTCTCAAAACCGGCGCCATCTACGATGTTAAACGTGACAGCTGGCGCTCCATCTCGAGCAATGGAGCGGTCGAACGCTACAAGCATATGGCGTTCTACTACAAGGGTAAGATGTTTGTCTGGGGTGGTTACTCGCGGGATTCATCAGGCTCGGTAGGCTGGTGGCAGCATACGGGAGCAATCTACGACATCGAGTCTAACTCTTGGAAATCGCTCAGTGCTCCATACGGGGCGTCGCAGGATGATTTCTATCTTGACGAATCCCCCGTGCAGTCGGGTGTTTTGGTTGGTTCGAAGGTCTTTATTTGGGGCGGGCAGTCAGCGCGTGGCAGCCAAGGACTTGGGGCCATCTTCGACATGGAGACGGAATCATGGTCAATGCCAAGCTCAACAAATGCGCCGACCAGACTTGCAGGGCATAGCGTTGTCGAAGCATCGGGCTCGACTAAGTTCAAATCGGGTCAGACCCAGTTAAGCGGCCCAGGAGTTATCGTCTGGGGAGGTTATGTTGGCAAGAGCTTTAGCGAACGAAGTCCAACGGCAAAGGGCGCTTATTATAACTTTGCATCCAATACCTGGAGTCAGCTTGCCGTCGATGATTCGATCAGCGAACGGTACAATCATGGAGCCGTTTGGACTGGCGATCAGATGGTCGTCTTCAGCGGCAACCCGTCACGCAAGGGATCGGGTAAGAAACTTCTTCACGCCACTGGTGCAATCTATGATCTTAAGACCGACAAGTGGACAGCACTTACGTCTCAGATCGGCGTCGAGCGTTCTGGGCATACCATGATTTGGGATGGCAAGGAGGTTCTGATTATGGGTGGCAAGTCCCGGCAGCTGGGCAGCTATTACAGCGACGTTGTTGCGTTTGATCCGGATTCTCAAACCTGGCGATCGATTTCCGGAAAGCTTGCGCCCGACATTCGCTCGCTTCATTCGGCAGTTTGGACCGGCTCGGCGATGGTTGTCTGGGGAGGTGGCCAAGGTTTCTACGAACAGCTAAATTCTGGTGCCATTTTTTATCCTTGAGGCCTAGCAGCAAAGTCCCGATTAGTTCTTGAAAACTCCCACTCAGACGCGGTAGGATCTCCGGACCGCGTTTTCCTCTGGAAAACTCATAAGGGGGAAAACATGTCAAGATTTCGAGCCTGGTCCGTGATGCTGCTCTGTGTGCCGCAACTTCTTTATTGTGCCGAAGTTCAGGGCCCCCGGTTTTCCGCAAACGATATTGTGATCGATTATACCTTGGGCGAACTTCTTCGCCCCGATTCGATGAAAGAACCGAGCCTTTGCGCAATCAAAATGGGTATGATCCCAACTGCTGATATCGATAAATTTTATGCCTCGATCGCGGCGGCTCAAAAAGCCGAATATCAGGTAGCCTTTCATATGGTGGCGCGCAACCCATCTCTTACCATTTGGGTTTACCTACCGCGTGCCAATAGCAATAGTCCGGTAGAGAAATTCCTTCTATTCCAGGACTCGGAGTCTCTCAAATACAAGTCAGGACCTGAAGCCGACTACCTCGGAACCTTGGCCCGTAAGCTGTGTAAGTCCAAGTAGCGCCGGAGCAATCAAGGCCTGACAAGTATAATTTATCCAATAAATTTAGCAACTTATATGAATCGTTGCTGAAGTCCTCAATGTTTTCATCGGGCGACCGATAGGTTCCATGATACCCGCTCGATGGACTCGGGAAAGGATATTGGGGATGAGCAGCGAAGGCGATAAATTGGTATTAATTGTGGACGACGAGGAAATGAACCTAATCGTGCTCAGCAAGATTCTGCAACGGGCAGGATTCGAAGTCGCCACTGCCACGAACGGACAAGAAGCAGTAAATCGCGCACAACAAAATCCGGTCCCTCGCATAATCCTGATGGATCTTATGATGCCGCTTATGAGCGGCTGGGATGCAACTCAAATCATAAAATCCGACAAAAAGACATCCTCAATCCCGGTAGTAGCCGTCACGGCGCTAAGCAACGAGCGCGAGGCCACGATTGAATTCGGTTTTGACGCGTTCTGCCCCAAGCCGATCGACTTCAACGGCCTGATCAAGCTAATCACCGACTTCATCGACAAATCCAAACATGCCCAATCTGCCTAGCCTCTCCGAAAAACCGATTGACACCCAGGACTCTCCCGAGTAGGTTCAGCCATTCCAAAACTTAGCGGCATTCTTTCGATTTTCGCTAGGATTTTTTGCACCCTTAGCTCAGCTGGATAGAGCATCAGGCTTCGAACCTGAGGGTCGGGCGTTCGAATCGCTCAGGGTGCGCTTTCATCAACAAAATCAGCTACTTAGCAAGTAGCGGTAAATCTCTGAGTATCTGGTTTGCAGATTTTCAGATATCCAGATACCCAGCACCTCCCCCTCAAGTTAAAGTTTTGAATTCATACTCCGAATAACCCCCGTTATCGGAGTCAAGTATGCAATTTCCTTATGAAACTAAATTTCGACTGATTCGGCCAAAGGGTGAACGTAAATCATTTTCAATTCAATATAAGGTTGAGGATAGCTGGCAGACCTATACAGACGAAGTTACGGAGTCTATAGCCAGATCGTATAAAGACCAGATCCTCGACTTTTCCCAAGCCAATGAGCGTTTCGAGCGCGTGCTAAAGACCCTTTATAGGGAACGTGACAAGGTGAAGCCGATAGTTGTGGTTCGCCCTGGCAATGTCCAAATCGTCGAGAGGTTCATTGCGGAAACCTACAACAAGAAACGGGTGCGTAGGCTTGCACCTCGGTCTTTTGAGACCGAAAAATATGCCCTTCTAAGGGTTGTCAATGACCTGGGTAATGTTGCCATTGACGGCGATGTTGACGACATTCAAGACACGCTGGATGAACTTTACAAAAATTCACGCGGATCCCATCGCAAGAGGGTTACAGCCGCAAATCGGATTCGAAAGTGGCTTGCCCTAGAGCTGGTCATGCATATGCCGTCCCTCGATTTGAATGTCCTCTATATAAACGAAAATCAAGTTAAAGATTTGATCTCACATATCAAGCATCCAGTAACCAAGGTGCTAGCTGGATTCCTGTTCTACACAGGACTTCGATTGGGCGAGGCATTTGCGATAGGCTCGGAAAACCTGATCCGGAATGAAGGCGTCATGACTCTGAAGGTAACCTCTCAGATGTACGCTGATGGCAACATCGCCCCCACCAAGACGAGATCTAGCCGCAAGGCTCTGGTCATTCCGGGTGGTGAAGCCTATATCGAGAAATGGATGGCCATCGACAAAGCCAAAAATCGCTCCTCAAAACATAGCTCACGGATCAAAGAAGCCGCCAGCGCCATCGGATTTCCGGAATTCTACCTTCACTGCCTGAGGCATAGCTATTGCGTTTATTTGATCTCCAAGGGCTGCACGATAGATTGGGTGGCTCAGTCAGCAGGGCATTCACGGGAAGTATGCGAACGGTATTACTCAACGCACACCTTGACCGATGAATCGGTATTTATGATGAGTCGGATATTGAACAACGCAAAAACTAGCTGAGGCAAAATTCAAACTCCCGTTCTCTCTTCTTAGAGATCACCGTAAAAAATGAAAAATGCTCCGCCATAGCGCAGGATATCTGCCTCTGGCAATGTTAATTAAAAATGAATATTTCTCGCCAGATTTGGATTCAGAATCCAGGGCTCTTGGTGAGTGTGAATCAGCTCAATTTGTTTATTTAGATCTGAAGCAAATGCGGCCTTCTTTAAGCTATCAGGTTCCACCATCAATTGTGACTTGATGTTATCAATCTCTATATAAGCCTCTTGTCGCCTTGCGTGGAGCTTGAGGCTAGACATCACACCCGCGAACCGATAGGCATCAAGCAATGAAAAAGAACCGTCACCATCAAGGTCAATGGGTCTCCCTATTGTGAGCAGCCACGATATTTGTGGGGTTTGTGATCGAGGTATTTGGGGGCATTTT
>CAZOSN010000001.1:64625-90130 GCA_964582405.1 uncultured Oligoflexales bacterium | reverse complement strand
GAGCAATTGACGACTGTCTAACGGCCATTCTCGGCCTACAATGAGTCGATGATGATGAGATCGCCCCTCGTGATTTGACACCTGCTTCAGCCCCACTTAGACTCTTTACAGAGGCATATGCGCGGAGTTTGAGATGAGAAATGCAGCATGGGGATTCGGAGTCGTCTTGGGGTGCTGTTTTGGACCCCTGGCATCAGCAGATACGCTTCGTGCGCGAGCTTTAAAGGTTGAAGAAGCGATACCGGACATGGGACTGTTTGCAGATCTCATGTACATCGATCATCCGATGCAGGATGCCGAAGAATGGCAGACGCAAGACAAAGACTTGCAAAAGCAAATTACCGAACTTGAGAAGGCGCTCAAAACAAATTTGACTCCTTCAGACGAGTTTGATTTCCGCGAAAAGCTTTTTGGTTATTACCTTGATCGCGAAGTGTTTGTGCGGCATTCACTCAAGACGGATTATCTTCAAAAATGGGACCAGTTCCTCAGGGGCGAGCGCAATGTCGAGCCCAACCTGGACTTGACCGACGCACAAAATCAAATTCTGCAAGCGATCAGCCACCTTAGGGCGATCGTTGGTCAGAATAAAACCCACCCGCGCCTTGATCGTGTGGTCTATGAGCTGGCGCGCAACCTCTGCCGGATCAACAATGAAAACAATCGTTTTTATTTTACACAGTTCCAGCGTCGTTTTCCGGATTCAGAGTACAAGCGACATGCTGAAATAGCGCAGGCAGACTGCTTTGCAGAAATGCATGATGAAACTCAGGCGATGGCAGCTTACAAAGGGTTCTTGAAGGATATGGCCAAGGATACCTCAAAATCCGCTGAGCTTCTCAAAGGCTATGCAGCCTACCGAATTGCGTGGCTTCATTTTGGAAAATTTGCCATGTCAGCCGACCCGGATAAGCTGGTTGATATGGCGATGGCCGAACGGTCTTTCCGGGCATCGATTCAATACAGTCAAGGCGATAGCGAAGACCGAGCATTTCTTCTGCATGACGAGGCGATGCAGGACCTTGCATGGTTTTATGCGCTTAAGGGCGACGAGGCAGGGGCGAAAGCTTATTTTTCAAAAATCGACCAAGAGCCCATGATGGCTTATTACTTTTACCGGCGTGGTATGAACCATGCTATGAGTCAAAACTATGCTGAGTCGATACGCGAGTTTCATAATCTGACGTCCAAATACGAGGGATTCAAGTTTTTGCCTTTGGCCTATATCTACATGGTTGAGGGCTTTGAAAAAATTAACGGGCGAGACGGAATGGTGCAGACCCTCTCGAGGCTTGCTCCGCTTGCGGAAGAGGACTCAGTCTGGCAAAAGGCGGCGAAAAGTGACCCGTTCTTTGTTCAGGAGTCCATCAAGAAAATTGAATACATCGTGCGCCAAGCGGCTTTACGCTATCACGATGAAGCGACTCGCGAAAAAGATAAAGCGATTCTGGGAATGGCAGGGAAGATATACGAGATCTACCTCAAAAGCTTTTCTGAGATGGATACAAGTCCTGATATGAGATTTAATATGGCCTCGATCTATTTTCAAATGGAGCGTTATCCTGAGGCTGCTCAGGTTTTCAAGTCGCTCTGGGAGGCTTTGCCAGCGACCAATCATCTCAAGCGCGACACGATTTACAACTGGGTTCTGTCGTTGATGGCAGAAGACAAAAAGCTGGCTCTTAAATCGCCTCCGCTCCCAGCTAACGGGGTAAGGCCAGAACCTATTGATTTGCCACAGATCAAGGCGGACATGATTGTCGCTATGGGGAATTTTGCCAAAGATTTTCCCGAAGATGAGGCGGCGATGCCGATGAGGTTTTCGGTGATCGAGACCTATATGGAATATGGTCACTACGAGCCTGCTCTCGAAAGCTTGGATCAGATCGCGCAGGCCAAACCCGACAGCGAGTTTGGATTGCATGCACTCAAAACGATCCTGGCTTTTTATGGTGGTCACGGCAATTGGACCGCTTTGAGGGAAAAGACCATGGAGTATCTGGATAATCCAAAATTCTTGCTGCCAAACACGCAGCAGCTTCTTAGCGAAAGCCTGACGCAAGCCGAGCGCGAGATTCAAAGCCGCAAGGCTCAAAAATAAGGCCTGAAGATGAAGCTCCTAGGGATCGTCGCAGCTGTATTGTTGGGGGTATCGGCTCTGCCGAGGGAGGTTATGGCCAAGCCCACCAATGAAGCAGCTGATATCACGAGGCTGGAAGGCGAGGTTTATCTCTTAAACTACGGTGCGGCCGACCGCCCGACCGGGCCGGGTCCCCATTATTTTTTTCAAGGCAAGCACTACAGCGCGGCTCCAGCCCAACCGGGTGATCATCTTGCTGCGGGCAATATGATCCGGACCGGACTTTTGGGGCGGGCTCGGCTGGTGTTTAACTATGGCGACTTTTTTCAGCTGGGTGACAACAGTTTCCTCAAGCTCGACTATGACACGCGACTCAATCAGCTGGAGATCAGTTTGGTGCAGGGAGCCTTGCGCGGCTATATGCGCCACGGCAATACACTTTCATCGACTAGGCTTGTGACCGAAGGGGCCCGTGCTACTGTAGACGACGCAGAATTTTTTGCTAATGTGTTGGAATCGGGGCTATCTGAGTTTGCGGTTTTACGCGGTTCAATTGCGATTTTAATCGGTACCGAAGTAACACCTTTCATCGTCTCAGCTCGGGAACGAATTTTGTTTAAGCAGGGCAAAGTACTGAGCCACACCGAACTTACCCGTGCTCAGGTGTTTCGTATCCAATCAAGCTGCCAGCCCACCTATGCGGCATTGAGCTATCCTACGATCGCGGTCCAAAAAAATGCTGCGGACCTTGATGGTGAAGCCTACAGCAATCTTTTGCTTGGCATAAAAAAACAGAGCCCTGAAGAATACAAAGAATTTATGGGCGATGAGTTTCGCTACCGCAGCCTCGATGGCCTGTTAGCCTATTCCATCGAGTCGGTTGTTAAAAAGGTTCCGTTGTCGCTTCATCCCAAGGACGACGATGAGGATGAGGCTACCAAAATTCCTCTCATCAACCCCTTCTTTGATTCATTGACTGATGAATAGTGGTCGGAGGTCATCTCGGTGGCGGACTTGCTGCGCCGCTTGACGGCGAACGCCTAGCTGCTTGCCGCCCATCGGCATGCTGTTGCTGAATGCTGTCTGCGCGACTATCTACGCAGGCTGATCCTGAGCCTCGCTCGGCCTTGGCAGGCGCAGTTTCATCACGGTTCCGGGTTTTCCATCCTTGGGGAGTTCGGCCCAGACGCTGCCGTGAATTTTTGCCATCGCGCGCGACACCATGGATAGCCCAAGCCCTAATCCGCCAACTTTGCCGCCCACGGTTTTTGAGCCTCGCACAAAGGGATCGAATACCTTGTGGAGTTCGGACTCGGCGATTCCAACACCGTTGTCGCGGATAGCGATCACAACCTCGGTATCGGTGACCTCTTGGGATACCGTGATATAGGGTTTGATCCCCTCGCGGGCGTATTTGATCGAATTCTGAATGATGTTTAAGATGGCCATTTTGAGAAAGTGCAGGTCGGCGAATGCTGGCACAAGCTCGCCTTCAATCACAAGCTCGTGATCCGAAGCACCGTCGCGACCCAACAGTCGGCGCACTTGATCAATGATGTCGTTGATATCGACCTCGCCAAACTTAGGTTGGCTCTGATTTTGCCTCACTTTATCGATAATCTCCGAGGCATAGGCGCTCAAGCCGCTGGCTTTTAGGTGAAGCTTGTCGAGGTTTTCAAGGATTTCCTTGCGGTTTTTTTGGGCGTCTTCTTCGACGAGGATTTTGGTGAGGTAACAGAGCGATACGACATTGTTTTCGATATTTCGGATATCGTGCAAAACACCTGCTGTGAAAGCATCGACTTCCATCGCGAGTTCGGTGGCTCTGTCGATGATAAATTTATGCCGAAGCTGAACGCTGACGCGCGCGGTCAATACCTCGGGGGCAGAGCCCTTTTCGATGAAATCATCGGCACCAAGATTTAGCAGCTCGGTCTGGACGTCAGGTGCGGTGTCGCCTGTGAGCACGATGACTGGCAAATGGGTGTCCCTATGATCGGCTCGGCAGACTTTGAGGACCTCGCGTCCTGGAATATCGGGCAAATTAAGGTCGAGGAGCACCAAATCGTAATGATGGCTCTGAAGAAGGTCCAGGGCTCCTTGGCCCGTGGTGCTGAAATCGATGTCGCATGGGAACGCATCCTGGAGGGTCATTTGGTACGGTTTGTGATAAGCCTCATGATCTTCCACTATAAGGATGCGCGGCGTTGTCGACATGGAGGCACCTTCTCAAGAGAGGGAAAACTTGCCAACGAAATAGGCACGCCTAGTTTACCATCTGGCCTGCGGCATTTCAATCATACGCATGATCGGCGTGTCAGTCGTCTCGTCCATGGTGTAGAGGGCGTGACCCTCTTAAAATGCTATATTTCAGACTTTCGGCACGGTCTAACCGGGTAAATCGCTTGACCGGACGGACTCCGGTCGATACTATCGGCATCACAGACTTCATGGAATCATATTTGTTCATACACGGTTACAACCTACTGTGGAATTGATCAGGCAACGGGTATGGAAAGAGGTATGCGTTATACTCATGCAGGGGCGGTATCAGATCTAAGTCATTCAGTCGCTCATAAGACGCGTTCAGCCACGCGGTACCTGCACAAGTTGATCGCCGAAGAGGTGTCCAGCCTCACGCGGTACTGCACGGGAGTGCTGCAATTCTCAGCCCGACGGTCGGCACCTAGTAAATTGCTTGATATGGTGGATTGCCCCAGTAAAAAAATCATCGAGGATTGCGACGAAATCGAGCAAGCGCATGGCCTTTCTGATCGGCGGCGCATCGTGCTTTTGGATGGCACGCTCAATCACCAGTGTGATGCTCAAGGTATACTGACTCGGATGCATGCCCGCCTTGGCCGCGGCGACCGCCTTGTTATTATTGCCTACAATCCCTATATTCGGCCGCTCTATCAGCTGCAGAAATTTCTAGGGATGCGTGATGAACCGGTGCCCGATAGTTTTTTTACCTACTCGGATCTATATAACCTCGCGCGGCTTTCGAATTTTGAGATGGTCCGCTGGCGCCCGATAGGGTTTGTACCTTGGCGCCTATTCGGACTCGGATCCATGATCAACCGTCTGGTTTCTGTGATCCCGCTGGTGCGTAAGATGAGTCTTACCAGCATGATGATCTTCAGACCCTTGCAAAAGGTGGTTGACCCACCATCGGCAAGTATCATCATTCCGGCGCGAAATGAGCGCGGCAATATCGAAAATGCATTGCTTCGGATGCCAACATTTCCGGCGCCAATTGAGATTATTTTTGTCGAGGGGCATTCCAAGGATGACACTTGGGCAGAGATCCAACGAATTAAAAAAGTCTACACTGAACAAGGGTTTACAATATCCGCTTATCAGCAAACGGGGAAAGGTAAGGCCGATGCGGTTCGACTCGGCTTTAGCAAGGCTAAGCATGACTTGCTTATGATCCTTGATGCGGATCTCACGACACCGCCCGATTACTTGTTACGCTACTATGAGGCTTTTTGTCAGAATCATGGAGATTTTATCAATGGCACCCGGCTTGTCTACCCGATGGAAGGGCAGGCCATGCGCCCTCTCAATAAGATCGGCAACAAGTTCTTCGCAAAAGCATTGAGCGTTCTGCTTGATTGTCAGCTGACGGATTCCTTGTGCGGAACCAAAGTGGTGACGCGTCATGATTATAACCGCATGGTAGCCTGGCGCCGCGATTTTGGTGATTTCGATCCCTTTGGAGACTTTGAACTCCTGTTTCCCGCAGCGACGCTAGGGCTGGGGATTTTGGATATCCCCGTAAAATATAAGGACCGCGAGTACGGTTCAACTCAGATCTCGCGGTTTCGGCATGGTTTCATGCTGTTCAAGATGGTTGTTGTTGGATTCCTACGTATCAAAGTTGCCAAAGGCTAAGGTGAATCATGCTGTTTAATAGCCCTGAGTTTGTATTGTTGGTCGGGCTAGCCTTTTTTGTATACTATTTGCCGTTTATGAAACGGCTTCAGGTGCCGCTTCTGATCGTCACAAGCTATGTGTTCTATCTTTATCATTCGCCCTGGCTGGCTTTGCTTCTGCTATGCTCTTCGCTGACCAATGCCCTTCTGAGCTATCAAGCTCGCTACGGGACAAGGCCAAAAATCTGGGCCACCGTGGGTGTTATCGCTAATTTGAGTATTCTCTGCTTTTTCAAATACGCGAAGCTTCTAGTGTCTACTTTTGTGACCCCGTTTACTTCAGCACAAGGTCTAGATTGGGTTGCGCTGATCCCGCTTCCCGTTGGAATTTCGTTTTTTACTTTTCAGGGGATCAGCCTGGTTGTTGATTGCTACACGCGTGATAGGCACGGATTTGAAGAAATAGCTGACCAAAAGCGCGCGGCCCATGCGCGGAAAACAGTGTTTTTTGTCAGCTTCTTTCCGCATCTGGTCGCAGGACCTATTGTCAAGGCACGTGAGTTTTTCTTTCAGATCACGCCCAAGGAATTTCGTAATATCGACTGGCGCCTCGTCTTTGAGTCCCTCGTGATCGGGTATTTTTTGAAGTCGGTCGTAGCCGACAGCCTAGCAGATCAGACCAAGTGGTTGACTTTTCCATATTTTCAGCAGCTTTCGTCTCTGACTTTGGTAGCGCTTGTCCTTGGTTACTCGTTTCAAATTTTCTCGGATTTTGCCGGCTATTCCCTGATTGCAATCGGGGTTGCTGCGTTGTTTGGCTATAGACTGCCTGATAACTTTCGCTACCCGTATATTTCGCGCACGTTTTCTGAGTTTTGGACGCGGTGGCATATTTCGCTTTCGACTTGGCTGCGCGAGTACCTCTATATCCCTCTAGGAGGCAATCGGGCAGGTAGGGTTAAGACCTACCGCAATTTGATGATTGTCATGGTCTTGGGTGGAATATGGCATGGTGCCGCCTGGAACTATGCCCTTTGGGGCTTCTGGCATGGCCTTCTGCTTGCGATCGAGCGTGTGTGTAAAAATACTTTTAGCATTCGGTTTCCTGGTTGGCTCGCCATGGCCATTGTGTTCGTTGCGGTGAGCCTCGGCTGGTTGTTCTTCCAGCTTCCCGCTGCCGAGCATACTTTTTTATATTTGGCGGCTATTGTTAAAAATACCGATCTTCCTCACGACAAGAGCGTCATTTTTCATATTACTTTTTTCTCAGTGGCACCAATATTTCTACATTTTCTGGCGTACTTAAAAATCTATCATGGAGAGAGCCTCGCCAAATGGCGCCTGAGGGAGCCCTTGACTCCTGTTCTTTATGCGACGATGCTTTTTCTACTTCTGACCTCGCAAGGGCCGCAGCATGCATTCATCTACTTCCAATTCTAACCGTTTCATCGCACGGTCTCTTGTTATCACCTTGGTCTTGATTGTGGCTTATCTTGGTCTTTTGGAAACCCCATTATTTCGGTTTGGTGGCGGGATTGGCAACAGCGATTGGCAGAATTGCATTATTCGGGCAGAGCGGTACCTCTACGATCTAACATCGCCTGATATTCTGATCATGGGGACCTCGCGCGCCGCTCGTATTCGTACAGCCTACCTTGGCCCTCGCGTGTACAACTTCGCTTATCCTTGTTTGAGTGGCGAAACAGCTATTCATCTTATCCGTGACAAGAAGATCAAGCCACGGCTGCTGCTTATCGAACTCAACGAACTTTTGGTAAGCGAAGATCATACGATCATCGAGGACATCTACCGATTTGCGGGATTGAAGCGGCATTTAAAGATTTTGCGTCAGGAATACAAGCCTGTGCTTGTTCTTAAAAAATTGGCTCAGGAAATGAGTGGTCAAAGCTTTCATGAATGGTATTTGCCGCAGGTCGTTGACCACAAGACGGGCATGGCTGCTGGTCTGCCTGATGAGGTGAGGTTAAAAGCTTTAAAAGAGGCCGAAATTGGGACCGATGGATCGTTGTTTGAAGACCCAAAACTAAGCTCAGCTCCCGATTTTGCTTCGCAGTTGAACAGTTATGTGTTCGGTGATAACAGGACCGAAGACAATCCGGCTGTCCTGGCTTCATTTATCAAAAACCGGATGGCTGCTGCACGTCCAAAAGTCTACCGCGAGTTTATCGATGAGCTCATTGGGCAGGGCACCGATGTGGCATTTTTTTGGATGCCTCAACCTAAACCGGTCGATTCTCATTACTTCTATCAGGGTGTTCGCGCTCTAAAAGATCAGCTGTTTCCGGACGTGCCGTTTTTCTATGATCCCACCACCCCTTACCGTTTTAGTGATATCCTGCACGTGAGCGACTCCAGTGCCATGGTCTTCACTCGCTTTCTAAATCAGGAGCTAGAAAAATTGCCGTCGCGCAAGACAGCTCAAAAAAGTAAGGCTAAGGCCCCTCTGTAGCTTCCTTCGGCCATGCACCAGAGTCGCGCAATACGCGAATGGTGTGGACATGCTTTCCTTTGATCGCATGATCAAGGGCTGTATGGCCGTGATGGTCCGTTGTTTGAAGATTCACTTGTGCCTTGATTAACGTGTGTACAACCCGAGTATGACCGGAACGTGCAGCAAGGTGCAGGGCTGATTTCCCGGAATCCTTTGGGTTCGTCTCATCAACATTAGCGCCCGCCTGAATTAGAGTACGAACGGCCCGATGAGATCCCGATTCACTTGCGTGCATGAGAGCACTGGATCCAAGTTGATTGATTTGATTCACGGGCGCACGTTTGCGAATCAGTCGATTAAGGTGCTCGACATGCCCCTGTTCGGCGGCAAGCATGAGCTCGGTATCTCCGTAGGGATCCTGGCGGTCAGGATGAACAACAGTACTTACGGCTTGGGAACCTTTGCAAATTGAAAAACCAGTTAGCGCGAGGGTTCGTTCTTTTGCTTTGTAACATTCAAGGATTTTATCAGCGACTTTGTGAAAGACATGTTTGCCTTTAAAGTGACAGGTGCCATCTGGGTCCGAAGGATCGCGGACGAGAAATTCAGGATGCTCGCTGCAAGAGGTCCGAAACATGCCCATGGTATGGCTTAGGCTATCGATCTGGACAAAACATCCCGGTGGGATTTGGCGTAGGATTGAAGCGAGACCCTTTCTGGTGCAGAGCTGAATCACTTTCCAATTGAGGAATACGCCGTCAATATACCGAATCGGATTTGGTACCTGCGAGGTTTCAAATAGTTCGGGCGTTTGCAGGAACACCACGTCGTTTACAAACCATTCAAGTTGATTCAAAAGGTTGGCCGAGGGGCGGCCTTCGGAGGCTGCAGCATTGAGGTATTTGGCGATTTCATGATCAAGGCGGTAAGGTTGGTTGGTCAGGCAGTATAATCCGAAGAGTTGAGTGAAACCTAAGCAGTAGCCATCGCTAAGCAACCCTATGGGATCACGAAAAGGTGTCGCGAAGAACGGCTCGAATATCTCATTTATTATGCAATTTTGAGAAATGTCTTTGGGAGAGTCTTGGGGAGGTCTTGAAAAGTCTTCCTTCGCTGAATCCTTGAGTCGGCTCAGAATATCATCGGCAACGCCTTCAACCAAAGCAGCCTGCTTGCAATTGTAGGCAAATTTTTCCTGCCTCGTCCGCTGGATCTGGCCGCTTTTTGACAGGGTCCTCCCGGAGCTTCTATTTAAGATATTGTTATTATTTGATTTTATGTTCATTTAGCCTTTCTCTTTTTTTGCTTCATGAGGGACTTTTGCAAATCAGAGGCCAAAATTGGAACCTTTAAATGCACTCCTTGCGTACTAAAATTGCACGACATGATCGCACTGGGCTAAATTAAGACCTCCCGCATCGAAAGGTATGGTGTATCAAATCATCTTTGCGGAACGAAAATTTTTCGCAAACCTGGTATCTTGTTTAAAAGTAATTGACAGAGGTAGCAATGTGGAACTTCAGGATGTCATTCTACTGCCAGCGACGATTGATGATGCCAGGGATCTGTGGGAATGGCGCAATGATCCTGTGACAAGGGCTAATTCATTTTCTCCTGCTGAAATCGATTGGGTCGAGCACACAATTTGGCTTCAAAAGGTCTTAGAAGACCCGATGCACCGTATTTATATTGGTAAAATAAGGGGAGTAAGAATCGGTACCTGCCGGGTCGAGCAAAAAAGTGATGGCGTCAAACTTTTGTCTTGGACAATTGACCCTTCTCAGCGTCAGAAAGGGTATGGAAAACTCCTGGTTCGAAAATTGGTCGAATCATTTGGAAACTGTCTCGCTGAGATCAAAGTCGATAATCATGCCTCCATCAAGATCGCGGAGGCAGCAGGGTTGGTAAATTCGGTGAAAAAAGGTGAAGTTTTGATTTTTCAATCGCCATCACCTACCAAGTTATTAAACCCCGCTTCCATTCAAGAACGTCCTAAAGCGAAAAATGCGCTCTAATGCCAATATTTCCGTGTTTCAGTCCTTTCGTATGTTACAATATCCTTCAATCCTAAGGATCGTTAACAATAGGCCAGGTTTCACTTAGCGGAAAAAATTTTATCGTGATTCAGGCTGTACCTACCCAATCTTTAGAAGCGAATTTAATCTCTCCAAAAGCATCGGTAGTAATACCCGTTTACAATGGAGAGAAAACCTTGGCAGCTTGTCTCGAAAGCATTTTAGAACAACCTTACGGTAACTTCGAAATCATTGTCGTAAATAATCAGTCAACTGATCGAACTTTGGAAATTGCCCAATCCTATAAAAACAAATTTTCTAATGTTCTTGTGGTGAATGAAGAGAAAAAATCGCGAGGCGCTGCACGTAATTGCGGCATTTTAGCAAGCCAAGGCGATTACATTTTGATGACAGATTGCGATTGCGTAGTCCCCCTTAATTGGATCTCCGATTTGCTGCATTGTGCAAGAAAATTTGATGGAGCCATAATTATGGGAGGAGAGGTGTCTTTACGGAATAACTACTGGTCTCAAGGCATTCAAAGAGGCAATGCCTTACTTCACCGACATTCAGCTAATTCGATTACTGCGGATCACCTCGATACGAAAAATGTGGCTGCAGCTGCGGATGTGTGGAGACGCTTTAAGTTTGATGCAGATTGCGAGAATTTAGAGGATTTGGAGTTAAAAATAAGACTTAAAAATTCAGGTATTCCTATAGTTTATAGGAGTGAGATCAAAGTTGGTCATGCGCACAAGTCTACCGGCTGGAGCTGGTTTTGTCTTCAGATTGATCGAGGGTATTGGGCTGGAGTCATACGTTCTAAGCATTCTCCGACGAACGAACCAATGCTTCAATGTTTCTCTGTTATCAATATGTTAGGTTTTCTTCCGTGGTTGCTACTTCAGATCTGGCGCGCGCCAAGGAATTCACTGTTCGTTATCGTCTCTGAAATTGGATGGCGAGTTGGTGCGCTTTGGTATCTCACTAAGCATGTTAGCGGACTTCAGAATAGGAAGAGACTGAAGTTTAAGCTTCGAAGGGAAAAATGAACGTAGCATTCTGGGATCCATTTCCCTCACCTTTGATAAGTTTGTTTGGTTTTGCAGTGCTGCTTGCGATCATATTTTTTTCTTATGCCATTTTCCAAGATCAAAAGCAGTGGTTTTTTAAAGTAGTCGTGTTCCAGTGCCTGAGTCACACCGTTCTTGGTTCAGTATTGGGAATAATGGGGAATCTAAAACCTCACCCGATCCTGGTAGCTGAATGCGTTATTGCCGTGGTATTAGGATTTGTAGTCGCTAAAAAGCGGCCTAGTTTTTGGACTCGAGAAAATTTCGTGAATATTGATTTTGCATTGATTGTGCTCCTGCTTGTTTCAGGATTTTTCTACTGGAAAGCAAAATTTGATTTTACCGGAGTGGCAAATTCTGAAAGCTTCGGACTTATACATGTGAATCACCTTCGTCAGCCATTTCCCAACTTAAGTGACGAATGGTATGCAGCCTACTTTAGTAAATTTTCATTTAAGAGTGGGCTATTGCCTTTTTGGCAAGATATTTTCGGAGAGACTCGGCCGTTTTTCAATATTCAATTTCCTTTTCACGTATTGAATACCATGATTTTCGGTGCGTTGCATTTGGATCCAATGCATGGCTATATCTTTTTGAATATAGGTTTCAACCTAATTCTTATTGCATCTATCTATCTATATCTGAGAGCCTGTGATGTACCAGTTATTTGTCGCTTTGTTGGTAGCCTATCTGTGCCGCTGATCGGTTGCTGCGCTTTTTTGCCCACGGTATGGTTCTATATACCGGTTCATCTGGGGTTCATTTTCTTTATTTGTCTTTTAGCGTTTTCTCTCCCAATTTGGCAGTCTTTGAATCAGGATTTTGGGCAAATACCATCCAATGAGGTTCGCTCTTTTTCAGTCTGGCAGGTTGCCGCGGGCCTCGGGTCTTTGATTTTCTACCCTCTGCTGGTCCCCTATGTGGCATTGATTGTGTTGATTCCTTTTATTCGGTTGCGTCGATATCGTCAGGTATCGGTTTTTTTTGCGGCGCTTGCTCTCTGCTGCGTTGCATTGATCATTTTTACTTCGATGCACGAACTTATGAAATTAGAGGACATATTTCGGTATGCCATGGCAAGGTTGGTTTTTGCGAACTCTGATTTTGTCTATGCGCATGCCTATAATTTGTTGGTGATTGTATCGCCGCTAGTTTGGGTGGGTCTGCTATTTTTGTTGAGCTCTAAGCTGCGCTTTGGTCCGGACTCTATTCTGCTTTTGGTTCTTTTTATGCAGTTTGGTTTTCAGTACTTTACCAAATTGAATCTATTTTTATCGGAACCGAGGTTGGTTTTTTTTCTTACTATCGCTCTGGTTATTGTCGCATCATCGGGTTTAGATCAATTTTTAGCTTGGACTGGTACTCTTGGGGTCGATCGGCGTTTAGGAAGTTTGATACTGTTAGGTGTACTTGTTCCAGACTTTAGCAAATACACGGAACGAGACTTTCAAAGGTATGTATCAACGACCCTAAGTGACGATTCAAAAGTCAAAATTGATTCAGGCTCGTCTATTGCCATTCAGCTTATGCAGGACGATCTAACGCTATTTCGGGACTTTCACAAAAAATTTATTTTTAGCACTCCATGGAAATCTACCGTATTAGCGGTCGCTACCGACAATTATTTTCAAACAATTCGGTCCGGTACAATTTCGACGGAAGAAAGCAAGGATCTGTTTCAAAAATATTACAATATGGACTGCAAGCAGCGTGCTAATTTTTCATGGTATGTTAACCTCTTTTATTTTCCACCAATGGATGGTTTGGATTGTGACTTTATGAAACTGCTGGGTGTGTCTAGTAGTGGGTATCGCCTGTATGAAAACACCCTGACCCCTCCTTAGTAGGCTGCCATCACCCAAAATCAGCCCTGACAGCCCAAGCGTGTAGGACGTGTAGATTGAGGGGGCAACACGGAAAGTTTGAAACGAACAATACCATTTACGGTAAGATCAAGGTCCTCGAAGTTTACCAGACGAACGATCGTGACAAAATTGCAGGAATCTTTTATCATACGCGTATCCAGTTGAATCTTATTCCACTAACTCTTGGGAGACGCATGCGTTATTTCACTATGTTCGTCGTTGGTCTCGACATACTGATCTCTTCGTATCATGCTCACGCCGAATCTTACCGACCCGACAACCGTCAGTTTTTAAAGCAAATTGTTAATCAAGTCCTGATTGATGGCGTCTTGCGCATGGATCGTCGGCAGGAACGGAGTATCGCTCAAGGGGTTTGTTACGCCGAGGGACTCGGCTCGCTGTGCAACACGATTGACACGATCGGAAAGTCTATTTGTGTGTTGTCATTGCGTAATTCTGAGTGTGCTCGCGTAGCCAACATCGGCGAAGGCATCTGCAGGGCAAACGGTCGGGGCGACTACTGCGGACGGGTCCGATCGGTTCCCGAGGGAATCTGTCGTGCCGAAGGTCGGGGCAGCGTTTGTGATCACGTTGGAGACGATGTCGGCAAGGGGCTCTGCCATGCTACCGGTCGCAACGATTGCATTGAAATAGAATGAAGACCCACTTGGTTCGTGGTGACTTTTATCGCGCACCCAGCTTTCGGATTGCAACGGTCTGAGTCATCAACGGGAGGAGGTTAAACTGGATTTCTGATCTGGCTAGCGACTGCTAAATCGCGGCTACGAGGAACCGACTCTCACCAAACTCGGTTAAGGCATGATGTATGAGGACTTCCGATACACAAGATTGTCTTGCAATAATCCCCGCCCGCGGTGGCAGTAAAAGGATTCCACGAAAAAATATAAAATCCTTTGACGGTATGCCTATAATTGCTCATCCTATACGCGCTGCTCTTGAAGCCAGTATATTCTCTGAAGTAATGGTCTCTTCGGATGACGATCAAATCTTAGCAATCGCGCGGGACTATGGTGCCGTAACTCCTTTTAGACGTTTACCTGAAACGTCAAGTGATACTGCGACAACGGCAGATGTGATTTCGGAAGTTCTTACTGAATATAAGCGAGCGGGTCAAAAATTTAGCGAGGCGTGCTGTATATATCCTACGGCCGCATTCGTCACGGGACAAATTTTATTGGATAGCCATCGTTTTTTTTCTAAATCCGGAGCGGACGCATGTATTTCGCTTTTGTCATTCAATTGCCCCATACAGAAGGCATTGCGCGTTGATGATGGCCGCGTAAGTTTTATTTTTCCGGAGTGCGAGCTGATCCGATCCCAGGACCTATTGCCAGTATGGCACGATGCTGGGCAATTCTACTGGATGAGAACCGACGCTTTCGAGCGGGAAGGCAGAGTCTTTATGAAGCATACAGTAGGCTATCACCTTCCTCAAATGGCGGCACATGATATAGATACTTTGGAGGACTGGGAGGTAGCAGAGTTCAAATTTCAATACCTTCGTCAACGAGTGAGTCAGCCCCGTTGATAGGTAATAGAATGAAATAGATGAAAGCTTCACGGGCCTGTATTGGTTGTATACTGAAACAGTTCATAAATTGTTTATGGAGCGAGACTAATCTAAGACCTTACAACGTCATATATGTGGATGGCTGAGCGCTTACGATTGATTGTGCGTTTACGGGTAAGGAATATAAAGTGTACTCTCGAGGGGGTAAGCAGGCGTTCGATGTAGCTCCTGTGGAATGGGCGCGGCATGTCGAGAGGTTGGGAGCTGGCGAGATACTTCTGAGTTCTATAGATCGCGATGGAATGATGACTGGTTATGATATTGAGCTTTGCAGTCAAATCGTGAGTTCTGTTCGCATACCCGTTATTGCTAGCGGCGGTGCTGGACAGTTGCAGCACTTCGCAGAAGTCATTCAGGTGGCTGGCGTAGCGGCTGTAAATTGCGCGAGCGTCTTTCATTATACTCAGGTTACACCGCAATTAATTAAATCCTATTTAGCCGCAGCCGGTATAGACATCCGGATGGAGTGACCCAATAACCCTATTTTGGCCACGATGATTCAGTCGCTCGTTCCCCGGAATACGTTTTGTATCAAGTTGAATCCCCTATTGTTGTAGGCGAGCGAGCCAGAGTAGTTGACTTCATTTGGTATTTCTAGCACACTTCCTCTGTAAATTAATCATGCTAAGTTTAGTCTGCGCTTTGAGCGATGTTGCAGTCCAGTGAACGATTCTGGCTCAAGGTTGGCGAAAATGTTCATTGCTTAAATGAGAATAGGCCTACATGTCTGATGTTTAGTGATAAGTGCATATTGGTCGTTGGTGGGACGGGTTCCTTGGGTAAGACTTTAGTTGATCGGTTGATGCTTGGTCGATACGGGGTCCCGCGCAAGGTTATTGTTTTTTCCAGAGACGAAGCCAAACAACAAGACATGCGCATTGGATACCTTCGTCGAATGGCTCAATCCAATGAGACTATTTCCCAGGATCTTTTGAAAGCTCTGGAGTTTAGAATAGGTGATGTTCTCAATCTATATGATCTGCACTCGGCGGTTCGAGGAGCAGATGTGGTTATCAATGCCGCTGCGATGAAACAAGTTCCGACCTGTGAGTATTTTCCAGAGCAAGCTGTGGCAACCAACTGTATTGGTGTAGCAAATCTTGTAAAGGCGATAGAGCACAGCCCTCGCAGAATTGAAACTTTGGTGACTCTTAGTACTGACAAGGCCTGCAAGCCGGTAAATGTCATGGGAATGACTAAAGCCATTCAGGAACGGATTGTGATTACTTCCAATCTAAGGAATCCGGGAACGCGAGCGGTTTGTGTGCGTTATGGTAATGTTTTAGCATCTCGGGGTTCAGTGGTTCCTCTTTTTCACCAACAAATCAGAAACGGGTGGCCGGTGACCATTACCCAGCCGGATATGACGCGATTTTTGATGACTCTTGATCAGGCAGCAGACACAGTGATTGAAGCCATTCGTTCCGCCAATCCGGGCGAGACGTATATTCCCAGGGTCCCTGCAACGACGATCCTTAACGTTGCGAAAGCGATCATTGGCGGTCGAAATATCGAAATCCAGCACACGGGAATTCGGCCTGGTGAAAAACTCCATGAAGTCCTGGTATCAGAAGAAGAAAAAAGTCGCTGTATTGAAAGAGGCAGCTATTATGTTATAAAGCCACAACTACCTGAGTTGGTTAGCGAAGTTCAAGGTGAATCTACTTTGAGTGGTGAATTCAGTTCGGCATCCAATGTTCTTTCGCTCGCAGAGACGATAGAATTATTGCGGGAGAATCACCTGCTCTACAATCAGGCAGAGGAACTCACAAGAGATTTTCTGAATCAAGGGCACACGCAGGCCAACTTTTTTGATCCTAGTTACATAAAAAAGAAGATTCGATCGGATGAGATATCTGAGAAGCCTCCAGCAAAAACTGCGATGAAATCCCCGCAGGTATTTCGCGACATGGCTTCAAAATATACTGAAGATGAGTTATCGGAGTCCTTGTTTCCTTGAATTTAGTCATCATGTGGAGATGATATGTCCTCTGTGAGGAGAGTAGTCGTTGTCTCGACATTTGCTCTTTATACGCCTCACTTTGAAACAGAGTTGGAACTTATTAGGAATCATCTCGAATCCGGTGATGAAGTCCACGTAATTCGCTGTCAAAAAAGCCTCCTGTCTTGCTGGGCAAATCCTGAACTAAACTTCGGAGAGTGTCAAAGATGTTCAGATCGGGCCGTATCAGGTTTTTCATTGTTTAGAGGTCGGATCCATGAACATAAATTGTCTGACTTTTGGACGGAAAAAGATCGGCAGAATCTTGCGTCGCTTGATTGGGATTTCGAAAATTTGGACGAGTTGCTTCGATATAACATATCAAACGACAACTTATCGTTTGATATTGGTGAGGCTGTGCTTTCTACGTTGGTCTCTAAGTATCGTGACCCGTCTCAAGCCTGTCTTTCAGATACAAGCTTGATCAAGAATTTGTTGTACTCCGCATACTTTCAATTCCTGACATTATCAAGAGTTATAAGGCAGGAAAAGTTTGACTTGGCATACGCCTTTAACGGAAGATTTGCGGTTATTCGAAGTCTACTGCGTATTTGTCAACAGCTCGAAATTGAAGTTCACTTTCATGATCGTGGCTGTAATGAGTACCGATATGCACTTTACAAAAATGATATGGCGCAAAGTATCGATATTCGAAAAAGAGATATTGATCACCTTTGGTCCGAAGCATCGTCTGATCAGAGGGTGCAAATCGGTCGCGAATTTTATCACCAAAAGGTTGACGGAGAATCTTTATCGTGGATCTCTTTTACCAAGAATCAGCAGATTGGATTGCTTCCAGATAATTTTGATAGAGCTAAGAAAATAATTACAATTTTCGGTTCATCTGAAGACGAATTTGTTGCTGTGGGTGAAGAATTCCGACGTTCAATATATATGGATCAAACTTCGGGAATAAAACGAATATTAGGCGATCTTGCCAAGATAGAGCGCTATTCTGAGGGTAATCACGTCTATATCAAAATGCATCCCAATCTTGCGGGATGTCGTCCGCAGTACGTCAGGGATCTTGAGAATATCGAGTTTAGTTTTGTAACCTATCTGGCTCCTGAATCGAAAGTTAGCTCATACGAATTATTGAGAAACTCTGACCGCGTCATCAGCTTTGGCTCAACAATTGGCATCGAAGCTGCATTCTGGCAAGTACCATCAATTTGCTGCGGGCGATCCTATTATGAAGATCTTGGTTCTACTTACCACCCAAAATCCCATGAGGAAGTATTGCTTCTTCTCTCAAAAGAAATACCGCCTCTCCCTACTGTAGGGGCCCTGAAGTACGGATATTATGAGAAAAACTACGGAATCCCTTTTAAGTACTTTGCTCCTGACGGATTTTTTGGGGGCAAATTCTCTGGAAAAAAAATCAACGCATCCATCGCTACAAGAATATATTGTGCGCTGTCAAATCGGTTAAGAATAATTGGAACTTTTTTCGATTTCTTACACATTCGGCGGGTTATGAGAAGGTTCTATACTGTGAAATGAATCATATTTACGAAAAAAAATCCATGCCTCCAATCCCGCAATTAATGAAACAGATAATAGGGCGTGTAGACGTTTTGTTTTCCTATCCACCTGGGTTCCTGGCTTCCCTGTATTTTGACAGGGAACTCAGGAACCCGGGAGGATGGGAAATATTTACTATATTTTCAATGTGTTATTTATGAATCGTCAACACGCCCTAATATATTTCCGTGTTGACTGGGGCAATCACATCGGATTTGGTCACGTCAGGAGATGTGCAGTGCTTGCAGACAAATTTGGTAGGTACGGGTGTCAGACTTACTTTGCGATGCGTGGGCATTTAGGCTCATCATCCTGGCATCCTCCGAAGCCGACCTTTTCCTTAGGAGAAGGTGTTTTGGAGGAAACCGTTGGTGGGTTACCCTATCATCAATGGCTAGGTGTTTCGCAGGAAAGAGATTTTCAGGATTTGATGGAGTGTTTTAGTGGCACCGGGGTACCAGATCTAATTGTCATTGATCACTACGGAATAGATTGGGAGTACGAGGATCGACTTCAAAAGTTGGGAGTCAAGGTGATGGTGATCGATGATTTTTTGCATCGCCGTCATGCATGCGATTTTTTGCTCTGTCAGAGTATCTTAAACGATGCGTCTTCCTTCAGTTCGCGTGTGACGGGTGACTGTACTTTTTTTTTAGGACTAGACTACATCTTGATTCGACCGGAGATAAGGGCGATAAAAGAAAGAGCAAGTGTCAGGTCGGGAAGTGTTAATCGAATACTTTTGAACCTTGGCAGCGCCGATTGGAAGGATTATTTTAGAATTCTGAATGTTTTATCGGACGACTTTTTTTCTCATCTCTATGTCACTGCTGTGATCGGTGACAAATGTTTGGAGATGCCTGAATTTTCTAAATTTGCTAGATTTAACCATCTCGAATTGCTGGGTACTACTTCCAAATTGGAAGAACTAATGGTTCGTTCTGATCTTGCCATTGGAGCTGCTGGTGTCAACCTTTGGGAGCGTTGTATACTAGGATTGCCGAGCATCATAGTGAGTGTCGCGGACAATCAGGTGGATTCGGCAATCGCAGCGCATGATTTGGGATTAGCTCACTATTTAGGGATAGCAGGTGAAATCACGCTCGAGGACTGGAATTGTTGTTTGAGGACTCTCTTGAGCGACGAAAGAAAGTGGCATAGTATGTCAAGGAAGAATTTCGGATTTCTTGATGGCCGCGGTAGCGAACGGATTTGTGCTGCTATTGCTAGAAAGATGCCTATCGCAGATTGCACAAACTTGTAATGAAATTGATATTCTAGATGAATCTTAGGCATATTAAACAAGAGAATATTTTTGTTGTTGCTGAAGCTGGTGCAAACCATAATCGCAATTTTGAACAGGCTCTAAAACTAATAGAAGCAGCAAAAGTGGCAGGAGCTGATGCGGTTAAATTTCAGACCTACTCAGCGGATACGCTGTATGTATCTAATACTCCGGACTTTGCAGGATATAGCAATATAAATAAATTGATTGGAGAAATTGAAATACCGCGTAGCTGGCAGAGGGATTTGAAAAAGTATTGCGATGAAATTGGAATTGAATTTATGTCAACGCCGTTCGATGAAGCAGCCGTCAGAGAGCTTGTTGATTTGGGAGTTAAACGCTTGAAGATCGCGGGGTTTGAGGCTACTGATGTTCGATTTGTGAGCATGGTCGCTGAGACGAAATTCCCATTGGTCATTTCGATAGGAATCGGGGCGGATTTTACTGATATTGAATCTATTTTGTCGATCTGCTCGAAGGCAGGAAACTCTGATGTAACTCTCCTCCATTGCAACAACGCTTATCCTACGCCACCGCAGGACATCAACCTTTTAACAATATGTGAAATTAAAAAGAGGTTTGATGTAAAGGTTGGCTTTTCGGATCATACTGAAAACACGATAACTCCGGCGCTGGCTGTTATGGTTGGAGCTGAAATGATCGAGAAGCATTTTACTCTTGATCGACGACTCCCTGGGCCTGATCACTCGTTTGCTTTGGAGCCATGTGAACTGCAAGATATGATTCGATTCGTTCGGTATGCGGAAATGACAAAGGGCGTTAGGCTTGGACGGTTTACAGATTCGGAGGAAAATTTTCGAAATGCGGCACGATCCGTCGTCTCACTCCATGATCTCGAACCAGGCGATATTCTCACTCGAGACAACATCACAACGAAGCGACCTTGTTTGGCGTCCAGCATCCCAGCATCAGCTTTTTTTGATGTATTGGGACGACGTGTCATTCGTTGGATTCCAAGAGATTCCATTGTCTCCATTGGAGACCTTTCACTGTGATCTCAGGTCTCACTACCAACCGAGACCTTGATAAGCTGTGATAGCCCGATTTACAGCTTCAGAGTTGTAAATTGGAAAGTTAACGATTCGATTTACTAAGCTTTGCGTGTTGGGTAGATCCGAACCGTCTTTGTAGTAGCTTGTTGCGTGAAGTGGAGGATAATGAAGGGTCAGACCAAGAGCTTTTCGAATGTTAGGAGCTTCTTCCGTTAGGAATGTTGCAAAGTAATAGGAAGACTGCTCATTCTGTTTAATAAGCGCTGATCCGACTAATTTGTGAATGATCTCGTGATTCATTTTTCTTTTTTCTAAGCGTTGGCCGTAGCTGTCAAGCTGCCCTAGTCCGATTGTGGCGTTTAGGTTGTTCATATAGAATTTAAATCCTGATTGAGTGATATCATAGGTCAGATCAGACTGTTTGCGACCAAAGTTGCGGTAGCTGGTGAAGTAGTTGGCAGCGTGCTCAGAATCACAGGCAATCAATCCTCCGTCGGACATGGCGATTGGTTTGAGTGGGTGAAAAGAGAAAAAGGCGAAATTATATTTAATAGTTGGAGTAGGGCAATGGGCGGCATCAATAACTATGATTTCGTCTCCCAGAGGATTCCAGTGACTAATTCCACTCACGCCCCCATAAAGAAGTGGCATAAGTACCGGTTGATTGGAAGAATTTAGATTTTTTCGACGTTGTCTGTATGATTCAGACGAAAAAAGAAGATCGTTCTCAACATCGACAAAAATCAACCTGTGTTCAAAATGTCTGGCAGCCCACGATGGTGAAGTAAAACCAAGAGATGGAGTATAGACATCGCAGGTCCCAAATGATTCCTTTAAATAGTCGAATATAAGGAAGGCAGCTGCACTTGCTGAATTGACGGCGATATTGAATGCACCTTGAGAGAACTCGGCAAACTTTGATTCAAATAGTAAAACATTCGACCCAAATCCAATTTCCCCAGAAGCAAATAGAACGGCGATCTTATCGATCTCACTTTTCGTGAATTCTGCTTGAAATAGTTTCATTGAAATTCGGCCCAGATACAATTGAGTTTTTCGACGTTACAGAATTTCACGAAGGAACTAAATTGATTTTACTGAAAAAGATGCCTCGCAAGGGTAATCTAAAAGATTATGTCGAAGGAAAGCCCTCAACGGCGAGGTTCCAACGGTTAAATTAGGAACACGGAGAGCAGCTTGCAACCATTTAACCCTACTGCGTTAAGTCGGGGAGTGCAAGGCGCGCGGCAGGGAAAAAACCGCAGTTTACATTTAGGTAAATGAGGATTATTTCCCTGCAAGCAACGCAGCAATCGTCGACTTAACGCAGTAGGGTTAAACGTTCCAGAGTTATTTCAGACGGCGAGGCATAACGATTCACTGTCCGCTAAAGGGTAAGTATTTCTTAAGTCTCTGCATCTTGCACACAAATATGAAAAGGTTCGGGACGATCACAAGTGTCAGCAAAGTCGAGCTAATGACTCCACCAATGGTGGCGACGCCGAGCCCCATGCGCGTCGAACCAGAGGCTCCTAACCCAAGAGCAACTGGGATCATCCCGGCAATCATTGCGATTGAGGTCATAAGAATAGGGCGAAGTCTGAGGGGGGCCGATTCCTTGATGGCGTCAAAGGGTTGGTGACCATCGCGCACGCGCTGCATCGCAAAATCAACGAGCAAGATGCTATTCTTGGCGACGATGCCAGCTAGCAGAATCAGCCCAATTCCCGAATACAGATCAAGCGGCAGTCCAAACACGATCAGAGCCAAGAACGCGCCTGTGGCCGCGAGTGGAATCGCGGCCATTACCGTCAGCGGCTGGAGGAACGACTCAAAAAGCGCGGCAAGAATCATATACACGAACAGCGAACCGAGTCCTAAGGCGATCGCTATGTTTTGAAATAGCTCCTGCATTTGCTCGTTCTGACCGGCAACCCTCAGCGAATAGCCGGAGGGCAGTGGTATCTGGCTGATTTTTTCTTCGACACCGCGGACGACATCGCCCAAGGCAGCTTTTTGTGTGATCGTGGCACCTACCCTAAGGAGGCGCTGTCTGCTTTCGCGGATAATTAGGTTGGGGCCGCTTCCGGCGTTTAGTTTGACCACTGTTGAAAGAGGAACCTCGACGTCTTTTCGTGTGGAAGTCGATGGAGCTTTGATTTGCATGGCAAGGAGCGCGCGCGGAGTCAGCTCATCGCCATGTTTCATCTTGACCCGAATTGGGATCTGATTGTCGCCGTCCTTATAGTAGTTGGAAATGTCCCCATCGACCCAGATCCTAAGCTCATCGCTGATGTCGCTGGCCGTGAGTTGGAACATGCTTGCATAGGTTGGTTTTGGGGTCAGATGGATCTCGGGTAAACCAGATTCATCAATCGGAGGAATATCTTGAATTCCAGGAACTTCAAGCATGGCGACTCGTACCTCGCGAGCGAGGTCTTTGATTTTGTCGATCTCCTCGCCCACAACAAGAACGGAAACAGGCTGAAACCGACCCGGCCCGCTTCCACCAAAGAGCGGGTCAGACGGTTCGGAAATTCGGATGCTAAATCCTGGAATCCCTTCGACAAGCTTTCGAGCGGATTGTCGCACTTGATCGAGTTTGGTCTGGCTCGTGTTCCAGGAATCTTTGATGCCTATCGTAAACCTTATATTGGAAGACCCGCTGAAGGAACGCCCGGCCGATACCGTGTAATAGTCGATGCTTTCAAGCCCAGAGATTTTGTCTTCGACCATATGAGCGATATTATCGATCTTGGGCATGGATTGAGCTAACGGACCGTTTAGAGCCAATTCAAAAGTCTGGCCTAGCTGCGAGGGAAGAAAGCTTTTTTTGACGATCGCCGCGCCCCCCAAAATACTAGCTCCGCACAATAAAGCAGCGAGCAGGGCAACCCATGGCCTGGGCAATACCCACGTCAGCCCACGTTCGTACCATTGTTCGAGAACCGTAAAGCCATGCTCGAATCTGACAAGCCGGCGGTAGATCCACGTGCCGATGCCACCAAATTTTTGCCATTCGCGCAACGGATCGGGGATGTTTGCGAAGTAGGCAGAGAGCATGGGGGCCATAGTCAGCGCGTCCCAGAGCGAGACGAGTACACTGAAGACGATCGTGAGCGCAAATTGGGTGAAAAACTGGCCCGTGATCCCGCCCATATAGGCCACAGGCAGGAAAACCGCCACGATCGTTAGCGTGGTACCGATAACAGCGAGCGCCACTTCTCGGGCGCCCTTATAGGCGGTATCCTGAGGGTTTTTTCCTTTGTTCCGAACGATGTGGCGGAAAATATTCTCTCTTACCACGATGGCATCATCAACCAAAAGGCCAATCGCCAGCGATAATGCGAGAAGGGTCATCACGTTGACGGTAAAACCGAATGCTGACATCACCGCAAAAGTGGTAATGACGCTGCACGGCAAACTGAGACCCGTGGTCAAGGTCGAGCGTGGACTCTGCAGAAACAGAAGAACGACCAAGACAGTCAGAATCGAGCCGATGACCAGACTTTCGTAGACATCATCGACGTTTTGTCTAATGAGGGTGGAGTTGTCGCGAATGGTTTTAATTTCGATATCATCGGGGAGGAATTTTTGGAGTTCAGCGATTGCTCCTTTGAGTCGGTCTGATACCTCCAGCGTGTTTTCTCCTGACTGCTTAAGGATTTCGAGTCCTACCGACGCTTCGGAATAGCCCGCTTTGCCAAAACGATAGACTTTTTGAACCTTGCGTACTGACATCTCGACGTCGGCGATATCTTTTAGATAGACCGTGTTCCCGTCAGCGATTTGCAAGACAGGGATTTTCTGCAGATCTAATATTGATTTGGCCTGTGAGACCGAGCGGATGAGCCAGACCTGTTCGGTACCTTCGCTTGTTCCTACGGGATCATTGCGGTTAAATTTCGAGATCGCCTGAACGACCGATTTGGGGCTTAAGTTTAGCGCAAGAAGCTTGTCGTAGTGAAGGTCGACCCTAACTTCTTCGAGGCGTTCCCCATTCAGGCTAACTTCGCCAACGCCTGCAATTTGTCGGAGTCGGTTTGCTATGACGCGGTCTGCGAGTTTTGATAGCTCTAGCGTGGAGCGCTTGCCGGTGACTGCCAACTCGATGATAGGCGTATCATCCGGGTCTTGCCGCTGGACGATAGGTTCTTCCATGGTCTCAGGGAGGCGAGACCTGGCATTGGCAACCTTGGCGCGGACCTGAATCTCCTGAAATTTTATGTCGATGGACGTATCGAATTCCAATATGATAACCGAGTTTCCTTCGCGACTCACCGACCTTAGGGTCTTAATTCCAGAAATTGTGCTGAGGACATCTTCAAGGCGCTTTGTGATCAGCTGCTCGATTTCCTCGGGCGCGGCTCCTGGCAGACTTGAACGCACTGCGAGCGTTGGGTAGGATACGCTTGGGTAGAGATCGATCGGGAGCTTTTTGAGTGCGATAAACCCAAGGGTGATCAAGAGCAGAGTCACCATGGTGATAAATATAGGACGCTTGATTGAGAGCTTAAGTAGATCCATGTTATTCAACCATTGGGAGTTGGAACGGCCGCATCAAAAATTTTGACCGTCGCGCCGTCGAAAAGCAAATTGACTCCTACGGTAACAATCTTTTTGCTTTCGCCTAGGTCGGTCAGAATTTCGGCTTCGTCCTGGGAGATCAGCTCAAATTCAATTTTCTTCTTAGAGACCTTGTCCTGATCAACAGTATAGACAAAGGC
>CAZOSN010000001.1:0-64615 GCA_964582405.1 uncultured Oligoflexales bacterium | reverse complement strand
ATCAGCAGCGCACTGGTTGGCACAATCAGCCGCGGTTTTGGTGTCAGCGCAAAATCAATATCTGCGATCATGCCGGCACGCCATTGAGTAGACCCGTTCTCGACCTCAACCTTAACCACGCCGCGGCCCGTGTTGTTCTCGGCAGCTCGCGAGATCTCAATGACTTTCGCGGGCTTACTTTGTTCGCCGATCCTCACCGTGACGGAGGTATCGAAACTTACTTCAAGCCAATTTGCAGTCGTAAGGTATACCGTGGCTTGCAGATGGTTGTCGTCAACTATGGTAGCGAGCGGAGCGGTGGTTACGATTTGTTCACCGATACTCTTGACATACCACCGCCCAAGCCAGCCATCGATGGGGCTTAAGATTGGTGTTGAGAGAAAAGAATCGCTCGCATCGGAGCGATCCACGCGCGCAATGATCTGGCCTTTGCCGACCTTCTGATTTTCCTTGAATCCTAGATGGCTGAGTCGCCCCGATACTTTCGAGTAGACATCGACTTGGTTTCGTCCCTGCAGGGGCGCGACAAGTGTGATCACTCGCGGCAGAATTTTGCGGTCTGCTTCAATGGCCTTGACGGCGGGAGGCCCCTTGGAACCGCCAGGCTTCTGCGGTTTTTTTTCGTCTTTTTGGCAAGAGACGAGCGCCGCAATCAAGACAAGAAGGTGTGGTATTTTCATTTTGATGACCCTTGGCGATTAAAAATACGGCGAACTTCGGGCTTGCCGCTTATCTCGTAGAGATCGACTGCCTGAAGCCTGGCACGGTAAACCAGGTCAAGCTCTTGAAGTTCAAAGGTGACCAGCTGATTTTCCACCACGCTGAGCTCAAGTGCCGTTGCCGATCCATTCTGATACCGTCGTTCAGTCACAAGAACCTGGCGGCTTGCAAGTTCGAGTTGCTTGGAAAGCAGCTCATGCTCGTTGGAATAGTTGTTCAATTTTTGAAGACCCTGCTTGTAGGATTGCTGCAATTCATCCCTGATGCCGCTAAGGTTTATTTCGGCCTCGCTATACCGGGCACGATTCTGAAGCAAGGTCTTGGTCATTTTTTGGTTAACAGGGATGTCCCAGGTAAGCTGCAGGGAGGCCTCCAGCCGGGGGTAAAGCGGTGACAGCGACCCGTTTTCCCCAAAGCGGAGTGCGCCGTTGAGCATCGGCCAGCGGGTATCGCTGTCGTGCTGCCTGTCAAAATCTAGAGCAGCGAGTTCTGCCTGAATCTTGGAAATCTTGGGATGGTTGTTGAGGTCGTCGGGGGGGGATTTGGTGAACAAGTTCTTCAGTTCGCTGATCATGAGCGAATCATAAGAAACTTGCAGAGGGACGCTGCTTCCAGCCTTGCCGGCGAAGAATTTAAGGTCATTGAGGTAAATTTGGTAATCGTGATCAGCGCGCGCAAAGGTAGCTTCGGCTTTGCTGAAATCTATTTCTGCCGCGATCAAATCGGCCTCGGGGCGGAGGCCTTGGGCAAAATTGTCTTTTTGCTTGCGCAGTTTTGCAGCCGCGATTTCAAATTGGGCTTTGGCCTTTTCGTAGACCGACTTGCCATGGATGGCATTGACAAAGATGCGTCCTGCTAGTGCCTGAATGCCGACTTCGGCCAGGGTTTTATCATGGGCGCTTTCCTCAAGGCGTTTTGTCGCGGCGCCATCGAGGTCTGATTGCCTACCAAAATCATAGAGCGGAAGAGTTAGCTGGATTGCATGGCGTTGATCTTTGTTAAAACCTTGATTGGGCCCCGGGGTTTCGTCCCGATTGCCGCCAAGGGTAGATTGCAGCAAAACCGAGGCAGCATCGCCATAACCGATCAGATCCCGGGATAGCTTTGCAACTTCGTAGCGTTGTTCCGCCGCTTTGAGGTTGGGGGAATTTTTTATAGCATCCGCGTAGAACGTGTCGAAATTATAGGCTACCACTGTCTTGCTGGAAAAAAGCATGGCTGCGATAGGTAATAATCGCAGCCACGGTGCCCGGTAAGATTGAACGAGCTTGCGGGGAGCTGAATTCGACGGCGTCTTTTGCATGATATTTAATTGATTCGTCAGGACAAGTTTTTTCATCGGTCTATAGTATCGCATTCCAGGCAAAGAACTAAGCTGAAATGATACCACGAATCTCGCGTATGGACCGGAGCGGTGTTTTTTTCGGCATGTGGCTTGCAAGCCCAAAGGATGCTTGATTTATGGTTACTAACAAGGAAGGAGATTTCTGTTATGGATGATCATACCAGCACACCACGCAGCAACTATGCCATGTGGCTTTCGATTGCCGGTGCTCTTATTGTTGCTCTTATTATCTGGGGTGCCGTAATAGCCAAACGGTCCGAGCAACGCATGGCCGAGGTGGGCCGAACTGAATCCGGGCAAACGGAATCCTCGGTATCAAAACCGTCTGACGTAACATTGTCGCAGACGGCGGTATCGGTTACAGATTCGGCTGATGTCTTAAACTATCCTGACAAATATTTGGGCAAAGTTGTGGCGATGGTCGGTAATGTTGAGGCCAAACTAACAGAAGATATTTATCTCGTTCGCACGGGGAACAACGATGCTGTGCTGGTAATTCGAAACAAAAGTTCCGCGCCGCAACGGCTTGATGTCGGGCAAATGGCCCAGGTTCGAGGAATGGTTCAGCGCATCGATCGCAACGAGACCGGTGTCGAATGGCTCCATGAGCTCAGCGCAGAACAGCTTGACAAGTACAACGGAAAAGGCGTAATCGTCGCGGAACAATTAGCATTAGCACATTGACGAGGCGATGAGGGGTTTGGCTTGGCGGCGTTTGTGTTGTTGACGGAGGATCGCTACCTTCGTGAGTCTCCGGGGGATTGGTACGTTGAGCAGATTTTTGCCGAAGATCGACTCCTGATCGATGCATTGGAAAGAGGCGGTTCTGAGGTGCGACGTGCATCGTGGGAGGGGCCGCTGGACTATCAGGCTGATGAGATTCTCGTGTTTCGCACGACATGGAATTATTTTGCCGAATGCGATCGCTTCCTGGCATGGTTGAATCAAATTCCTCATCCAGCGCAGCTTTGCAACAGCCTCAGCTTGGTGCACTGGAATTTGGACAAGCGTTATCTTTTTGATCTGCAGCGGGCGGGTGTTCTTATCATCCCAACGCTTGTGAGCACCAAGAGTAAACCCTTGCCGCTTGCAGCAGCCTTGGAGGCCTGGCCCGAGGCTGCGGAATACATCATAAAGCCCGTCCGCTCCCAAACCGCCTACCTCACCTACCGGTTGTTACCCAACGAAATGACCGATTCAAACCCTCTTTGGGCTGAACTCAGTCGGGACCGTGACTTTTTTATCCAACCTTTCATGCCTTCCATTGTGAATGAGGGCGAATACTCCTTTATTGTGATCGGCGGGGTTTGCACCCACGCGGTGCTAAAAAAGCCCAAAGCGAATGATTTTCGAGTCCAGGATGACCATGGTGGAACTGTCCACCCGCATACGGTTCACCCTCACGAGCGTCTCTTCGCGGAGGCTGCTGTTTTGGCCTGCCCTGAAATGCCTTATTACGCGCGGGTTGATGCCATTGTAGATCAAGCTGGAAAATTGCGGGTTATGGAGCTTGAGGTGATAGAACCCGAATTATTCCTACGCTTTAACCCACCAGCTGCGGCCACTTTGGCTGATTCCCTGCAACGATTTAGCACCCGCTGATGAATTGCCTGCGAGAATCAAGAGGTCAACGCTCCCTAACCAGCTAATTTCATTTTCTTTGATCAAAAAATGGACAAGGAAAAATAAATTTTTTGTAAAGGACGGTCATTGCTTGGCTTTTTGCTTGCGCAAACTATTATGATAATCATATAAGACATTCGAATTCTGGGATGGAATTCGCTCATATATACCGGAAATTGGTCCGGCGTTTCTACAGGGCACCGTATAATGCCCAGCTATGAGGAAGACTTTATGAAGCATGTGCTTTTGTTTGCTCTCGGCTTGTCCCTAATTTCCTGTGGCCAGGCACCCCTCTCTGACTCCGATACGTCCAACGTGCTCTTCGGAAAATCTGGGTACAATCCCGGTGCGTACCCAACTGGTCCCAGCGACGAGATGACTCCGGGTGCTTACTGTGATCACCCTGATGAGGTCCGTTACCCCGAACAAATCAATTACTGCAGGCGCAATGTTTCATCGTCGCGTAAATGGGCCATCATTCATAAGTATGACGAAGCCTTTGGCTATAATATTGCCAATATGAACCGCGATGATTTTAAGATCGATCATCTTATCCCGCTTTGCTTTGGCGGCGCCAACAGCGATACCAACCTCTGGCCTCAACATAAGACAGTTTATGCTAAGACCGACATCCTGGAAGACACTCTGTGTCAGCTTTTGACTCGCGGTCAGGTGAGTCAGTATACTGCGGTGCGCTTGATCCTAAGGGCTAAGCACGACCTGGCGACGATCCCTGATGTTGAAACTGAAATCCATAATATTCAAAGTGGGAAATTGCAGGATTGATTGATTCCCGCGAAGACTCAGAGCCTTTTTAAACAGGCTCTCAGCTCGACTTCGGCCCTTTTTTCGTCGCGAAATCGCCAATCCTAAGTCGAGCTCAGCTCAGGCTGATTCTTTATATCTCATGGCGACAATGAGCGATAGATCGTCAGGCTTTGAATAAGATTCCGAAGGTTCAGATTGGTACATCTGATGATTTGCGGCTTCTACGAGCGACAGGCAGACTTTGAGCGGGGTTTTTGACCGAATTTTTTGCAAGACTTTGTCGGTCATTACATTGTCGAAAAGTCCGTCGCTTCCCATGACGATGACATCGCGATCGTCTAGCCTGTGTTTGGAACCTATTTCAATCCTCATATCCTTGGCTCCCACCACATTGGTGATGGTGTTCCGAAGTTCGGGATTGATATTTGTTTGCTTTTTGGATTCGTCGATGATGCCAGCCTCGATCGCAAGATCAAAAGACGAATGCCCAATCGAACGGTATTTTTTCTTGCCCTTGCCCCCGACGACCTCCACGGCAGAGTCTCCGGCGCAGTAATAGCGCACCCACTCGGGAGTAAGTTCCATAACGATCAGGGTCGTACCCGCTCCGTTATTTAGTCCCAGGATCCGAAGGTTGGCCTGGTCAAAGGCGTGAAGGATCTGGGACTGATAGCAGTCTTTGGGCGCTTCCTGACCTACAGCCTTGATGATCTCATCGATTGCAATCATCGAGGCGACCTCGCCTTGTTTGTGGCCTCCGACCCCGTCGGCTACCGCGACGATGGAATTTCCTCCGCCTTGTATAACGACACCAAGGGAATCCTCGTTTTGATCATGCTCCCGTTTTTTCTGGGTGAATACGGCGACCGAAAAATCGTCCGTCTTATATTCTATGGGCTCGTTCATGTGGACGTTGCAGAATTTTTCCACAACAAGGCTCATGAGTCCCCCCAGCTAAAGGAATCTAGGTGCTGGCGAAGGGCGCCGGCGTTTTTAAATTTTTTGATGATTAGACTGGCCTTGAGCCCGCAGCAGATGGCCTTGATTTCGAGGCTATGCTGAGGATAGCTCTTGGATCCACCGAGAAGCTCATGAAAAAGTTTTACCAGGTCCACGACATCTTTCTTGATATTGAGCTGTTTTGAGTCGCGCCAGTCAAAGGGATCGATCAATTTGATTCGAAAATGGATACCGCTCTGTTTGATAAAGACATTGCCTGTGTGCAAATCACCGTGATACTCGCCTTCCTGATGCAGAATCTCTAATCCTTCCGCTATGGCGCGTACGATATGGAGAGCGATGAATGGGTGGAGCTTTTTGAGAGGCTGGCGGGCAAGGTAATCGCAGAGTAGTTCGCCATCGACAAAGTCGGAAATCAGGCAGGTGACCTTGATACCTTTGAGCCAAACATGTTCCTGATTGTGGTATTGAACAATCATAGGATTGTGGCGCGCTCGGTAGAGTTTTTGGGCGAAGCGGTTGGCTACTTTGTTGTCTTGATTACGATGAGGAAAAAAGAACTTTGCCGCGCGTTCGATCCCGGTGGCGAGTTCGCGAGTCAAATAGACTTCGCCCTCCCACCCGCGTCCCACCAGATTTTCGATTTGGTATTTTTGCGCTACGATTTGGCCTTCCTTCAGGTCGAACGAATCCAAAACCTTCTTAGATTTTGATCTCTTTTCAACATCGTTTCTTACAGCCATTTTACCACTCTGCAATCTACATGGGGGTAATCCAGACCATCGAACCCCGTGTTTGCGTTTCAATAAAGTGCGCGATCTTCCTGATTCTCGTGCTCTAACTGCGATTAATTTTGGGGTAATAAAGCCTCGCTTTTGGTCATCTAATTCTGATGGTTTGGTTGGATAGTTCAAGCTTTTTTTCCGGCAAAAACCCCTTCGGGGATGAATTCCGTCAGCCGCTTGGCCCTCGCTAGGGACCCGGGGAAATCTTGATGGCGAGTAATAATTTATGTGACTGAAATCATTGAAATAAATTTTTTGAGGCTTATGTTTTGAGATCTAGGGTCGATACCCCTTGCAGGTGTAGGCAGCAAAGAAAGGATTCTTTTGAATAAGCTTACCGTATTGTGGTCTGTGCTCGCGTTTGGTCTGTCAGGTCGGGCACATGCGTTGGAAATACGCGATCATTTCACAACGGTTCTGCCCATGGGGATGGGTGGCGCCTTTACCGCCGTATCCAACGATGAAAATGCAATCTGGACCAATCCTGCCGGGATTTCCCGAGTACGCAAACAACGAGCGCGCCATGCCGTCAATAAGGTCAAATTTCCCAATCTTGTTGGGGGAGTCAATCCTGGGGCGAAGGCTTTTTATGGTGCGATGAGCAGCTCAGTCGATGAAGGCGAACTTGCGACCAAAATCTCCCAAAACAGTGCGCAGCTTGTAGATAAGCCATTTTGGGTCATGGCCGGCGCGGCACCGCTTATGATGTTGAATTTTGGCCGCCAGCTTTCGACAGCCCTCGCAGGCTACTCTTACACAACCATGAAAGCCCAAGTTGACAGCGTCAACCCCAATTTGACAACGACCGAGATTATATCGGATGTGGGGGGCGTTGCCGGTTTTGCTCTGACCAACTCCTCAAACCGATTCAACTTAGGTTTTCAGGTAAGACCGATTTCTCGCTATGCTTTTGAAGATACACTTGCAACCTCGACTTTCTTGGATGCCAAGCTCATGCAAGAGACTCTCAAAACCAATGCCAATGTGTCCCAGGGCTTGGCCATTGACGGGGGCATGATGTTTACGCTCGCCGACTTCTGGTTTCCTACGATTGCGCTCGCTGTCATCAATGCACCCTCGGGCTGCAAAGATAATTACCTCAATCCCTTCAGCATGACGCGAGAGACGGTCTGTGGAACAGTGTTTACTGGGAAATTTTCCAACCCAGATGCCATTTCGACGGTTGATCCTACGGACTTTCGGGTCGGTATGTCCATCACCCCACGGTTTGGTCGGAAATTGGCCATGCGGCTTGCTGCTGATCTCCATCAGATCACCTTGACTTCAGGGACTTCAACCTATGGCCTGTCGGACATTCCGCTCATGAAGCGGGTCCATGCCGGGATTCAAATCATCACGGGAAATCCCCTGCTTCCTAGCCCTTTTTCCATTAGTGGAGGTATCTCACAGGGATACGTGACCGCGGGCGCCTCGCTACGTTTAGGCTGGCTTTCGTTTGATGTTGCAACCTTTGGTCGTGACATATCATCGACCGGTGTGCCGTATGAGGACCGTCGGTCAGTTGCGGGATTCTCCTTGGATTTCTAAATTGTGCTGCCGCACTAAATGTGCTGCCGCACTTATGTCAGCACGTCGTGGATCCGCTTTATTTTTTTGACTCGTTTTAGGGCTTAGGGCGTATTGACGATTGGCGTCTAACATAATGAAAATACTTCGAATATCGTTCCGTTATCGCCGGGTTCCTCTCTTTCCTCGTTCGACTGGGTATCAGGAACCCAGGAGGTGGGATGCTCAAAACTTCAATACTCCTTAATCTTTTGGACTTTTCACTGGTTTTATGCGAAACACCTAGGCAAAATACGGTCATTGTTTTTAGTTTTTAAGATTACTTAATCAAGGATATTCCAATGTTGGCTAGGTTTTTGATCAGTGTCGGTTTGATTTCCCTTTTGGCAATGACGTCTTGTGTCACAACGACTGATAGCGAGGTGACCTCAGAAACCAACCAGAAGAATTCGGCCAAAAGCGCGAAAAAGCCTGGAGCGGATGACAAGCAGGCCGCGCTTAGTTATGTGATGAGGCTAAGCAAACCAGAAAACCCATTCAGGCCTGAGGACAAAGCATTTATTCAAGGTTTCAAGAAACTGCCACTCAACAAGGTTGAAGAGGCAGCCGTGGTCGTGGGCACGTTCAGGCGGATTCTAAAGAACAATGAGGATCTAACCTCGGGAACGCTTGAAGCTCACGAGCCGGCCCCAGAAACTCAGTCGCTGGAGCTAGCGTTCAAAAAGTATCGTATCGATGCCGTTGCGGCGCTAAGCGATAACGTGGCTCTTAAGAATCACGACATCTACAAGCAGGCTCTTGAGGCTACAGAACTAAGCGGTGACACGGCTGAATTCAAAGAAAAAATTCGGCAGCTAGTGTTCCGCGAGGCGGGAAAGTGGGGTTCCCTGGTTCCACCGAAGCTCGAAGCGCCCGCTACTGATGTCAAGGAGCAAACGATCGAACAACCTACTGCTGATTCTCCCGCCCCTGAAGCAGCGCCTCTGTCACCGGGTGATTTAGCTCGCGGCGACGCGATTCTTGCGCAAGCTGAGAAATTTGCCGAAGATGGCGCCTACAAAAAAGCTATCGATGCTCTAGCTCAGATTCCTGCAACAGACCCGATTTTTGACTCGGCTCACGAAAAAGCTCGTCGTTACGAAAATCTTGCGGTTCAGGAATTGCGCCAGAAAGCTGCTCAGGCTTATCAGAATTCGATGCCTTCTGGCGACCTGAGGACAAAAGCATCCTACCTTGAGTCCGCCCGTAAAATTCTTGAGTCAGCTATCTCTGACTATCCCGAAGCGGAGCAGATCTCGGTCGTAAAGCAAAATCTGGCCGTGATAGCCGATGATCTCAAAAAATTGCGTGCCCAGCTCGGCGATGGCAAGGCGGGCGAATCTCACAATGCTAACGAGACGGAGAGTCTATAATCGCGGCGTTTTGAGGTTAGCTTGCATCCCATAGGTGCACCGGTTGCTATGTTGGTTTTTGCCATGGCCTCCATTCAATTGGGGGCTTCGGTGGCAAAGCAGTTGTTTCCCTTGCTGGGTCCATTTGGAACGACTCTGGGACGACTCGGGGTTGCCAGTGTTCTGATGATGATCATTTGGCGGCCGTGGCGGGCAAAGATGGAGCGTAAAGATGTGGGCATCATTGCGCTCTATAGTGCAGCCTTGGGCTGCATGAATCTTCTATTCTATTTAGCTTTGGCGCGCATACCCCTTGGAATTACGGTTGCGCTGGAGTTCATGGGGCCGCTCCTGCTTGCCCTTCTATTGTCTCGCAAAGTTCTCGATTATGTCTGGGCGGTGTTGGCTACTTTGGGGGTGATACTGGTCATGCCGGTTTTGGCTCATGATGCCACCGCGCTCGATCCAGTTGGAATCGGTATGGCCCTTGGCGCGGGATTTTTTTGGGCACTTTACATCATCTTTGGCACGCGGGCGAGTGGGCGGCTTTCGAGTGGACCGCTTACGGCCTTTGGCATTTTAGGAGCGACATTGGTCGTTTTGCCGTTGGCGGTTGGTTTCTCAGGTCCAATTCCCTGGGATTGGAGTCTGGCTCCGCAGATTTTGGCAGTGGCGATCATGTCAAGCGCACTGCCCTACACGCTTGACATGATCGCTATGAAGCAGCTTTCTGCTAAAACGTTTGGAATTCTCATGAGTCTGGAACCTGCCGTTGCAGCCATGTCAGGAAAATTCTTTCTTCATGAAATCTTAAGTCCCCAACAATGGCTTGCTATTGTGTTTATCATTGCAGCATCGGCGGGAAGTACGATATTTACGGGCGTTTCCAAGCCAGAGGAGATCTCCAAAGTTTTGTTGTAGGGGAGATGCTGCTCATGTTTTGGGGGATGCGATTTGTTTTCACGCGCACGTGAATTGAGGAGGTGATCGTTGACGGATGCGGATGGCTATATTCATCACTCCTTTTTATCTTTGTCAGATGTGGCGGCAAAGGTGCAGGTCAGCGCGGCGGAAATCGAAAATCTTGTAGCTCATGCCATTATCCCCGGTCCAAGCTACCGAATTGCAGACGATAGCCGGTCGGTGACATCGCATATTTTTGGCCGGCAGGACCAACAGTTTGAAAATGCATCCGGTCCTTTTTTTGATCGCTCAATCGTGGCCTGGATCGAGCGTCTCGCAGACCCGATCGTTTTTCATCGACGCGATTATGAGGAGGCTCGTCAGATCTTCTCTACGGATCTCCCGATCGACGATATCGATGAAGAATGGCTAAGCACCTATCTACACTGGCAGAAGGGGACATACGGAGTATGCGTTGTGTCACCAATTGATTTTAGGGCGATCGTTGAGAAGCAAGCGGCGGCCGCAAGACTCAGGCACTGGCACGAACTATTCGTCCGAAACGGTAGCATTCCCATCGGTGCCAGGCAGGAGGTAGAAAAAGATCTCGTTTACTATGATCGGGTGACAAAATCCTTTGCGCCTTGGGACCACAAACTCAGCAGCCGTTATTCAATCTATGAACCCCTCAAGATAGCCCTCGCCGTCGATCCCGTCCTATGAAGGTAGCTCAGGCTCTAAGCTAAGTGCTTCTCAGTTCGATTAAGGCCTCCCGCTGCCGGTACCTCGATTTTTTTGACAGGTGTCTACGATCTTTTCACCGAAGATGAATATAACTACATGTAATCAAAGTAATTTTTTTGGCAAGTTGCGTGCACCATGATTGATACCCACGCTAGGTGGGCGATCAACCACCCGTGTGAGTTAGGGAGAAAAAAAATGGAAATTTCTATCCGCCTTGCTCAATTATCTGGATTGATGGTGACCGCCATGGTCCTTGTCGATGTGATCCGTGGGTTGTTCTACTTAAGAAGCAGTGATTATAATGCGGCCGAGGTCCGGCATAACTTAAGCATTGGCCTTATTAATTTTGTGTTTCGTTATGTTATGGCTATGGCGGCTTTTGGAGCATTCGCGGCATTTGGATATAGCCACCGGTTGACAGACATGGACATGGGATCGGTATGGACGTGGATCGGCTGTTTTCTTCTGATCGATTTATTGGGCTATCTTCGTCATTACATGCTTCACAGGATTCGCCTTTTGTGGGCAGTTCATGTGGTCCATCATAGTTCTAGAACCTACAATGCCAGCGTTGAAGTTCGTTCTTCGCTATTCACGGAATGGGTTCGGGCTCCATTCTATGGTTTTATCTGCTGGTTGGGCTTTCCCCCTGAGATTATTGTGATCATCATAAGCGTGATGGCCATTTATGATGTGCTATTACACAATCCACGCATCCGTTCTCTTGGTTTTCTAGAGCATATTTTAATGACTCCATCCCATCACAGGGTTCATCACGGTAGCAATCCCCAGTATTTGGATAAAAACTTTGGGATGGTGTTGATTCTGTGGGACAAACTCTTTGGTACCTTTGAACCGGAAGTCGAACCCGTCGTCTATGGGATTGTCGATAAGACTCCTTTAACCTCGATTTTTCAAATCTATTTTCATGAATGGCTAAGCATCGGCCGCGATTTGATGAAACCCGCGAGTTGGCGTGATCGCTGCGCGATGCTAATGAAGCCACCCGGGTGGTCTCCGAAACACAAATCGATGCCTAGCCGCCCCGAATTCGTTCCCTCTGAGGCTTATGAACTAAAAAAACGAGCTACATCGATCTCCGGTTCCGTTCGCCTGACAAGACGGCAGGGCTTTTAAATAAACTCTGAGTTCGACTTCGGCCATTTTTTCTGCTGCAATCACCAAAGCCTTGTGTGGCGCGGCGTTTTGGGCCAAAAATCATCCTTACGTATGCGCGATACGCTCCGGTGATTTTGGGGCCCGCGCCTTGCGCCCCATAGGGTTTGGCAATTTTGCGACGAAACGATGGCCGAAGTCGAGCTGCGGGACTTTACCATCCAATTGCTTTTTTCGTTTCGAAGCTCTTGCTGTCATGAACCTTAAGTCCAAACCGCGACACGCTGATGATATCGCTATGGTGTTTGAATACCCGGTTAATATCATTTGATTCGGTTGAGTTCTGCCACCATTGCCAGCTTTTGTCTTGCCGTGGACTAAGGTCGCTGTGACTTATTCGAGCTTTCTCGCTCAGTTTCCCTGAGCCATCAACCGAGAATGCAATTGCCCCTGAGTATTCAAGCTCACCCGAATAGCTCCAGCCCCCGGAATTTTGGACTAGAACCATAGGGACCACAAAGCTGCCGCTCGCATGATCCGCGAAGAAGGCGTGGTGATTCCAGGTAGCCTCTGAGCTTGAGCCACGCGATCCAAACACCTTCTGATCGACTCGTTCGGTTGTTGTCCCGGTTTTGAATACGCTTACCTGGATGCCCTGAAATAAGCTGAAGTCGCCTTGATCCAAAGCGTCGTAGCCGATCCCGACAAGCCACTGTTTGTTCAGGGGTTGCATATACATCGAAAAGCCAGGCATTTCGAGTGCTGCGGTAATTTGGGGATCCATCCGATTTTTGATATCGATCGCATAAAGGGGATCTGTTTTTTCAAAGGTGACAATATAGGCCATATCCTCCGTGTACCTAACCGCCCGAATATCCTCGTGAGGTTTCCCGTAGTTCAGCACTTTGCCCGCAATGGCAAATTCGCTGTCCTTCTGCTTCAAAAGAAAGAGATGGTTGCGCCCTGACTCGTCGGCCTTTGCGCCTTCGAGAGGCTGATCGGTGGTCGTTGCGACGGCCAAGGTTTGATCTGAAAACTCCTTGAACGACCATTGACCCTTAGGGAATCTGCCAGGTACTGAGCCACGAGCGCTGGGTGTGAGATCACCGGTTTCGGGATCGTAAGCGATACCTGTTAGCATACCCTTGATTTCGATTGGCTCGGAAGAGGCATATAAGGAGAAATCGTAACTGTCCTGAAAGAGGATAATATGATTGGATCCAACATACACATTTTTGCCGGCGTTTACGCCGAGGAGACCGACAGATTTTACTGATTCAGCCACATTCTCGCTCTGAATATCGAGGCTGAACGCCGTTACAAAATCGAAGTTGAGGTCATTTGCTGCTGATCTTACAATCTTATTGCAGTCGATGCCGTGAAATTGAGTGCCCAAAAAGTCAGAATCTCGAAGGGTCACGTAGGGAAAGAAGGAATCCGAATCGTCCCGATCAATATCCACTTTGTTTGAATCTATCATAAACAAGTGACCGCCAACAAGGCGGCTGTCGCTCAGGATCCCTGGGACTGCAACCTCGGATTTTAGTTTGGGGAGTGAATGATCGCTGGTCTCGTATACTGCAACTTTGGTTTGGTCTTCGTCTTGTCCCAGAATCACAATCCGATGCCCTGCAGTGTAAAGGCTAAGGTTAGTATTTTTAGATCTTTCCTCGGAAACGAAGCGAGAATAGTTTGGTGTTTCTTTGGATGAAAATGGGAGTTTGATGACGCCAAGCTTTTCAAGGGTGTCTGCGTGAAGTACTTCAAGCAAGTTGCCGTGTAACACATAGACGTGAAATTCGTTCTTTTTTACGTAATCGGCCTCATCGATCCCTCGTTCTTGAAGGTTAGTGATTGAATCTTGGTTCAGTGTCGCTTTTCCCTCGCTTCCCTCGCTCGGAGCGGATGCCTTATCGTTTTGCGTTTCCATTTGAGGATGGTTCTTGTACTGGCGCCGGAGTTCGTCTTGCCTTGCATTGAATGCTCTAACCCGCTGCAATAGATCGTCGTGCAGGTCGGTGCAGCTATTATAAGTATCCAATTTTAAATTAAATTTAGGCGCTAGTGTCATATCGGATGTGCGTCCCTTGGTCGTTGGATTTGGGGAATCGGTTGGCTTACGAGATCCCGCGGTTTTTCCCCCGCCACCGCAGGCGGCGAGGTGGGTTATTGTTAAAAAGATCAAAATTGGTAGGAACTTAAGTTGCATCGCACCCTCCATAATTTGCGAATCATGCTTGGGTATTTTCGGCCTAAAAGGAGGTTAAATGGAGAGGTTTGAGTTCAATTGCGTATTCATCCGTATTCGGAGTGAGCGGATAAAATTTCATGGGGGCGCCCTGGAACGTGAAGGGTGCCATATGGATTTTATAGATCGAATATGCCATAACAACATTTTCCAACTGAGTTGCCTAAGCCCCATGGAGGTCAGAATTTGCCGCGCCCCATTCCCCTGTTGGGTATTTTGACTTTTGTGCTGGTCGTTTCGGGTTACGTTTGGCATACGCGAAGTCTGAATAGACCTGTCATTTGGTTCTCTAACCTCGATCAAGACTCAGTTGTTCTTATGGAGTCGCTGCGTATCAACGAAGGCAGCGAACCATCGTATATCGATCACCCTACCTTGGGTGCTTATCTATTGTACGCGACAGGATTTAGAATTTTGCACTCGATGGAGATCGTGCCATTTGAAAATCTCCAGCAGTTTTTTGACGCGGATGATCCCATCGTTCGGCTGCCACAGGTTTATTTTGCGGGACGTATTTTGACTTGTATTTTTGCGGTTTGCACCGCGATCTTTCTTGGCTTGAGCCTATGGCTCTGGAGCCAAGCGATGTGGCCCGCATGGATCGGGGCAGGGTTCGCCCTTCTCTCGTATGGCTTGCTGCTTCATGGGATGATCATCCGGACCGAGATGTGCGCCATGTTTTTTGCTTTTGCCGCGTTTGCAGCGCTAGCTTTTTCACGAACTAGGGCGGCAACGACTCGGCTTATGTGGACTCTCCTCGCAGGTCTTTTGATGGGATTTGGCGTTATGGCCAAAGTCATGGTGCTGCCTCTCCTCGCCGTTTGTGCGGTTTTGGTTGTTTTAGCACTTTGGTACGATCGCTGCGATCTATCCGACAAAAAAATTCCGATCTGGTATCAACTCGTTTGCATTGCTCTGGCAATCTTCCTCTATTGGTATTTTACGATGTTCCTCGCTAAAGAAGTGATTGTCGAGACCAGATTGAAATCAATCTTGACCTTGCTTGGTATTTTAAGCCTCCTATCGGTTGGTCTCGTCAAATGGAATACGCGGTTTGGTCGCTACTGGATAAGTCTCCAGTCTTTGACTTTGGGTTACCTCTGCGCAACCCCGCTTCTCTTTACGTTTTGCCATATTGAGAGAAGTTGGTCGCAGTTCTATATCGTTAATACCGTTTTCAGTATGATGCACTTTAGTTCGCAGAGTCCGCTGCGGTTGGCCCATTCATGGGGGAATACGTCGGATTTTGTGAAATGGTTTTTGATGTTCTTGAAATTTTCAGCTCTTGAATCCTACCTTGCCTGGCCGGCGCTTATCAGCCTGTTTTTGGCCAAAGCATGGCGGAATCGTGTGCTCATCGTGCTGGCAATTGGTTCTAGCGTCGGCATGGCTTTTGTTTCTTCGGCTAGGTATTTTGGAGACCAATATTTGCTTTTTCAGGAGTTGCTTTTGGCGCTTGCTATAGGTGTGGGACTGATCGATGTCTTTCAACACCGCATGAGCCGGCTTCAGTCAAAGATAAGTTGGACTTTGGCGGTATGGCTTTTGATGGCAGGACTGAGCCTAAAGAACCGCGCTGTTGCCGAGAACTACTACCCCCATTACAATGCTAATCTACGCGATCGACTGCATGCTGTTGGAGAATGCATCTTTCGTGTCGGAGAGTTTTATCAAAAGATGTTGGCCATATACAGCAGCAGGGAAGCTATTATGAACCGTGTTCTGGACGATCCGCGACTTAATGGCTCTGATCAAGGCATTGATATCCTGGCCTTAGCTAACGTGCAAAAGGACATTGAATCTTATCTAACGGAAAAAATCTCAGATACCGACCCGTGAGGTCGGGCCAAGGGAGTTGATGATATGTTCTTGATTCTGACGGCTTGGGTCTTTTTATTTTTTATTGTTGTTAACCTAGGCTGGCTCCCACGCAGCCTGGCAAGAGTTTGCTCCGTCGAATTACCAGGATCGATGTTAGATCATGCGTGGTTGGGGCTGTTCACTTTGGTGGCGATTCTTCAGTTTGTTTCACTTTGGTCCCCGATGGATTTTCGCGTATTTGCCGCTGTTGCGGCCGTTGCAGGTATGAGCGGATTGATTCGGGCCATTTTCGATTGGCGAAGGATTTGGTCCGCAAGCCTTGCGATACCTGGCAAACTTCTGGCGATTCAGGTGATGCTTCTGATCGTCTTGGCCATGTGTTCCGCACCCCCTACCGTGGGTATGGATACCGAATGGTATCATTACGGCACAGTCATGTGGATGAATCAGTTTCCGGCGGTTCCGGGATTAGCGAATATCGAACCGTCTTTTGGCATCAATAGTTCTTTTCACCTTTTGGCCGCATTTCTTAACAATGGTATATTTTCGAACAAAGTCGATCGAATTATCGCGGGTTTTTTTCTTGCGCTAGTTGCTTTGGAATGCGTGTATCGGTTTTGGTCACCGGCGTCGCCTAGGGATATCCGGCGTGTATCTCTTGTGATGGTCATATTGATTCTTCTTAAGGGCTTGACCCCGTCTGAGAATTCGCTCGAAAGCGACATTGCACCGGCTATGATTTTTTGCCGAATGATTCTGTTGTACTTGGATCAAGCTCAGCGAAGTTATTCCATGATGGTGTTGCTTTCCTCGCTGGGGCTTGTTTTTAAGCAAAATTTTGCCCCTATCCTGTTAGCCACTGGGGCGTTGTTGGTGTTTCACTCATGGCAAGATCAAAGAAAGCAGGGGCAACCAGGACTCAAGGTTATCTTTCCCGTGTTGGGGATGTCTACTGTCATTCTGGTGGGCCTTTTTATCCGAAATACCGTGATTAGCGGCTATTTTCTGTATCCGCTGCCTTTGAAGGTGGGTGAATTTGAATGGACCGTGCCGCTTGCTGATGTTGAAATTTTTGCAAAAGGTCATTCGGTTCGTGAGCTTTTCGAAAATCCGCTGTTCTGGCTATCTGATCATCTAGGACGAGGAACTCTGACCCACCCCTTATTTGTGTTTGGTATCGGCTGCCTTGCCTTGATTGTATCTCATAAGGAGACAAAAGATACGCTCAAGCCCATGCTGATCCCGATTGGTCTGGCGTTGCTCGGAACCTGCTTTATTGGATTGACGGTCAATACCGAACGTTTTGCTGAGGGGTTTATTTGGGTTTTTTTCGCTTCGACTTTTATCCTGGCATTGCCCATTATCCGAGGTGAGGTTTGGTTGCGTCGTGGCGTTGTCTTTGTATTCGCCTGGATGCTGATCGGAATGCCTGCGAAATCAATCTGGGCATTAGAACCTGATTGGGTAAAGTTCAAGTTTGCCAATTGGCCGTATCCAATTTTTAATTTGCCTCCCCCTGCTGGCGTCCCGCTCGACGAAGCCGAGCTTACCAATCCCGATGGCAGTCGCTTTGTTTTTCGAGTTCCGTCGACGGTTATACACAATTATTGCAAGGTGGCTCCGTTGCCGTGCGTGCGAACCACAAAGGTTCTTGACAGGCTTGCTCTTCGTAAACCTGGCGATCTTAGATCAGGTTTTCGGCGTATGGCATCAAGTCAATGAGATTACAAGGTTTGATTTGACAGCCCGCTAATCAGATCCTCAATCAAAACCATGCAGAGCACAGATCGCTTTGGCCATAGTCGGAGGATATCTTCTTGCTCTCCCCGCCAGGGTATTTAATGAAAACGTCGATTTTTTTGCCTGTCTGCTGACCAGGCGCGGTGCTGCAAACAATTTTGACCTCATAGTTTGCCACGGACGTCCCTGAGCCCGCGATAAATGTATTCCCATCGGCATCTTTCAGTGTTATGGCCCCATTGGTTGTATTGCAGACGGATGGTGGCGTGGTATTGGGAGTTGAAGATACGGGAGGCATAGGGCCAAAAGTTTTGGTGCAATCGGCGCGGTTTGACAGGTATGTTACCATGTCAGTATAGTTTTCATGGCGAAGCGCGATCGACTCGACTTTTACCTCATTTCTATAGTACATCGTAAACATCGCCGCGCCGAGCCCGGCTATTAGCGCGAAGGCCAAGGCGGTGATCATGGTCGATCCTGATTGTGCGTTGTTGTTTGTCATAGACCACCTCTTTTAAGAATCACTTCATCCCGTCTCACATAACCTTCGTTGTAGGATTTTCCTGAAGAACTCTTGCAACCAAATGACAGTGACACGAGGTAGTATTGGTGGCGAGATGCCACCACACCAACAAGCGTCCCGTCATCGAGTGGGCATTCGTCAGAATCAACCATCATTTTTGTCGGGCGTTTGACGACTCCCACAATGGCCATCATTGAGCTGCCAATATAGGATCTGAATTTCTCTTCTCCAATCAAAGGCGCTTGTGGGAGGTTGGGCAACGTACCGAGCGCCTCCCTCGGGAAAGTTGAGGGAGGTTTGCGCACGACCGGGGGAGGCTCTGGAACTTTGGGTTGTTCGGCAACGGGAGCGCTTGGAGGAGCAGGGTCTGGCGTTTGAAATTGGCTTTTCCGATCTCTTATGATCCAGATGAGGGCAAGAACGACGACGACAAGCGCTATGATATTTGTCGGCGATTTTTTTTGCGAAGGCTCGTTCACTTGTTCAATCCTTTCACTAAATCGGTTGCGCAATCACGGCTCTAGAAGGTTGTTAGGAAATAAACATCGTATGTTTTGCATCCATCAAAACCGCAGCTTGCAGGGCCGCTGAAATTCGATTGGAATCTTGTCGTGGCTTCGATTCCAGGAGTTCGCTGGAGCGACTCCGGTTGAGGTTCATAGTCCAGCGAAATTTGAGTGATACCCTTGGCCCGGAGCGGTACGAGTTCGTCTGATTCGCTGATGCCATTAAGATTCGTGTCAAACCATAGCAGGAGACGGTCAAATACAGCATCCCGATCATCGATGACGCCATCCTCGTTGTCGTCGTATTGTCGCAATGCCTCGTAACCATTCTCGTAGCTTTCGCCGTTTGGCCCTCGGGTTCCTTGTCCAAAGAGTTCGTTGCCGCTATCGATGGTATTATTTCGATTGAGGTCCAGTGCCAAAAAAGCATCCGACTTGCCAATCCATGCCGTGAGCCTACGTTTGCCCACGCCGTCATGGTCAAACGCCACGCCTTCAGACAAGGGGATCAGACTGGGCCTTTCCCTATCGGAAAAAGATAATACCAGCGGCGAGTATTCAGCCAGCCTTAGGGAGCAAGTTTGCGAACCAGCTTTTCCCTTTGCATCATACGTTGTGACGTCCACTGTCCAGCCAAGGTTGTCCCATGAATCGATTGCGGCACAGCTTGGAAAAACCACATCCAGTCCTATCGAATAATAAAAGTTTGTGGAGTCATAGTAGCTCGCTGTCGGAATGGTGAGCGTTGTTGGGAAAAAGGGTACGCCGGCGCAGCCATTGGTGGTGCTATGAGGGGTCATCCAATCTATTTGGGTAAAACTCATTCGTACGCTGCTTGCTATACCCCAAATAGTGTAGCGAACCGCCTTGCGGTTGGTTCGAAATTCGTTCCCAGGGACACGCCAGAAGCTTTTTTTCTCGGGGTCTAGTCCCCATTTGCCAGTTTGATCTGATGACGCAGTTTTTTTGTTCCAAGCGCCGACATGCATCATCTCCATCTTTGTGCAGCAAGATGTCTGGCCGCTCGCGCATTTCGCGGGAACGGGCTTTGGCGGCGGCGGCGGTGGCGGTGGCGGCGCCGGTGGCTTCGGTGGTGATGGCGGAGCCGCCGGTCCTGGCGGTGGTGGCGGCGGCGGCGGCGGTGGTGGTGGCGGCGGTGGGGGTGGCGGCGGCGGCGGCGGTGGTGGTGGCGCCAAAGCCAGCGGGCAATAGATCGGCACAGAGTTGAAGAGGTCGGTGTAAGTACTCGTTCTATTTGTATACGGATCTTTGGCAGCTACTACCGTGCCACCGGAATTGACCTGGACTCGCATGGCCTCGATCAAAATATTCTGATTGCTGCAGTGCGCTTGCAGAACAAACTGATTGCCAATCCGTGTCTGAGCGCTGAGATTCGACGTCGCTTTGATCAGCACTTCACCGCCAACCTGCTTCACATCGATAAGGCCGTTCGAGGAACAGGCTGATGGAGGCGTCAGAAAAGTGCTTCCGCAGTCCATGTATTCGCGTACGAATTTTCGGAGATTGAGGAAATCCGAGTCATTGGCTAGGTGTTCCTGAGCCTTGCGACGGTCTACCATATTCTTTGCGGTGACCATCCCCATGCCTGCGAGGAAGGTGATTCCCACTAATGCCTCGACCATGGAAAATCCAGATTTTCTACCCATAAAGCCCCCTAAATCTCAGAACTTTTGTTTCAGATTGCGGTTAAGCAGGGAAAAGGCACGCCATTGAATAGATCCTTGTAGGCTGCCGAGGTGTCCTTTACCCGTCTGTATTCGACTAGAATTCGACTTCCTCCATGGAGGGTCGAGTCGGTCTGGCATTTGGCGCGAACATAGTAGTCTTTCATGATTATCTGCGGTGTGCCACTTGACGTATTTGGGGATGGTGCTGCGATGATGGGATCCAACCCATTGCCCCATATTTCCATGTAGGGATCTGTGCAAAGATCGCCTCCTGCATTGCTGCGGGTTGTTTCGCAATTTAGATCAAATGATACAAGCCGCCGCAGTTCATATATATCTTTCTCAAAGTCCTCTCGCTTTTCGTTGGACGTCTGATTGTTGAAAAGGCTGTAAATGCCCAATGCAAAAATACTCACGGTTCCAAGAGCCACAAGTATTTCGACGATCGAGTACCCTGCCTTGCGGCGTTTGTTTTTCATATTGGCTGATCCTCCCTAGTATATTTCGAGGTGAATGGGCTGCCATTTTTTGGTTTGGAAGAGAAATATCCGTATACCAGCCAGAGTTTGGTCGTCGAAAGATTTGATGACAAACACAGCATTGCCATCGAGTCTAAAAGTGGCTGAGTCGATGTAGAGCCCATGATCCAATTCAAAACTTCCGAGCAGTTTATCGGCTTTGTAGTCGAACACATAAGTTTGATTCCAGCGCCGACCCCGCAAGGGATTTTTGCAAAACACCAGGGCTGTTTTGCTCTTTTGATCCAATGCAAAATAGGCCTCATTAATGGGAGCTTCCACAGGCAAGGATAGTTTATATCGTCCGGAACCAAAAGACCAATCGGGCGTTTCGCGTATAGAAAGTTGATTTTGCTTTTCTCGAAGTTGAACCATAACGTAGCGAGAACCATTTTGAATGAGTCGGTCACGTGGATCGATCTTCATCTGTCGGATTGTGCTTCCATTTAGGGTATTAACATCAACAAGTTCTGCGGTACCCGAGGAGTCTGAGCGAATCACATGCAGTTCGTTCTTTGATTTATCAAAAAAAATCGGTAATTCGTTGGCATTAAAGCCTAGAATCTTGCGTTTTTGAAATGATTGCACCGCGATCGCCAAGATCTGATGGTTGGTCATGTCAGCTATGGCTGGCACTCCCATGGAGTAAGTCAGGAAATAGTCATTTGGTCCGAGCGGGCCTGATATTGCGCGTTCGCGTCCAGCAAGGTTGACCCCAACAGCTTCGGCTTTGCCATCAAAGCAGCCATCGTCGGTATGGAACGAAACAACCAGCATCTCTTTAAAGTCCAAATTCACGGGTATGAGGGCGGCATTGCGTTTGCCGTCGAGCGTGGACTGAACGAACAGCTGGTTGGATCCTTGATCAAAGCGCAAAAGCTGGTAGTCCGTCTTGACGAATTTTCGCCCATTCAGGCGGGAGATGAAATACAATGATTTTCCGTCCGATGTTTCGACGACGGAAGGCTGGAATCGATGTAAAAAGTAGTTCAGACATCGCGAATGAAATACTGGTTGAATCGGTGAAACAACGATCTTCTTGGCGTCAGGTTGCTTTTTTCCTCGGGGTAGAGTGCCATTTTGGGCGGAAGCCTGCGCCGCGAGCAAGGCTCCGACGACAAATATCCATCGCTTATCAATTGCGCTTTTATTGATTGCTCTTTCCCAAATCATGGACCGAGATCCTTTTAAGGATGCGAACCAATTCACCTGGAACTTTGGGCTTTTCGGGCGTGGTCTGGTATTTTGGGAAAAGAACAGGGCCTGTCGCACCTGCTACTATTGGAACTTGTTCTTTTCCACAGTATCCCAAGATCTCGCCTGAGGTCGCTATTTTGAAATTATACCATCCTGGGTTGAGCTGAGTGCGTTCTTCGGTCCATGGAATGATTTCATTCCAGGTGTATACCTCGGGTTCGTTTAAGATTTTGGGTAGATTTTTACCAGATAATAGGTGCTCCGCCACAGCCATCGCTTTCAAACAAACCTTAAAACCTGCGCCTGACTTGAATGCGCTCACGCCGTTTTGCCCGAGTTCGATGGTGAGACCCGTTCCGCCCAAGCTGTTGATGTAATCGTCGCTGCAGCGACCCTCTTGGGAAAAAGGCTGCCCCCAGTGCGTTACGATCGGTAGATGCTCGTCAAGGCCTTGTGCCAGCGCAAAAGCATGAGGCGTGTAGGGAAAAATAAAAAAAGGACTTTCGGCGACCTCGGTAGTTTGGTGCAAATCAACCATGTAGGCTGTTGCGGTGAGTATGTCTTCGAGTTCAAGAGCCCGCGAGCCTTCCCATGTGGAGTTATTTTTCATTCCAAATGAGCGGTTAAGGTCCCGGTCTAGAAAGCGGACATCTTCAGCTGCTGCGCGATAGTTGCATAAGACGAAAGCGATAGGTAGAGACGGCGACCACTGGGAGATATTGAGGAAAGCAAGAACGTCGGTTAAAACTCTAACGCCGCCTATCTCATTGCCATGCATGATAGCTAGAAACGTCAGCCCGATGTTTTTGCCCTGAGGCAATCTGATCCGCGATCCTTGGCTCGGAATGAGAACATAAGCGTGCTCCGAGCGCTTCTCTATGTCGTATCGAGTGCGATCGATCGCCGCAATGGCGGTCTCAAACTGTGAGATTTCATTGATATTAGCAAGTTTCTTGCTATTTCGTGAATCCATGATACGGTCCGTTCCCTGGGGTGGTGTCATATTCTTCGGCTTTCAGATGTGGGATAATACATACAAGCGGGGCTAAGCAACGAAAAAGGGTGATTTGTGAATTCCGTATTTGCCTTCATTCTACGATTTTCTCCGGTTCTTGTCATCGTGACTCTTGTCATGAGTTCGGGATGTGACAAAGAGCGGCGTGACAAGTGCGAATGGTACCTCGTACCTGACGAATCAAGGCTTGGTAAAACCGATGTTGAGTATATTCCCGTCTGCGCTCGCAACTATGTGTCCAATAAGCAAGACTGCCGTCTGCAGACCACGCTCAAGTTTGCAGAAAAGGTCTACAAGCTGAAGTTTCGTTACATCGATCTCAAGGTGAGCGATTTCGGTAAGCCACGTACGATAAAGGAAATCAAGTTCTGCGAATCATAAGCAGTCAAGGGGGGCGGCCATGAAGGTTGGCATTTGCACGGGCGGCGGAGACTGCCCAGGCCTGAATGCAATTATCCGGGCATGCGTGAAGCATGGGATCAGAAATCACAATATGGAAATCTGGGGTATCCGAGATAGCTTCAATGGTCTTATGGATCGTCCCTATGATATTTGGCAATTAGGCATTGAAGACGTGTCGGAGATTCTATTTCGTGGTGGCACGATTCTCGGCACAACCAATTCTGGCAACCCGTTCAGCTTAAAAAAAGGCAATCAGCCCGGTACTATTGATAAGAGCAAGTTGGTTATCGAAGCGTACAAAGATATCGGACTTGATTGTATTATCATCATCGGTGGAGATGGTACGCAAGGGATCGGCTATCAACTCTCTCAGCTTGGCATCAACGTTGTCGGGGTGCCAAAGACTATCGATAATGACCTTGCAGCAACCGATCAGACCGTGGGCTTTGACACAGCGGTCCAGGTGGCGACCGAGGCTACCGAGAGGCTGCAGTCGACAGCAGAGTCGCATCAGCGCATCATGATCCTCGAAGTCATGGGCCGAGGTGCTGGGCATATCGCCCTGAGCGCCGGGATTGCGGGCGGTGCCCATGTTATTCTGCTTCCGGAAATCCCTTTTGACTTTGGTAAAATCGCGGAAAAAATCGAAGAGCGGAGAAAAATCGGCCGCAGGTACAGCGTCATTGTCGTGGCTGAGGGAGCGACTGCGAAAAATCAATCTGGCCCCGAGTACACGACCACGGCTTCGGGAGTCTCCAATCTTGGTGGCATTGGTCGTCTTGTTGCGCAGCGCTTGTATGATGATCTAAAAATCGAGACGAGAGTTACAGTACTAGGGCATACGCAGCGTGGTGGTATGCCGTCTCCTCTTGATCGAATTCTGGGTACCGCCTACGGTGTCGAGGCTATCGAACTGGTTGCAAACCGAGGGTTTGGCAAAATTGTCTCTTATAGTAAGGGACGGTTTACCCATATAACTTACAATGATGTCGCAGGCAAATTTAGGCCCGTTGCGCCGGATGATCCACTTCTGTTAGCAGCAGAAGCTATCGGTATTTCGCTCGGTCGGTAGCACACACCGCTCTCAGAGCCTGTCCAGGCTCTGGCTGTACCATACACGCTTAGGCGATACGACGGCCATGCGGTGATTTGCGTTTTTTTCGAAGAACGCGTGCCTTCTTCATCGCCTTGAGTCGGGCGGTTTTGCTGCGGTTTCTTGGGGCGAGTAGTTTTTTGCGCGCCATGCTTGCCTCATCTAATCAGGTCAAAATGATTTAACGTCACTGCGTCAGAACTCGGCTTGTACCTTCTTTACGCATGAGAATCAACCACTTTTACGGTAAATCAGCTAAAAGCAAGTTGGGGCGCTTCGGCGTTAGTACCTTGTTAGGGCTGATTTGGCGGTTGGCAGCCCATCTGTCGTCCATCTTGCGCATCGAAACTGCAAAAATGGTCGAATTTGCGCCTCTAGTCCTGTACTTTTTTTTAATTCGGATTCGATACAATCTGAACAATACCTGGACTACCAGCCCGCAAAATCGTCCCTGACAAGGTACTAGCGCCACAGGGCTTTTTTTTGGTAAGATGGTCCACGCTATTCCTTGGATTTCCCGAATGACCGCTCCCATTGGAGTCAATTATGAACCAGACGGCATCAGCAACCGATAAGGTTGAGAAATCTATATATCCTTATGTTATCGGTCGGTTAGAAAAAAAAGACGAAGAAGCCATGGTGAACATTATTCGCATGAATCTGGACCCTTTCGAGGAGGCTGGTTCCGTTCTAGCAGCATCATTTAGGCGTATTCGGCATCTTTATACGACCTATTCGGAGAAAGGCTGCGCCTACCTTGCTGTTCGTGACTCCGAAACAAATTCCCTTGTTGGCGGGGCTGGAATCGGTCCTTTGGCTGGTTTGCCTGTATCCGAGGGCCTGGGTGAAATTCGCGAGATGGTGATTGAAGCACGCTATCGCAACCGTGGCTTAGGTGGCAATTTGCTTCGCGAATGTTTGGCTGAGGCCCGCAAGCTTGGCTACAAGCGGCTGTATCTTGAAACTACCAAGACCATGGAACCGGCGCAGCGCCTATTCCGCCGTTTTGGCTTTAATCCGATTCAGGATCGAGATGCTGACGGAACTAGTCCCACTCTGCCCTGCTATTTCACACTGGATTTCGTTTAAAATAGGGTCTTTTTAATTGCATTCTATGAGCGGTTGGCTTAGCATGCGCACCGCGCTTTTTATATTTCTTTTCGTATTTATAGCATGTTAATAGTGAGGATTATCCATGGCTTCGACCACCAAACAGCTCAAAGTTCGCCGCTCAATCAACAAAGCCAGGGCAGGCAAGAAGCGGAAGAATAAAATCAGCCGTCTTGGTTCCACCGCCCCCGCTCTGCCTCTCACGATGCCTAATGCCAATGAAAAGGCTCAGGCTTCGAACTAGATCCAGGCATCTTGAGGGAGAAGGAATTTGGTACAGTCAGATTTATCGGTTTCCTTACTCTCTGATTCGCTGCGCGGCGTTAAGCTTGATCTCATCGTGAGCGGCTCGATCGGTGCGATGGAGAGCCCGCGGCTTGTCCGCGCGCTTAGGCGGCTTGGTGCCGAGGTCAATCCTTTCCTTACCCGTTCGGCCACGATGTTTACCACCGAGACCGCTCTTGCTTGGGCCGCCGATCGGCCGGTTGTGACCGAATTCTCAGCCAACGCTTCTCATATTGGTCTTCGCGATGCATGCGTGGTGACCCCAGCGAGTGCTCATCTGATCGGTGAGATCGCGCATGGACTCCTAAGCTCGCCCGCCTCGGCGCTGGTTGCCTCGTATTTGGGGCAAAAGAAACCGGTGCTTTTGCTGCCCAATATGCATGACAGTTTGATTGAAGCGCCCGCCGTGTGTGAAAATCTAGCCAAAATCACGGACTGGGTGGACCTGCTTCCTGCGCGCCTTGAGGAAGGCAAGCAAAAATTCCCCGACCCCAAGGAGCTTGCCGATCGGATTTCCCACAAGCTGAGGGCGCCGCAGCTCAATAAAAATCTCGTCCTCACCATGGGAACTACCCGTGGCTATATCGATGATGTCCGCTATATTTCCAATTACTCTTCGGGCGCACTGGGTACGGAAATCGCGCACGAAGCCTTTCGCCAAGGATTTCACACCTTGGTCGTGTGTGGTCCCTGTTCTATTCGACCGACACAGTTTTCGGACCTGGTCAGCGTCGAGACCAATCCAGAGATGGAGGCTGCTACTCTGCGTTGGCTGCGAGATGCTGATGTGGGGGTGTTTGCGGCAAGCGTTTTGGACTTTGTGCCCACGCAGCGCAAGTCAGGCAAGGTTTCATCGCACGACGAGCTGAAGGTCGATTTTCAGCGTACCAAAAAATTGCTTCAAGATTTTAACCCTCGTGGCGGAATTAAGGTCGGCTTCAAACTCGAGGCAACGCTCGATCAAGCCAAGGCTCTTGCGCTAGCAGAGGAATACATGCATAAATATGATTTGTCTTTTATGATTGCGAATGCACTGAGCGAAGTGAGTGCCACGGACCATCGGGCTTATCTGATGGCGCGGGGTGAGCATGGTGTTGCCGTACTGGATACTGTTGTCGGCAAACGCAAGCTTGCCCAAGCACTCGTGGCGAGGCTTTACAGCAGGGAAACCTAATGGCCGATATCGAAAATTTTTTGCGTTTTGTTTGGTTTTGGCTGGCTTTTTTGTCGAATACTTGTTTCTTTTTCATCAAACTGTTGGCCGAAAGTTCGATGGCTGTCAGGTTTAGGGATGCAGATAGAAGTTTGGTAGCTCACGGTGTCGCCACGCAGTGGGGCAGAGCGTTTTTTTCTTTGGTTCCCGGATGGTCATATGAAATTAAGGGCGTCGAAAACCTCCCCAGCGAAGGCCAAGCTGCGGTTGTGATTGCCAATCACGCAAGTGCTGTCGATATCTGCGCTATTTTTGCCACGGGTATGCAGTTCCGTTGGCTGTCCAAAGATGCCGTTTTCAAAATTCCTCTAATTGGAACGGCCATGCGTTGGGCCGGCTATGTGCCGATTACCCGAGGAAATCCCGACTCGCATGCCCAGGCCATGGCGCAAAGTGCGGAATGGCTCAGGCGCGGTGTGTCGATGTTGTTTTTCCCCGAAGGGACACGAAGCACGAGCGGAGTTATGGGGCGGTTTAAGACGGGAGCGTTCAGACTAGCTCAGGCGGAAAACGTCGGCATCATACCGATTGCTTTGATAGGAACCAATAGGTTGATGAAGGCTCGCTCTCTGGTGCCGCGCAAGGCTCATGTCATCATTCAGGTGCTGCCCATGGTTCGTCAAGGCAGTGAAGAGTCTTTGGAACAGTTCGCTGATCGATGCAAAGATATTATACAAAGTAGCTTGGACGAGGCTTATGCCGAACCTGAGTACTCACGCGATAGCCTCGTCAAAGCTTAGTAGAGCCCAGGTTGCTTGCTTCCCCGTGTTATGACGGGGAACTCAGTAACCCAGGAGTACGGGGAATATTTACTATCTTTTCAATTTCTTATCGCTGAATCGTGTACACGCCCTAATTTATTCCCGGATTCTTATTAGCGCTTCATGTTGACGACTTCCTCGATCATGCTGTCCGTTGTTGTGATCGAGCGGGAGTTTGCCTGGAATCCGCGTTGGGTCATGATCATATTGACAAATTGCTGAGCTAAGTCGACGTTGGATTCTTCGAGTGTCGAAGAGTACACCGCGCCCCTGGTTCCTGACTGAGGGACACCGATGCGCGGCGCTCCTGAGTCCAGAGTTTCGTAGAATTGGTTGAAGCCAGCTTTGCGCAAGCCATCGGTATTCTCAAAGGTTGCAAGCGCCATCGCACCTAACACACGTTCAACGCCGTTAGTGTAGTAGCCTACTATTTTGCCATCCAATTTAACGCTGAGCGTTTTGATATTGCCCGACTCATAGCCGTCCTGCTGATGGAAAACCGTCCCGGACTTAGACGCCGTTGAACTCGATACCCCAACCCCATTGCCACCTTCGGTCGTGATATTGCGTCCGAAGTCGAGCAGAACTTTTTGGCCAGGAGTGGCGCCTTTGCTGAAGTTTGCGCCGTCTGTCTCGACTTGATCTTCCGCACGCAAGAGCCCCTGGGGGCTAAAGCGCACAGTGCCGGTCGCGATTTCTTTGATCTTAACTCCCTCTTCTCCATCAGTAACTTCTGCGCTGTCAACGGTTGCATGCCAATCAAAGGAAATTCCCTCATCGTCAGCAACGCGTTTGAAGTAGGTGGTCATAGAATGGCGCGTGCCATGGCTATCGAAAATATCCACGGTATTGACAAAGTCTGACGTTTGTCGCGGATTGTTGATATCAAATTCGCCTTCTTTGATCTCAACACGTGAGTCGAGATTGACGTTGAGGGTTACTTTTTCTGTAGCCCGAGGAGGAATGGCATTGGTTTGGATGCGGACAGGCTCGAGTTTTGTGCTAAGTGAACCGTCGAGTTCTGAAGCGTATCCCATGAGCACACCGCCTTGGTTTTCTGCAAGGAAACCATCTTTGTTGAAGTTAAAGGCTCCGACGCGGGTATAGAAGGTACCTCCGGATTCCTGGGTTTCGGCGCCCGGATTTTTTACGACGAAGAATCCGCCGCCTTGAACCGCAAGGTCAGTGATGCGGTCGGTCACGGCAAGACCACCTTGGGTGTGAATGGTGCGAATGTTGGTTAGTCTTGCGCCGCGACCAAGCTGTGCGTTACCGTTACCGGTCAGGTCCTGTGACAACAAGTCGCCGAATTCAGCTCGGTCGTATTTGAAACCTCTCGCGTTGGCGTTCGCGATATTGTTGGCCACGACCGACATCGAGTCGCTCATGACGGTCAATCCCGTGACACCGGTGTACAAGGCTTGCGTAATACCCATAAGACCCCCTATGCAAACGATCTTGGTATTACTTTAGCAAGCGTATCAGGCTGTGGAGAATTGTTGCGAAATTACAACGATTGAGATCAACCGTGATCTTGGTATTATCCCCAATTTAGACGGCTTTTTCTTATGCCATCAGCTTCAATTTAGGGCGTTCCCCTTCCTGCGGTTTGTTGGTCCTCGTCTCGGGTTGGGCCTCCGATCCACCCGATTCAACCCACTTTTGATAGAGATCAGGCTGCAGCTTTTTTGAAGGCACGCCGTCTGCACGTGGATTGTCAACCACGTCTTTCCAAGCGGAATAAAGGGTGCGGAGCAAATCTTCGACCACATCCAAGCTCTTAGGATCATTGTTGATATTTGCTTCAATTAGTTTGTCGATCATAAAAACATAGAGGTTTTCTAAATCCTGCGCGAGCTGACCGCCCACTTTAAAGTCGAGGGTAGCCATGAGTTCAGAGAGAATCGCAGTTGCCTTGCTGATGCATTTGCCCTTGTCGGCAACTTTCTTTTCTTTGAGCGCGGATCGAGCCTGCATGGTGAATCGTATTGCTCCTTCGTAGAGCATGAGGAGGATTTTTTCCCGGCTCGCCGTGGTCACTTGGGTCTTCTGATACTTGCGGTACGGATTGTTTGTCATGTTAGTCCTCCTGACCTCTTAACTTTGCTGTTGTTGCTGGGCTCCGCCCAGCTTTTGACTGAGAAAATCGCCCTGCGCCTTAAGCCCCGAAAGACGACCTTCGAGGCTGGTAAAACGGCGGCGAATCTGATCTTCTTTTTGCTCCATCATCCTCTCTTTAGTGGCAATTTCCTCGTCTTGACCTTTGATGATCTTGTCCAAACCACGCATGCGGCTCTTTAACACACCTGCCACGGGTTCTTTAAGATTTTTAACTTCGTTGGCCATTCTCTCTCCAACTCCGGTCGTATCGCGGTCATGAATAAATAGTTTTGCCACTGCATCATAGTCTTCGGCAAGGGCGCCCCGAACTTTAGTCTCATCCAAATTTAATAGGCCGGTCTTGGGATCGGTTGTGATCCCAATTTCCGATAATGTCATGTATTTTCCGCGGGTTTCTACCGCTTGACCAATCGAGCCCTGAAGATGTCTTTGGATCGTTTTGATTGCTCCTTCGGGAGCGAGAATACCCGCTCTCTTAGTCTGAGGATCGATGACATACTGCTCGTTAATATAAGAAGCGACTGCATTGTATTTATTGACCCATTCCTGAATGGCTTCTAGTGTGGCGTCGATGTCATGCACGATATTTACCTGAACTCTCGTGCCAGGTTCGGAGCGATGACAGTTAAAAACCACACCATCGACGAGTTCATCGAGGTCGTTATCCTCATCGGTAACGGGTACATCTTCAAATAGAACATCCAGGTTTCGACCTTCGACCTGCTCTCTGAATTCCAGGAACGTCGTATCTTCATCGATGTAGACATTGGCCTCATTTCCGGATTTCTCGGAGATGACGAGCAGTCGATACGATTCGGGATAGTATTTTGTGTTGATGATCAGGGCCTTAACCCCCGCTTCGGCATCGTTGATCTGTTGTGCAACGTCCTGAAGAGTGGCGCCTGGCTCAACCACAACCTCAAAATCGTCCAGATCTTCTCGTTCGACGAGCATGTAACCAAACCCAACAGGGGTTTCATTTTTGTCAGGAAAGCCATAGGCAAGCTGTTTTGAAGAGCGGGCCAGGCCGCGAACTTCGAATTCATAAGTTCCGGTAAGTGCATATCCTGTGATCGTGCCATCAATGATATCGGGATGGGATGACTCAACTTTGAGCTTGTAAAAGTTCTGTTTGGATTTAATTCCATTCAACGATGTGTCAAGGTCTGTGATCATCTTGTCGACTTTACCAAATTCATCTTTGACTTTGGTGTTTTGCTCTTTGCGCTTTTGAGCTTGCTCGATCGGAATTTTTTCAGCCTCGATCAATTGCTCGACGATTTTAGGATCAAACAATCCAGACGTCGCTCCTGGCATGCGCACTCCCATGGCTTACTCCAATCCAAAGTATTTGATACACTATACCATCGCCTTGTTCAAACTCAGCGGTTTTTGAACGAGGCTTTTCAGGGGGACATCGAAAAATTATTTTTCGCAAACTTAGTTGATTACGCTATAGTAGGTTAGAGAATCTACTCCTTTAAGATCCTAATCTTGTTAACATTGAGCGAGAGGCATTTAGAGTCGTTGATGCCACCGGGATCTTCGATACTGCAGAGAGCAAATTATGTTGGTCTCCGCACGAGAAATGAGCACCCAGCAAATTCAAGAACGCGATGAGCTTATCAGGGCTGCTTTGCGGCCGGAACCCCTGCCATTCTCAGTTGCTAGCGAATATCCGATCGTGTTGGCCCGCGATTCAGCTTTTAGCTATTGCCTTGTTGAGGGCAATGGAGTGGTCTCTCATGCCAACCTCTGGCCGCGCGAGGTGATCGACCAATCAGGAAGAGTCCTGGCCCGAGTTGGTTTGATTGGAAATGTGTGTACAGATGAGGCGCTGCGTGGCAAAGGGTATATGCGGGCTCTGCTTAGAGACCTCGAAGCATCTGCGCGGGATCAGGGACTTAATGCGCTAATTCTGTGGTCTGAGCTGCAGAATTTCTATCAAAACTTAGGGTACACATCGTGGGGCAGCGAAATACGCTATCAGATTGGTGAACGGCCGATTACTCTGAAAAGCGGACTTACTTTTGAATCGGTTGATCCGGCCAAACTTAGCGCAGGCGATATCGAGAGGCTCTTATCGCTGAGGCCACAGCTGCCGCAGACGCTCAAGCGAAGTGCTGACGAGTTCCGCAAGCTCTTAACGATCCCAGCCTTGGACCTCGTCGTAGGCATGGATCAAGGAGAAATTGAAGCGTTTCTTTTGACCGGTAAGGGCTATGACATGGTCGGCGTAATTCATGAGTGGGGCGGAGAACCACATGCCGTGGTACACGCCTGTGACTTTATCCTAAAGGAGTTGGAATTTGCAACGATGCTGCTTTTGTGCCCAAAGCCGATCCCGGCGGCGTATGAGGACGCTTTCGATAGGCGCGGTTTATTGAAAACCTCGTCAGCAATGGCGTGGGGAAAAATCCTTGAGCCTTCCGAACTAGATCCAGATCAATTATTTATATGGGGACTTGATTCAATTTGAAACCGTCTCAGCAATAGTGTGCTGTCATTGTTGGCAAGGCTATTAGCCATTGTTTTGAAGCAAGGCCAAAGCCATCCTAGGTACCGAGTTGGCTTGCGATAGGACCGAGATACCCGCCTGCATAAGGACCGAGTTCTTGGTGAGTTCGGCGGTTTCGTCTGCGATATCGACGTCTTTGATTCGAGAGTTTGCAGCTGAGAGGTTTTCAATCGAAACTGCCAGGTTGCGAATGGAACTTGTCAGGCGGTTTTCGATAGCGCCGAGTTCGCCCCGGATGGATGAGACGTTTTCGATGGCAGCATCGAGGATGGACAAGCTGGTTTGCGCATTAACCTTATTGGCAATATTAGCTTCTTCGAGGCCTAGTTTATCTACATTGACGTCCGATTTAAAGGCATCAAAGGTAATTCTATCCACCCCTAGGAGGTTTAAACCCCCGGTGTTGACTTGAAAATCGAGTGAGCCGCCGGTTCCGTCAAGGAGAGTCGTGCCGTTGAATTCGGTGACGTTCGCGATTCGATCAATTTCTTCCTTTAGTGCCTGGTATTCTTCGTTGAGGTAGCGCCGCTCCTGGCCGCCGATGGTATCTGAGGCAGCCTGAACGCCAAGTTCGCGCAAGCGAACGAGAATGTTTTGAATTTCTTGAAGACCACCTTCGGCCACCTGGATCAGCGAGACACCGTCGCTAGCGTTGCGTTGAGCTTGAACCAAACCCCGTGTTTTTGCGCGAAGTTTTTCGGAGATTGCGAGGCCGGCAGCGTCGTCACCTGCTTTGTTGATGCGGTATCCACTCGACAAGCGTTCGAACGACATATCCAACAATCGGCGGGTATCACGCAAATGCCTCTGAGCAGTCAACGAGGATATGTTGGTTGAGATCCTCAAGCCCATACTGTTACCTCCGAATCGTTCGGCCTTCCGAGTGAATCGAGCTGCTCAAATTTGGAGCATGCACCGAACTCACTCTAATATCCTAGCATAAGTTTTCAGAAAGTCTCAAACGTTCGGGGGTTTATCAGGGGCTGCCTAAAAGGCCAACAAGATCCTTGTCTATGGAATCTAAGTGGGTATTGGATAGTTTTGCGTATCGACCAAGAAAGTTAGTCTTGACCCAGTAGGAAGATTCTTCCGGCGTGGCTCCCGGATCATTTTTGATTTCTTGGGGGCCGGCTTTTTTAAAAATCAATACCTCTTTGGGTTGACTTTGACTTTTATGCTCGATGCTGAACAGCTCAGATAGTTTATCGAGTGTTGCACCCTCGTCGGGTCTTGCCATGCGAACGACACGCAACTTGTTGACTTTCTCCATCCAGGAATTATACGAACCATCATCTTTACCACCATCTGCACCCTTGCGCCAGACCATGCGGCCTTTGTCCTTGTCCATCGCATGATCCCAAGTTACCGAAGAGGTTCCCCTTTTAATCGTTGCCTGATCTATATCATTGAGCCCAATGTTGGTGAGTTGGCGTTCAAACAACTGGGTCTTAGCTCGGCCGAGAACCTCAGCAAATTTGCCGTTCACAATGAGCACGTCTGATGTGCTCTGATCGAGGACATATTTGTCAATGCCAAAGTTTTCTTCGCCGATCAGAAAATCATGTTTTTTGCCCCCGGCCAACGAGAGCAGGAGTCGGCTGCTTTTGTCGGTGAGGCCATAGCTTGCGCGCTGTTCCGCCGAGGCTTTCCCGATTTGGCGCTTAGCAATTAAAGGCGAAAACGCATCAGTGACTTCCTTGAGCGCGCCACTTGCTAGGAACTCACTTTCTTCAGTAACAGCGGGTTTATTGTCGGTTGCAGGTTTGGTTTCGACGAGCTTGATCCAAAATTGCTCGGACTGATAAGGTGTAATAGTTACTTTGAGCGTGTCGGTGCTGTAGGTAAGCTCTTTCCATTGGGTTTTTGGCGCTTCTAGCCAAACCTTCTCCGACTCTTCCGTTGTATCAGTGGGTAAAGTCGCATAATATGCAAGGCCACTTGCCAGAATGAGTAAGACTATATAGGGGGCGAGCTTCTTCATGCGCGAGTTCTCCTTGAACGCCTACGGGTCGCTACAAATCCAGTTAGAAGAACCGCCGAGGGAACAAGCAACACGCTGCCATAGAACACATAGAGATGCTTGGCATTAGAGTGCATGATTTTTACGTCCTCCTCCGAAGTTTGCGAGGTTGCGATCGCGCTGTCATTGGCAAGCCATTTGAATGAATCTAGCACCATGACTTGGTTTCCGATATTTCCTAGCAAAAAATCGCTAAAAACATTGGCGTCCGCAATCGCGATAATACGGGCGACTTTTCCCTCTGATACAGTTTTTTCGCTTGCGGCGGCAAAGCTGCCTCGATCAAGCTTTTCGTTGTCGTCTTGTTTGTAATTACGGTTGAGGTCCCGAAACGTGCCACCGAAGGTTTTGACAATCTCGGCGCTTTTCCAGCCTTCAACTTTTTGCGAGGCAAAGGAGCCGCTTTGGTAGAACAAAACCTGCAGTTTTTGATCATGCTGCGACAATGTTTCGGTGGCTGGGTGTGATCCGAAAACATTCGAGTAAAGAAACCAGATATCGACCGCCGTCTTGGTATTGGCTACATACCGCTGCGTATTGCCGAGCATGGTCGGGTCATAGATTAGGCCGGTTGACTTAAGGTAGTCGATCAACGGATTGGCGTCAGGTTTGATTATCTGATTCGGATTGATTGTCTCATCATCCAGCGTTACAAGCAGCGAGCCACCTTTATCGACAAAGGCTTTAATCGTCTCAACCTCTTCTTTGAGGAATGCGCTGGTAGGGCCGATTATGGCGAGGATTGTCGCATCAGAAGGGATTTCGGTAAGTAGGCCGTTCTTATCATCGAGTTTTTTAATCGTAAATCGTTGGGATTGTAAGATTTGGTTGAGACCTTTAACCGACCTTTCGGGCTCGCTCCCTGAAAAACCCATCATTTCGCCATGCGCTTGGGTAAAATAGACGATTTTTTCTTTTGCCGTCAGCTGCGTGATGGCTTTTTGCATAAGATTGTCTAGTTTTTTGATATTTGATCGCGCCTTGTTTAGCTGAGTTCCTATGGTTACTTGTTCGGTGGCGCCCTCAAACCGGAGCGCAATCATGCCGTTTTGAATAACCTTGTACTCTTTACCGATGGTGGGATTGAGGTCCTTATCTTCGTAACGAAGCTTTATATGTGGCGAAGCCTTGGCCACGGCATCAGTGTATTCTTTAACCAGCGGTTTGACTTCGCTGAACTCTGGGAAAAAGGCAACGATCTCAAGATCTTTGCTGAGTGTCTGAAGGAGGTTGATCGTGCCGCGTGAGGGCGTGGTGACTTTGAGGTAGGTAAGATCGTAAGTCTTATCCTTTTTTGCGCCAAAGAAATTAAAACCAATCAATGCCGCCACCAAAAGTCCGATCGTGGCCCAGGAAACTCCACCCCGCGCAACCCGTCTGGAGTCAGCCTGTGCGGCTGAACCCGCTTTGCTGAGGTTAAACTCCAAGCCGATCATGGCAAAAATCCCTGTGATGGCAAGCACGACCCAAACTCCAAGGAGTAACTTGCTCATGAGGCTGGTTGGTACCAAGGTGTCGGGCAGGCTAGCCCAATATCCACAGTAGATGACAACGCTCATCAGAAGAGGCAGCTGCCAGCCTAATAGCTTGGTGATTTGGCGAGCTTCTTCTGGGTACCCTGCTTTTTTTGCTTTTCCGACATGTGCCAGTGTGGTGACGATGCTTAGTGAAGCAAGAGCTATCCCTAACACGCGAAACCAGGTATGGTAGCTTTCGCTCGAAAAATAGCGCTCTCCCGCGAAGAATAAACCAACCCCGGCTGTCATGAACAAATGGCGAAGCCATGCAAGTCTCAGCTTCATTAGCCTTCAGCCCTCCTTGATTCCAAAGCGCGCGTCGCACATTCAAGAAAGAACACGATAACGCTGAGGTAATAAATAATATCTTTTGTATGCACCAGACCCCGACCGAAGCTGGTAAAGTGCTGGTTGTGGATTGCGAGGTAACTGAATATCTCCCGAAACGGTGCATCGACCACCGAGGCCATGATCCAAAGAATGAGCAAGATCACCGTCAGGCCAGCGGCAAGAATTCCGGCAATCAATTGGTTGGGGCTAACAACAGAAGCAAACAGGGCCAGGGCTAGAGTCGAAAGGCCGAGCAGGCTGGTACCGAGATATCCCGAGGCGAGGTGGCCAATTGAAATTTTACCTTCAAGCAAGATCAGAGCTGGCATATACAAGCTCAACACTTGCATGAGGCCAAAAAACAGGCTCACCGAAAGGAACTTTCCCCAAACCATCTGACGTTCTGATAGCGGAGAAGTCAAAAACAACACCAAGGTGCCCTGCGACCGTTCCTCAGCGAAAAGTCGCATCCCAAGGAACACACTTGCAACCATGGCGATACCGCTTGAGAAATAGAAAAACTGATAAAGGACGTCGGCGGATAGCCTGGGCGAATCGCCGATTGCAAAGGAATTGAATAGCAAGCCATCGATCAGCAGGGCTGCAAAAACGATGATGTAGCCCGACCAGGTTGTAAAAAATGCCTTAAGCTCGCGACGGGCTATAAGAAATATCCCTGACATCGTACGCTCTCCTACTTGACTAACTTCATGAACAGACCTTCGAGGCCAGAATCAAGCTGACGCAGGGTAAGGAGTTCGCCACTATTTTCTAAAACCGCTTTGGCCAATTGACCGCGTAAATCGCTTTCGAGCTTCATTGTCGCGTGTGCTATGCCATCTGAAACACTAAGCTCCGCGCTAAGAACTCCTGGTAAGCCCTTGAGCTTGCTAAAGATGGCTTCGGCTGAATTTCGCCAATCGATCTGAACGCTCATTCCAGTCATGTGAGACTCAAGTTCGGCTTCGCTTCCTTCAGCAACCAACTTACCCTTATCGAGGATCAGAATCTGGTCGCAGGTCTTGGTTATCTCAGACAGGATATGACTTGATAGAATGACAGTATAGATTTTCTTGAACGACAATATTAAGTCGCGCATTTCTACGATCTGAATTGGATCGAGGCCATTGATTGGCTCATCCAGTATCAAGAGCCGAGGCCGATGGACGATAGCCTGCGCGATACCTACTCTTTGGCGAAATCCATGGGAAAGTTGGCCCAGATGTGTTGATCGCTCCGATAAAAGGTTGGTTTTATTCAGGGCATCTTCGACAAGAGGTCCAGCTTCGCTGGCCGCAATGCCACGAAGTTTTGCGGCATAGTATAAAAAGTCCGTGACTCTCATTTCTTCATAGATCGGCGGTCTGTCTGGTAGATAGCCTATGGCTTTGCGCAATTCAGAGAGACGATCGTCGTAGTTAAAGTCGGCGACCTGAATGGTGCCTTTTGTAGGTGCAAGATAGCTTGCGAGCATTTTAAGAATCGTGCTTTTGCCTGCTCCGTTTAACCCGAGCAAGCCTACAATGCTACCTTCGGTGATTTTGAAACTCACATCGTCGATTGCCTTATAGTCGCCGTAGAATTTGCTTAGTCCCGAAACCTCAATCATACTTTTCCCTTCAAAAAAGGGGCGAATTCCGCTGCGAGAAAAATGATTGACGAATTATAAAGAACAATACCAATTAATTTCAAGATAATTCATGACAGTTGGTCGTGATACCTCGCAAGGTCCCGCAAAGGATGTCGCTTCGAACAATTCACCGCTGTGACGAAGGATCAGCTCTGAGGGCTGTTTTTCTTGTCAATGACAAACGGCTCTTGAACATCTTTTGGTCCAAAACGATTCAAGCCAATCCCAGCGCCAAATTCAGACATTGACAATATAAATAAATAGTTGTTTGACAAATCAGCCACAGCGCGCTATCCCTAGCAGAGTATTTTTCACCTATTTGACGGCGTTTCCAGGAGCGACGCTAACTTGGTTTTCGTGGATTTCGGTAGAGGTCTTGACTATGCCGCTAAAAATTTTAGGTTATTCAACAGATGCTAGCAAAGACCAGCTTCGGAAACGCGCCCACAGCGCGATTTCCGGCAGCGAGCGAAGACACCTAGTAAGCCGTGTTGATAATCAAAGGCTTAAAACGTTTCTGAAAATCCCCTACGCATGGGAACCCGAAAGCCTTAGCAACCTAGCGCGTGCTCAAGAAGGGACGACTTTTTACGGAATCATTCACAACGACGGTACTGCGTTTGCAGCCGCTTCCCATTTTGTTGACGAAAACGAATCTTTTAGCACGATCCAACACGAGCTTGTGCGCGACGGGTTAAGACATGAAACCTACTCGCGAATGCTTGGCCTGTACGACGGTGTCTCGGGGCAAACGCCGCGAAACGGGGACGTCGCCGGGTTTTCTGTATTAAAGCGCGGGCGGCAAGGCGAAATTGATCGAGCTCGGTCATTCTTTAATTGTCAATTTAACTCCAAAAATGCTCGCGACATGCCTAATGAGCTGGTTGAACGCCTACGAGATGAGCTAGGCCTGCTCGATGATGATGCGGCAGAAGAGCAAAAAATCGAGGTCGATGTTTTTGACTCCATGATTGCGGACCTGCCCGCCGAACTGAAAATAGCGAGCAAAGAACTCTTCGACCTATGCCAGATAGCGATTTGGCGACCTGTAGCCGGAAGGCCAGCCTTGTACGAGGAGTCGCTGTTTACCGCCCGAAAAAAATGGGCTGACCAATGGGCCGCCACCACAAAAATAGGTTTTAGCTTTTCGCCTAAAGACCAAATTGCACTGCAAGAAACAAAAGCCCAGTACCGCTTGGCCTGTAATATCGTGCTTAACTTGAGTAAGACGCCACGCAAGGTCTATGGAGCTGACCATATAAAAAGTATTATTGATCGACAAAGTGAAATCGAATTCAGAAAAATTTTTGAGTTCGAACAATCGAAAATCGGCGCCTCCGATCTCAAGCGGGATCTTGCACAGCTTACCAATCATATTCGGACGATCCGCTCTACCGTTGATCCTGAACTCCTCTCGACTCACAAGCAGATCCGCTCAGCGCTCTATATTTTGTCTGGAATGTCCGGAGCTATCCCGGAGATAGAGCTGTACGAGGCCTTCAACCCATCTATGGCAAAACTTCCCATTTCCTTGGCCGATTGCTGCCGTGAACTTCTCGTGATTTGTGAGTCGGTAATTTGCAAACGCCCTCAACCGGACAATGCTCACCAAATTTTTCTGAATGCCTGGCGCAATTACCGCTTGGCTGTCTCTGATGCTATTGCCTCGGGCCTAGGTGCGGAGGATCTTGATTTCCTGGCTAAGATCAAATCCGAGTGTCAGTATACTTTACAGAATATGCTCAGTTTCTCATATAACAGATTGGTTGCGTCGCTAGAAGGCAGTTCTCAGAAGATCAAAACACTCTTCAATGATTTCAATTTCGAATACATTTTTTGTCTGGACGAGAGGCCGGCAGATCCAGAGCTGGTAACGAAGCTAGAGGAGCTGTTGAATAAATTAAACTCCTGCCCCCCAGCTCTATGGGATACGATGGAGCCCGCCCTAGTCCGATCTATCAAGCTGCGCAAGAATCAGGTCCTTGCTGCCCTCTTTATATTGGATGGTTTTCCCGCAATTTACCAAAGCGACCGCGCGGTTGAAGGAACCCAAGCGAAGCTTGCGGCACTGCCGGCACCAATTGCCGCCGCCGTAGCGCCTATGCATCAAATTGACCTCGAAATTCTCTGGACTAACTCAAAAAATCTTAACCCAATCAAAGCGAAGGATCTATTGGTAGCGCGTGGCCTGTTCTTAAGAGCGCTGGAAGCCTGTGAGGCCTCGGGGCAGGTATTGACGGCGGACGAAACCGCTCTGCTAGAGTCTATAAAACTGGATCACTTATTTGCCTGCCAGCATCAGTTTCAATTGGGGTTTTCTGGATATTACTCTGATCTCATGGGAAATCTGCCCATGACGATCCAAAGGATATCTCGCATTCGCGACGGTGAATTTGAGAAGCTGTTTGAATTTGGCGATAAGAGTGGCATTGGCGTTAAGAGGGTCGAACTCGAAAGCGAACTTGCTATATTTAATTCTTGCCCAGTAGAAGTTTGGACTAATCTCAGCACAAGTGAAAGAGCTGCCATTCAAGCGGCCAAAAGTCGATTGGAGGGCGCGCTTTTCCTCTTGTCTGATTTAAAAGAAATATATCCCAGCGAACGCGCATCGATTTTGTCTCCCGATTGTTATCCTCACTTTCCTGATGATTTTAAAGCCTCGATCAGGAGAGCTGTTGATATCAGAGCGCGGTTCCTGTGGACTGCACCAAGCGTTATGTCTAAAAATGCCTATGAAGAGGTACTGGAAATCAGGCAATCTTTAATCAATTCTATAGAAAATTTGCGAAACTCGGGGTTTAGTTTTGGTGTAAGTGATTTGGAAATAATCAAGCAAGTTGACCGTCATATTCAGAAATACTGCGCCGAGTTAGTTGAAGTGACTAAAAATTGTAGCTCAGAGTACATTGGTCGCCAAATGCCTCGGGTGATCGCTCAGATTCTGCGTAGAGATGATACTCAGGAACTTATGGCTCTATTTGCGCTCGACGGTGCAGACTCGACAGCGGGCAACTTCAAGGACATCACTCATGACATAATCCTGATTGGAAGCATCCCTCCGCACATTCTGGCACATTTGAGTTCCGATTGGCAGCATTATGTCGAACAACGACAGCAGCAGTTAAAAGCAGCGTATCAGATTCTAAGAAATAAGACCTGGAACGAGAGGGCCGATCATTCGTATGTCCAAATCGATCAAGTTGCCAAGTTTTTGCCGCTCAAAGTTCAAAAGCAGGGGACTGAAGTTCTGAATAGACTAGATAGCATCCTGTGGGCGAGAAAGGTTGACTCTAGTTTGGTTTCGGAATACCTAGAGGCGCGACTGGCCCTATGCCATGAGCTCGAAAACTGTAAGCAAGCGGGCGACCAATTTAGTGCCGTTGAACACGAGGCTTTGAATGCTGTCCAGTTGATTAATCGTCTGGTCTTGGATGAACTATTTGACATTTCGACGAGCAAACTTGAGTCGAATTTCCAACGCACTCCCCCAAAGATTTATGAGCCCATCGTCGCGAGCAAACCAGACGATTGGTTTGCCATCTTCGATATTCCAGCTGCACAACTGCCCGCAAACATTTTTGCTGATTCTCTTAGAACCGAACTTGATGCTCTCTATACTTGGGGCAGAGGGGCATGGAATTCGGTTCCCAGTTGGGAAAAAGAATACCTTGAAAAGCGTCGAGATCTGCTCTGTGTGGCGCTAACAGTATTGCGCGGTGAAAGAGTCGAACCTGAGAGCTTCGAGATTACGCTCTGGCAACGTTTGGCAAACTTCATGCTTAGATTTGAATAAGTGGTGAGAATCGATAGCCCTTCAGAAAGATTCCGGTAAGCCCTGATGTGGTTGTGCCTGAGCACGGAAACTCTGGATTATCTATGAATACGATCAGACCTTTTGTGTCTTAATTTATTCAATTATATCAGTATTTTATCCTAAATGAATGGAAATCAGAAAACCAGTTCGAAGACACTATAGTGGAATTACTAAAGGAATTGGTTGATCGCCCCGATACACCTCGAGAATCTTGGCGAGGTAAGTCTTAAATTGAATAGTCTCAAAATAGCATCGCTGCTGATGGCAGTGCAGTTGGTATTAGCTTGTCAGACATCACGCCGCGGGCCTCGCGCTGGTTCGGAGTCTTCAGATCTATCAGAAACCGCGGCTGTAGTTATAACTCAGGCCGAGCTTGAGAAACATTTAGCCCCATCAGCGTTAAGCGACCCTTCCGCAGAATTTGTGGCGAGCTTGGACTGGAGCTCTGCGAGTCTAGCGGCGTTCGATTCCATTGATAAACGGGGGATGTGGTTGGCGCATCTTGCGCCCGATGGCAGACTCTCGTTAGACCCCGGTTTCCCGTTGGCAGCAAATTTATCAGGGTGCCTACCCTTTGTGCTTGATTCTGATTTCAGATACTTTGCTTTGCAGACGGCATCAGATGCTTCGTGGGGGCTATTTGGCGATGTCTGCCTTGATGATTCGGGGCGGGTCAAAGAATGGCGCTTTGAAAGCGACAACTGTGGGGCCCTTGATTGCCGCGAAGCGCTATTCGAATATTTTGCCGCAAATAGAGACGCTGCGGAAGGTCTTTTGCTTGGCGGGAACAAGGGTGGAAAAAAGGGTAGCACGAGCGTCAAGGGCAACGAGTCGAATCATGCCCCTCAGCAAGCGGGCGCTCCTCAGGAGCCCGCTAGAAACGGGGTTGTCGCAACTGTCGAGGTAATTCAGTCTGACGAAGACCATCAGCAGGGCGATGCTTCTGTTCAAACTCAAGATAGAAAATGGGTGGTGGCGACTGTCGAATCCATCCAACCTGCACTTACTCGGGTCGATTCGGCAAGGACATCTCTCGGTATTCTTGTTAGTGAAAAATTTAAGCCGATTGTAGACGGTATTTACAGCGAGGTTGCTAATTTTGTATTCCAAATTAGTAGTAAACCCCTGGGAGAAGGTACTTACAGTAAGGTGTATGCTTTTCCTACCAGTACCTTCGGTGAGCCGGTCGTGATCCGAGTAACGACTGATCTAGCGAAAGATCCGAAGGTTTCTTCGAATGATCATGCGGCCGATGTCAGGTCAGATCATTCCAAAAGGTTAGAGGGTATGCGTGCACTTGGAAATTCCATTGATAGTTCGTATCTGGCCATGCCGTATTTCATGGCACGAGTGGGCAATGCTAATGATCCTTCTTCAATTAGATTGGTTGCAGTCTACCCTAGAGCTCTAGGTGATGTTACGCAAATGATGACGAAAAATAAAGAATACCGATATTACATGAGTTCGCCGAAGAACCGAAGGAGAGCTTACCAAGAAATCTTGACTGGACTTTCGCAGTTGCATGATGTGGGGGCCAGACATTGTGATCTTAAACCCCCCAATATTTTGGTCTATGCCGATGGGGCCGGATATGTTCATAAAGTTGCGGATCTTGATGGTACGATCGTGCTTACCGGCAATTATTTGCAGGATAGCAAAATAGCATCTCTTGGAACGCGAGGTTATGTTTCGGGAGACTTTCTGGAGCGGGGTGACCTCGCTGATATGAGAAGAATAGACAGCCACGAAGCGTTTAGCGCTGGAATCACCTTCTTGGAGATGGAAGCAAGATTATATATGCCGGCCGATTTATTTTTTTCCCAAAAAATTGCGAAGAGGATTCAGACCGAAGTTGGGGTGGTTGAATTCATCAAGCAACTCAAATCACTCCTTTTCGAACGAGGGACTTGGCTAAGAAACTTTGACCAGCCTAGAGTTAAAGATTTTTGGAGGGCACGCGTTGATAAATTGGTTCAAGACGCTTGGAAAAATAAATGGTTAAACGACGAAGACCCTGAAGAAATAGAGCAAATGAAGATCGAGGAAAAGCAGGCAAATCAGAGAAAATACACTCGACGGAAAGGCTTTAGCTTTGAACGGCAGATCTACTGGCTGGGTCTTATTCGTATGGCTCTCGATCAAATCCCCAAGAATAACAAGATCGATTTGTTCAGCGTGATAGCCAAAGAGATGCGCTTGGATGTGGGGAATTTTGGGGTGATTCATGACCTGATTTTACCTGATTATACAAAGCGCGCTACCGTCGAAAGCGCCCGACAAGCACTCAAAAATATCGATGGATTGAAATAGTTCTGGTTCGGTTTTAAATGATTTCGACCCTATTTCCATGATACGGTCGAAGGAAGTACCGATACTGCTCCAATGGACAACCTTAGGATCAGTGCTTCTCCAGGTGGGCGCGTAGGCAAGGCACTCGTAGACTATTTTCCAGAAAAAAGGCAAATTGCGTTCGGGCTTTGCCACGCCCAGAGCTGGATATTTCCTATGCTTACTGAAGTTTGACTGCGTTGTCGATGGTGAGCCCCCCACGAGCTACGGGTTGAGCCAGTCGCCTAAGTTTCATAGGGCCGCCTTGGAAATCCCCAAGAAGGGCTCGAATATTGAACAGATTTCTGATAGAGAAAGAGTTTCAAATAGGCATCTAGACTTATAATTTGCATGGGGCGGTGGGTATGGCTAAGGCACGGACTTCGGCGAAGAGAATACAGCCGAAACAGATCTTTCAATGGTCGCTCGACGGCTTTCTAACCGGAGTAAAGGCGTCGGAGATAACAGATCGCACGTATGGAACAGTTATCGTGGCCGGCCAAAAGGCGAAAGACTCTGATATTAAAAAGCACCTTCCCCCCGGAACACTCAGTTGGGAAAACCCTTTCAAAGATAGCAAGGCTTTGTTTGTCGGGGCCTCAGCACCAGGTCCGCTTATCATTGCGTCGCTTCATGTAGAGAAAAACGGCGGCGATTTTTCGTCCGCAGACCAGGACTTTGGTTTTCACGCGCCGAGTCCCTATGCCTTAGCGAGAGATCTAGCCGGCAATGTGTTGGCGCGAATCGAGGTTTCTCCTGTCAAAGCTTGGCGTATCATCTATCTTGGGCAGAATGCCGACGAGCAGCGTGGATTTTTAGTAGGCCTGGCACTTGCCGACTACCGATACCTCCGTGCGATCGGCCGCAAGCCACGGGCGGATATCAAGGTTCATATAGAAGGATTCAAAACCGATGTTACGGAAGATGCTGGTAAACTTGCCACTGCTGTGAACCTTGCACGCCATCTGGTGAATACCCCACCCAATGAACTCAACCCAGCGACCTATGCCGACGCAATAGAGATGCTATTCAGTGACGTTGCGTATACCAAGGTCGAGGTTTGGGGCCATGATCGCCTCAAAAAGGAAGGTATGGGCCTTATCCTCGCTGTGGGCCAGGGTGCACAGTTCGAACCGCGGATGGTTAAAATCAGCTATCGCCCGAAAGGCGCCAAGAATCAGCCGATTGCTTTTGTGGGCAAAGGGATCACTTTTGATACCGGTGGACTTGATCTCAAGCCTGACAGCGCCATGCGTCTTATGAAAAAGGATATGGGTGGCTCCGCAGTTGTGGCGAGTCTTGCCTACTGGGCTGCGACAAGCTCCAAGACCGTTAATTGTGATTTTTATTTGGCGCTGGCAGAGAATGCGGTCGATCAAAAGTCGTACCGGCCAAGCGATGTTTATATGTCTCGGTCTGGAATTTCGGTAGAAATTCACAATACGGATGCCGAGGGGCGTTTGGTCCTCGCCGATGTTCTCGACGTGGCCGCCACGCAAACAGGTAAAGATAGACCCTCCCGTATCATTAATGTTGCAACCCTCACAGGTGCGGCAAAAGTCGGTGTAGGCATGGAGCTTGGGTCGCTTTTTGCCACTGATTCGAAGCTTACCAAAGCTATTGGCAAGGCCGGTCAGATCATGGGTGATCACGTGTGGCCGCTGCCTTTTTATGAACCCTATGCACGCCAACTCAAAACGCAATTTGCCGATACCAGCCACTGCTCGACGGGAAAATTCGCCGGGGCGATCACAGCGGCGCTGTTTTTGCGAAAATTCGTCCGCGATATTCCTTTTGTACACCTTGACATTGGTGCCTGGGGCGAGGTATCCGGTGCGATACGAGAATCTGGTGGCAACGGCCAAATGGTCCAGGCCTTGGCGGCTTTTCTCGATCATCACGAGGGCGCCTAGTGGGCTATGCTCGGGGGGGCGAGGCGGCGGAAGAGAAAAACCGCGGAAGCTTTCGATGGCCCCCCGCTGCGCGATGGTGGTGTATGCAACGTAAGTAGCGAAGAAGACGGAAGTTCTGGAGAAAGGGAGCACAGTCTATGACCCAAGAGAATCTGAGCCTGATGTCATGGAACGTCAATGGCTTGCGTGCCATAATAAAAAAAGGTTTCTACGATTTCGTGCAAATCGAAAAGCCAGATATCCTTTGCCTTCAAGAGATCAAGGCTCGTCCAGAGCAAGTGGACCTCGAGCTTAGAGCCTATGACTACCATTATTGGCACCCGGCAGAAAAAGCGGGGTATTCGGGAACAGCCATTTTTTCGAAGATCAAGCCCATTAATGTTACCTACGGCATAGGCTTTGACGAGCACGACAAAGAGGGGCGGGTCATTACCGCAGAGTTCGGCCATTGTTTCCTCGTTACCGTCTACACGCCAAATTCTCAGCGCGAGCTTGCACGGCTCGACTACCGAACGAAAGAATGGGATACCGCATTCCTAAATTATGTCAAAACACTCGAAAAGAAAAAGCCTGTCATTTTTTGTGGCGATTTGAACGTCGCCCACAAGGAGATCGATCTGGCCAATCCGCAATCTAACCGTCGCTGTGCGGGGTTTACTGATGAGGAGCGCGCCGGGTTTGACCGCATTGTTGATGAGGGATTCGTTGATACCTTCCGAGAATTCACAAGCGAGGGCGGACACTACACCTGGTGGAGCTATCAGAGCAATGCGCGGGCCAGAAATGTTGGTTGGCGTATCGACTATTTTGTGGTTTCACCGAGCCTAAAGCCTAAGCTCCATAGTTCGGAGATTCTCCCCCATGTGCTTGGTTCGGACCACTGCCCTGTAAGGATTTCGATTGCTAGCGACTTGTTCCTATAGAACTCGGCTCAATCTGAACAACATCTGGACTACCAACCCCCAAAATCGTCCCTGACAGCCCACTAGATTTCCAATGAAAATTAAAGGCGATCGTCGAATACATGCAATTTCAAGAAAAATCATAGTAAGATGATCCGATACCGAGGAGGATCGGATGCTTGCAATTGTCAAGGTTGCTGTTCGTAACATCGGTCGCAATAAGCGACGCACCGTGATCACAATTGTTACCGTTTTCCTGGGGGTCGTCGTTTCGACCATGACCAGGGGGCTTTTGAATGGGCTGCAGAGCGAAATCCGCGGCAACCTCACGCGCAAACTTCATGGTGATCTTCAGATTCACAAGCGCGGCTACCAGGATTCTCTTGAATCCAACCCGTACAAGCTCCTTATTAAAGAAACCACGGATGTTAAGGGCGTGGTGGCTGCTCCAAGACTAAGGATCATGGGGCTTGTCAACCATCAAAAAAACCAGCTCACGACGCCGGTGATGATTACGGGGATCGACTCCGAGCGCGAAGCCTTGGTATGTCCGCGGTTTGCTCAGTCAGTTCAAAAAGGTAAGATGCTCGACTCCACTAAGGAACAAACAGCCACCCAAGCGATCGATGACGACCTTGGTGAGGCTCATGGCCTAGACAGCGCGGTGGAAACCGAATCTAAGTCGACTCCTCGCGCCGTAGGCTATCACCAGATTCTGCTTACGACAAGTTTGCAACGCGGTCTTGGCGCCGAAATCGGGGATGAAATCGTCGTGCTTATCGCGGACCGGTACAACATGCAGCAGGCCCTGGTTGCGACTTTTTCGGGCGTCATCGATGTGGCGACTCCGGGAGCGGCGACCAGAATGGCCTGGATGGATTTGAAGAGTCTGCAAGAAACGCTTCACATAGATCATGAGGTCTCTGAACTCGCCCTTAGAATCAGCGAGGGCGACACCCCCGAAAAAATCCGCGATGCTCTCCGGCCCGAAATCCCGGAGGATCAGATTATCGAAACCTGGTTGGAGCTTGGTGGGTTTCTTCGTGACGCGATGGCTTTGCAGGATTTGATTTTCTCGGCGATCGTGGTCATTATGTTTGTTATCGTCGTCACGGCGATCGTGAACACGTCGCTTATGACTGTTATGGAACGCACCCGGGAAATTGGGACTTTGATGGCTCTGGGCTATCGCCGAAAACATATATTGTTTTTGTTTCTGACTGAGGCAGCGGTTATCGGTGGCGCCGGGGGACTATCTGGGCTTGCGGTCGCCAGTGGGCTTCTTGGTTTTTTAAATTGGCATGGCATAAAGATGGCTTTGCCAGGTCAGACGGTAATAACCACATTGTACCCATGGGTGCCGGCTGCGTTTCTTGGCATGGCATTGTTGCTTGCGATATCCGCTGCGCTAATTTCTGGATTTTTGCCAGCCTACCGCGCTAGCCGAATGAAGCCGGTCGATGCCCTTAGCTCAAATTGAAGGAGGAGATATGAAATTCTTATTCGGTCTAATAGTGACTCTTTTACCTAGCCTTGCCCTAAGCGAAACAGCTGAGGAAATCATAGGCCAGGTCGAAAAAATGCTGGCCCCCCAAAACGTCAAAGCTCGGTATGTTTTCACAAATCACAGGCTCGACGGCTCTACGGCGGTATACGAAGTTGGTTTTTCGATGCGCGACCCAGCTACTTCCCATGGAATTTTTGTCAAACCGGAGCGTGAAAAGGGGCGCGAGGTGCTGAGGCTTGGGGATGATCTGTGGACCTATGTGCCAGGCGTCGGCCGCATCGTGCGCATTGCAGACCGGGATAGCTTTGCGGGCGGTGATTTTTCGAACGCCGACGTGCTACGTGTCGATTGGCTACAAAAATACAAAGTTGAAATTCTAAAAGACTTAACCAACCAATGGATCATTGCCCTCACGGCCAAGAATACCGAGGCTCCTTATGCCACCATGCGCGTATGGGTAGACAAAAAAACCCATGCGCCCGTGCAGCAGCACTATTACGATAGTCAGGGTACCATGCTCAAGCGGTGCCTTTATGGTGAGGTCAAAACTTTTTCAAACCTGGCGCGACCGGCACGACTTGTGATGGAAAATGTCATCACCAAGCAGAAAAGCGAACTCGATGTCCTTGCCTTTGAGCAGGTTGCGAGTTTTCCCCCAAGCCGGTTTGTTGTCGATAATCTTGGAAAAGCGTTATGAGTTCTAATCTAGTGGGCTGTCAGGGACGATTTTGGGGGTTGGCAGCCCATCTGCCGCCCATCTTGCGCCGAATCGGGTTAGCAAAAATGCTCGAATTAGCGCTGCTAGTCCTGCGCTTTTTGCTAACCCGATTCGACACAAGCTCGGTAACATCTGGACTGCCAACCCCCAAAATCGTGCCTGGCAGCCCACTAGCACTTGGAATTGTGGTCGCTTGGCTCAGTGCGCCACTATTCGCGCAGTCGGCCGAGGACGAGAATTTGGGAGAGGCTCAAGGGCTCAAAGAAGTCGGGGTCTCGACGATGAAAAAAAGCGTCGAGGCTGATCATCGATGGCGAGGCTATGTCATTCTTGATGAACGGGCTTTCAAGTTTGATCCGGGTGACGCCCGCAAGTTTGGACCTTACGCTGAAGCAGGTTTGAAGATTGAAAAAAAATTGACAGACCGTGCATCGGTATTTTCCGAAGGTCGGTTGCTCTATGATGCGGAAAGCCATGAGTTGTTAGGAAAGTTTGATCAAGGTGGCGCAAGATTTCGACCATCGCCCTCGGTGTCGGTCGCGGTCGGAAAAGAACGAAACCGGAGATCCCCTGGCATGATCGTGTCTCCGAGCGATTTTATTCATACCAATCAAAGCTTGCCTGGTGCGAGGCCCGAACGCAGTGGCGTATGGCTTGGTCGTGCGTCGTGGCAGACCGAGGAGGCGACTTCGGATCTGATTCTGCTTCCTGCTGAGAGCGTAAATGACAATGGCATGCCCGCTTCGCATAATTCCTACCGAGGCACGGTGCTGCGCAATTTTCGAAGGGCACCAGGCGGTCTTGATGTGAGCTTCGATATCGGTCTTTTTTCTGATCATTTTAAACTGGGTTGTTTTGCAGAGAGTATCGTGGCGTATGACTGGAAAGTCTATGGCGAAGGCGGGTATGATCAGGATTCAGAAAGTGCCGCTGTGCTGGCTGGAGTTGGTTATGAAGGTAGCAGCACTTATGGACTGAAAATTGAATACTACAGGCGTGGCAAGGCATTCCTCCCGCCATTGCCCGGTCTTTTAGATGAAAGGTATGTATTAGCTTCCGCGTCGGCGCTTGAGGTGATCGACCATCGGTTTAACTTGACCAATACGCTCATCTATAGCCTCGATCATCCCGTCTATTTAAACGTTTCTAGAGCCGAGTGGCTTGTTCACGACAACTGGGTAGCGGGTGCTACATTTGGTTTTCACAAGCCAGACCAACCGATAGTATGGCAGGCAATGATCGATGCTCAGTATAGTTTGTAGAATCGAGGTGCTATGATTTCGCTCCGCAATGTGACCAAATCCTATCCGTTGGGTAAAACCTCCGTGGAGGTCTTAAAAAATCTCGACTTTACCGTTGAAGCTGGTGACATAACCGTCATTCGCGGGCCTTCAGGATCGGGTAAATCGACTTTGCTTAATATCCTTGGACTGTTGGATGAGCCAACCTCGGGTGGAGTTTTTCTCGAAGGAAAACCTGTGAGTTTCGCCGATTTTGATGCCTTAGCGAGCATCAGATCGCATACACTGTCGTTTATTTTTCAGACCTTTAACCTCAATCCAGTATTGACGGCCGAAGAAAACGTCATGATCCCGCTTATGATCCGCAACGACATACCTCAAGCGACCAAGGATCAACGGGTTAGCGATTGGCTTGGTAAAGTTGGGCTTTCCTCGCATAAACATAAGCGTCCAGACGAACTGTCGGGCGGACAGCGCCAACGCGTGGCGGTTGCCCGCGCTATGGTCAGCGAACCAAAACTTATCATAGCCGATGAACCAACCGCAAATTTAGATTCACTCACGGCCCGCACGATCCTAGAATTGGCGCGCGATCTAAACCGCGATCGAGGCACTGCCTTTGTCGTAGCAACCCATGATCCAGCGTTGGATGAGTTTGCCAAGCAGATCTTGAGGATGAAAGACGGCAAGCTAGGAATCTAATAGCTCTGGTGTCAACCCGCTTTCTTCTTGATTCGTCGGCAGGAAAACCAAGTATGGCACTATCCAAAATTAGAGAGTTTGCTTTTACGCTGGCCTTTTCGCTTGTATTTCTCCAGCCGCTCAAGGCAAATGAATCAACCCATGCGTGGAACATAAAATACGACGAAATCGATGCAAAAATTCATGTTAGGAAGGCGCCTCCCGATGCAAAATGGCAAACTGTCAATGATTTTATCAAATCAGTACATGGCGAATTCCTTGATGGTATCGTTTCAGAAGGCTCTGGCGGATTTGAAGTAGTGCGCATTCGTCAAATCCACCTTGGATCACTGGCGGACCTGGTCACTGATTCAGCAGAACTTGTCAGGAAGGATATCCCAGCCAAACCTAAGAATATCGACAGTGTCGTCGTCGAGATTCGAATAGAAGATCCGACGTACCTTGAAAAATTACTCTCGCAATCCAAGACAGAGGCACAGCTCCAGTCGATCCAGAATCAGCTTTTTAGTCCCCTTGGTTTGCTGCTTCTTGGCCTCTTTTTTGGGGGTATCACAGTGGTTTGGATTTTTGTTCGTCAGAAACCGCCGAAGTAAAGTTTCAAATTTTGACGCGCTTTGGCGATCGATTGAAATTGCTCGCATGACTGTTAGGAGCAGCCTCGTCGTTTCAATCTTGGGACACGTCGTTGGCGCGTTCGCGCCAACCACGCGATAGGAGTTTAAAGCACGACAGATAACGAGCAGGTTGGCGACTTCCTGGATACAATGGGGTAAACTTTGCACGACACCGAGGTTGCACGCGCTTTCGCGACACCGATCACTGTTGGCTTGATCAGTGCACCAATGTCTTTCAGAGTCTCAAAGAGTGTTTTAGCGGCTGCACCTTTTGCAGTCATGGTTTCGCTGTCCTGCGTAGCAATTGTGCATGTTGCACTAGGGTTTGCAACCACGGGAGCCTGGCATTCTACCTTTGTTGCTTCGAAGACTGAGGCACCATCATCTGATTGGTAACTGCTCACGCCTGCCTCGCTCAAGGCTTTAAAAAACTGGTAAGCCTGCGCGTTCTCAATCGTGACAGATTTTTCATTTTTTGGTTTTCCGTCCAGGCTGAAAAGTTTGGTTGTTTTCCCATTTTCATTGGTCTCGACCACCAAGATTTTAGCTGAAACTTTGTCACGGCAGCGCCTGCTTCTGTGATCGGTTACTTTTATGGTGCTCGACTCTGTGCTGCCTACGTAATATTTTGAGCCGCATGAAGTTGATTTCAACTTCAGCTCATAGGACCGGAGGTTTGGATCAACGTGGAGCTCGCATCCGCCCTGAAGTTTATTCGAAAGGGTTGCCTCAGCGTCCGATTGGGCCCCCGGGGTTTTCAAGACCAGTGACGTATAAACGTTGCAGAACTCTTCAACAGCTGCATCGGGTCTGTCGTACATCTTGAATTGACTCGTGGCGGCACTTGCTAGTCCGGCAAAGAGTGTTAATCCCAGGGAGGCTGCTAAAACTTTTTCCATGATTTATCTCCTTCAAATTGAAAATAAGACCCTACGCGTTCCTGTGCTTGGAGGCGCAGGCAATCCCTAGCACATAACCTTGATGCTGTCAACAATAATAAGTTTACTTTGAGCCTGATTCGAGTACTTTTCTGAAGGGATGGGACAGGAAAAGGCTGACCTGCCTCTTATTTGATAACTTCAGGGGGCGGGTTCGAAAACTGTTTTGAGCAACCACGTAAGATAATGATTGGTATGAGTTTGTAGCGGAAATTTGAGTTTTTCTAACTTTTTTCCGATAAGTCGGAAAGACAAGCTAACGATGCTTTCGCCGTGGGTGAAAGCGGCCAAAAACTTAGGATCAACATCACTAGAGGATGCGATGTCAAAGATAATTTTAGCGGCCGTAAGTTTTTTGTTTCTCTTGGGATGCAACAGTACTGAGTTTTCTTCCCAGGGTGCCCAATCAACGGAAAACAAAAGATCTAGCGGAGAAGATCTAAAAAAGGATAGCGAGAGTCAGGAAAGTGCGGATGTTTCAAGCGATGCATCTGGCACAAATACCGAGGCATCTCAGAGCACCGATGCCGGTGCGTCAGAGCCAAAGAATGTATCATCCACTGTCGAAACCGTACAAAGCAATGTAAGCCTTGATATCTGCAAACCGAAACCTGTCGCGTTACCCGGTCAGATAACCGAGCTCAAGGAGCTATATCATTGGCAGTCGCATGATTCGTTCAATCAGGTGATGGCAACTCCTATTGCTGTTCCGCTCAAGCAAGACGATACTTTTTCGACTATCCTCGTCGTGGCCTTTCAAGGGGTGCATTATCACGATGAGCCGGGGAGGTTGATCGCAATAAATGGGGCCGATGGCACTGAGCTATGGAGGTCCTCAGTTGAAATGGCTCCAAGCTCGACAGTGGCGGTGGCTGATATGAACAATGATGGCAACGGAGAAATTGCCGGAATCGGTGCTGATGGTAGGGTTGTCCTGATTGACGCCAATGGAAAATTGATTTGGCGATCTGATGAAGCGGGGTGGTCACTCGAAGGTCCAAAAAAAATTCAAGGCAATAGATCGGCTCCTGCTGTTGCAGATCTTGATGGTGATGGCAGGATCGAGGTCGTCGCGGAATTAGGAATCTTTGACGGCGGTTCGGGAAAAAAATTACATTCACTTGCTTCTGGAATCGGTCAGGCTGCGGCTACTTTTGATCCCGATGGGTCCGGTTCAGGCCAGAAAGTTGTCAATGGTCGGGATATTCGCAATTCGGATGGTTCGGTTTTTTGCAGTTTCCCCGATAATATTTTTGTTGAATTTTCTGCTGTGGCGAGGTTGCGCAAATCGGATCCAAGCGTCACGATAATTGGCTTGAACGGTGCATCGCGACAAAAAAATGGTCAGGTTGTAGGATTAAACGGCAATGATTGTTCGCTTAAATTTAAGACAGACATGTCTAGTCCTGGAGGCGGATCGGTCAATATTGGTGATTATGACAACGATGGTGAGCTAGAGTTTTCGATTGCCGCAAGGAACAAACTTGTCGCGTTTGAAACGGACGGTTCGATAAAATGGCAAGTTGACAATCATGATTTTTCATCAGCGACTACCGGGACGACTTCGTTTGATTTAAATGGCGATGGGAAGGCGGAAATTATTTACAACGATGAAGTTTACCTCAAGGTTTTTGATGCTGAAACCGGCAGGATCATCTACCAAACTGCCAACTCGTCAGGTACGCTCATCGAAAATCCGATCGTTGTGGACGTCAATCATGATGGTCATGCAAATATTGTTGTGGCGGCCAATGATTTCAATCCTGAATTGAGGTCTCATCATGGAATAAGAGTTTTTCAGGCTCCTGATAATGACTGGGTTGCGACGAGAAAAATTTGGAACCAGCATGCCTTTGATCCATTGGGAATCAGCGATGAGCTTTTGGTGACCAGAGTGGATAAGCCAAACCTCTTGCAAGGGGCATTGTCATCGGACTATCTTGCGGGATTTCGCAATAATATTCCACTGCGGCAAAATCTAGATGAGTGCCATGATATGGCGCATCATGATTAAGGTTGAGATCAACGCCAGAGCCCCAGGATATCTTTGGCCTTAAATCCGATGCTACTTGCATGACAAATCCTGGCTCCATCAAACTCACGGCAATCGGGCCAAGAAATTTGGAGCATCTATAAATCGTAATCTACCGTGCTGAAATTGTGGTCCATAGGCGTTGTGCTTGCCTTTTTGACTCACTTGAAATGCTTGAGCAATGGGTAGACGTTCAAGCAGGTATTTGATCCCTGCGTCGGCAGCCCGGTCGTCAACTTTGACTTCAACAGCGAGAATTGGTTGATTGTCCTTCAAGACAATAAAATCAACTTCATGACCTACTGTATTGCGAAAATAGCGCAATTCATATTTTTCACCGAGCACATCTTGTTGCCAATGTACCCATCGGAGTAAATGGACCGCGATAAGATTTTCAAACCTTGCTGCTGGGTTTTGAATCCATGACCAATCCCAGAAATATAACTTGGCTTCTTTCTTAACTGCCTTGAGTTTTGGAGAACCAAATGGGTAGATACGGAAAACGGCATAGAGTCGCTCAAGAATTTCGATCCACTTTTTGGCGGTATTAAAGCTTACATCCAAGTCTTCGCGAAGGCTGTTGATGGAAAGGACCGAACCGACAGTCTGGGGAAGGTGATCCAGAAGGAGTTCCAATCGTGCTAGGTCGTGAACTTGCTCCAGAGATCGCACTTCATCTTCGATAAGTCGCTGGGAATAGTTAAGTCGCCATCGCCTTGCTTCGACTTCAGAGCCCGATAAGAGTGGCTCCGGAAAGCCGCCTAGTAAAATCAACTGATCAAATTGTGCACGTAAAGAACGGAGCGTCGAATCATCGATTTTTTCAGTCCAAGTAGCTTGACGAAAAGGCAAGTCCGCAATTTCAGAAAGGGTAAACGGATGTAGGCGGTGCTGATAATAGCGGCCTTGCAAGGAATCTCCGCCACGACTGTATAGCCCTAACTTTGCGCTACCGGTTACCAATATGCGATGATTTTCATGATACTCATCATAGAGGCCCTTGAGTCGATTGCGCCACTTTCTATCTTTGTGGATCTCATCTAAGACCCATAGATCGGCTAGGTCGTCCAATTCGCCGGCCAGCAGCAGTTTACGATCCTTCGTGATGTCCCAATTATAGTAGGCCTGGGGTCCCAGTGATTTTGCCAGTGTAGTTTTACCGCATTGGCGGGGTCCTGAAAGCAGCACCATCTTCTTGTTCAAGTCTTCCTGCACAACGACCTTGAGCCTCCTGGGACTAGCTGTAGATCGCTTATCCATAAATTATCCTATTATTTAAAATACTTAAATCTATTATTGGGCGTTTCATGAATCGCTTTAATTTTACCACCTATGAAAAAAAGATCGATCTTTTTTTCATAGGTGTGAAAAAAATGGTCGAGACGATGCATGGCGTTATCTGCTCGATGTGGGGCACTTCACTCGGACTCACACAATAAAGGCCGGAAAAATCCTATCGTTTCATGCCAAGGAACTTGCGTGCATAAAAAAAGGCAAAATCGGCAAAGAATTCGAATTTCGCCCAAGTTTTTCAGCTGGGCCGGATCAAAGGCAACTTTCTCTTCGTCCTCGAATCGACATCGGTAGAAATGAACGACAAGGCGAGCTTTATCCCTCTCGTCTCCGAACATCGTACTTTATTTGGAGAAGGCGTTCTTCATACGGTCGCAGCAGACAAAGGCTATTGGAGGGGACGCAATCGCAACAAACTTCAGAGTTTCCATACCCGGACCCACAGCTATGAATTCTCGGATCATCCGATATACCGAAGGCCATATCCGGGGAGCTGACACCTCAAAATCCAACAAAATATTAAATAAATATCGATAGATAAGTAAAAGACCTAAGGATCGCCGCCTTTTTTTACGATGTAGAGGAGCGGAATCGATCGGCAAACTAGAGGTTTTAGGATGGTAACGCGAAACGAAAATCTGGCTCAGCAAGAAGGTGAACGCATGGGTATTCAGACTCTCAAGTCAAAGCCTGCCGTATCGATTCATTTGGTGGATGATCTCGGGGGCGGGCAACCTCGTAGATCTGGCCGTGGCATTTGGATTGGCTTGCTTGTCGCTGTCGCCTTGCTTGCCGGGGGCTACCTTGGAGCAAGTTTTTACTCGGGCTATGTGGTGCGAGGCAGAGTGGATCATGCACTCCAAGAACTAAAAAAACTCGATATTCAAATCAAGCATTCAGCATGGTCGTCGGGAATTTTTAATACGAAAACATCTTTTGACCTGAAGGCGGACGATGGGCCTGAAATTCTGACAGTCAAAATGAATTTTCAGCATTTTCCGCTCTGGCAGCCCAAGGTGGGAGTGACCCTTGTGCGGATGATGGGCTCGGGGGCACTTACTCCGGCGCTCGCCAAACAGGTAGAGGCTAGTTTTAAAAAGGCCCCGGAATTTACAATCAAGGGGCATACCTCAGCACAACTTGTCACCGATGTGTCTGTGAAGATCTCAAGCCTAGAGTCAAAAAATGGGGATGGGCTTAATCTTGCTGTCCGGCAAGGGCTCGGGTTGAATCTTCAGGTCGATATGAGCGGCCTTATGAGGCTGGTCGATATTATGGTTCCCGAAATTCAAGTCAAGAACCTTACCGCTTTGGCGTCTGTATCTCTTGCTAAGGCAAGGATGAGGATGAGTGTTGGAACCGAAAAAAGCGCGGGTAAAGTTAGCTGGGATCTGACGTTCAAGGACGCTATCGCAAAGCCACAGGATGTTAAAGCACCTATCCTGCGTATTGACCAGGCCACGATCAAATTCGCCCTTGAGTCTCTTACGGCGCAGGTGATCAATGCGCTGCGTTTCGGCGGGATGGCCAAAGCTCCGTCTACGCTAGCAGACCTCATTTCAGCTAGGGCAGTATACGGGATGAATATCGATCTTCCTGAGGGCAAGGTAAAGCTGACAGGTTCCGCAAAACTTAACGGCGCACCAAAAACAATGGCTATGGATGACTTTAGCGCCGCCCTTCAGGTTTCGGCTCACATTGATTTTCCGAGGAAAGCTATTCTAAAATATGCAGGGGATGAGATGGGTAAGTTTGACAGTCTGGTTAAGGCTGAGTATTTGACTCTCGCCGATGGGCAATACAAGACGGACTTTAGATTGTCTGACGGAAAACCGCTCTTGAATGGCAAGAGCCTCGACTTATCGGACATGGCCACCTCACAGGCGAAGGCCAACGGGGCCGCGAGTGCGAAGCAGGCGGTAAAATCTAAGAAAAAGCCTAAATGAGACTCTGATTTTATCTGCATGAGCCGCTGATCCCCAAAATCGTCCCCGACAGCCCACTACGCCGGTTCACTCCTCAGAGCAAGTTTTTGGCGCTTTCGCGCCAAAAAACTGATAGCTCCGGGCTGCGGTAATTGCCGCTTCTGTACCTAGACTCGGTTTTTGAAGCCGCAGTAATCTGAGATGAGAACTAAATCTCTTGTCTCGAGGTACCCATGGGCCATGCTACGCGTTTATTGGTCGTTTTGTTTTCTCTCCTTTGGGCAGAAATCAGTTTGGCCTCGCAGCCATTTCTCGATTTTGCTCCGACTTTTAAATCAAAATCCAAACTCAAGGACAAGGCTTTAGTCGAAGAGTATCTTGTGGCCAACGCACGTTTTTTTGGTATCAAGCCTGACCTTTCTGATGTTTGGCTCACGCGGGTGTCGGAGAGTTTGCTCGGAAGCCAGTTTTATTACCAAAAGAAATTAAATGGAATTGGCATTGCCCTTTCCGACATTATCGTGTCGCTTGTTCAGGATGGTTCGAGCATTTACCGCGTGTATGCGGACACCCAGGAGATCCCATCGACAGCCCTGCCCGCTTCAAGGATCTCAATGGATGAAGCCTATGACACAGCCTGGCGTCACCTTCATGTCACGGGGGAGTTGATTTTTAGGCCTAAGGCCACGATTCAGTACATCCGGCGTGAGGGAAAGCCAAAATTGGTTTGGCAGGTCGAGCTGGGGGTTACCCGGCCTTATGGATATTGGATCATCACAGTTGATGCTGTTTCCTCGGAAATCTATGAGGTGATAGACCAGCGCACGGATATCAAACCTGGTAGTCTCAAATCCATGCCTGATAGGAACGCACCGCTTGGTGCCAGAAAGCCGGCTTTCGATCGATATGCAGCGAAAGCCGGTAAAGCTAAACCATTTCACGGAAAGAGCAGCAGCGGATCTGGTTTTGCTTTTGATCCAGATCCGCGCACGGCTCTTGCGGATGGGTCGCTTCAGGATGATTCAGAAGCTGACCTGTTTGACGAGGCCTACATAAAGGTCGCGCTCAGGGATATCAAATATGATGGCAAGGAGTATCGTCTGTCTGGCCCATGGGTTGCGATCGATGATTTTGATCCACCCGAGAATCCGCCATCGAGATCAAATACTGGAATATGGACTGCCAAGCGAGGCAACAACGAATTTAACGAAACAATGACCTATTTTCATCTCGACAGCTCACAGCGGTATTTGCAGAGCCTGGGGTACTCAGGGGATAAAGGCATTCAGTATGGACCGATTCGGGTAGATGCTGACGGTGCTGATGGTCAAGATAATTCATATTTTCAAGCCTCAACCAACTCTTTGGCATTTGGTCATGGTTGCGTGGATGACAACGAGGACGCAGATGTGATCTTGCACGAATATGGTCACGCAATTATCTATAGCATCAGTCCGAATTTTCTGCTCGGTGACACAGGTGCCATTGGTGAGGGTTTTGGCGATTATTGGGCTGGCTCTTATAGCTGGTCGACCGCTCAAGGTCGCAGTTATTTTCCGGAGCAAGTTTTTTCCTGGGACGGACATGGCGTCGGCAATGTTTGTTGGAATGGACGCATCCTAAATGCCCTAGAGCTGCGGTACGATCATACCAAAAACTACGAGGCCCACCAATCCATGCCGGGCGGGGAACGGCAGTCCGATGAACTATGGTCAACTCCGATTTTTCAAGCTCTGCTTGCGCTTGACGCTCAAGGCAGATCGCGTAAAGAGGTCGATCAGATATTGTTGGAATCGTTTTATGGTCTTGGCGCTGGGATAAAAATGCGCGATATGGCAACGTCTATAGTTCAGGTCGCGTCGCTGCTTTTTCCAAATGGCCCCCATGCGCCGGTTTTTAAGGAGAAGTTCAGGCATCATGGTATCCTTGATACCCCCCATGTGGCACTCTCTCACAAGATCAGTCTGTCTGGGGCGGGCGACAATGGTAAACCCGATCCGGGAGAGACCGTTGGCATTGCGATGGCATTGACCAATAAAGGGACGCTTGCTGCCGAAAAAATTAGTGCCGAGATCATAGCAAGCGACGGTGCCGAGGTTATCAAAGCAGACAATAGCTGGGATGACATCGCGATCGGAACGACTCGGGATAGCCTGGGCGAGTTTTTGGTCAAAGTCACGGCAAATTGCGGCAAGGAAGTCAAACTTACCTTGAAATTTCGATTTAACGATAAGGATTCTTTGCTATCGACCTTGATCCTACCAATTGGTGCCCCTATTGGGGCGGAAAAAAACGACGAGCCCAATGTGGACATTCCTGACAAAACCCCGGAGGGTATCATGCTACCGCTTGACATTGAGGCAGAGCAGGGCATCGTCAGTCAGAATTTTCAGGTTAATTTGAATCTAGTCCATACCTATGTTGGTGATATCACGGTTAACCTTATTTCACCCCACGGCACCGTTGTGCGTTTACACAATCGAGAAGGTGGCACGCAGGATGATTTGCGCGGCACATACCCCACGACTTTGACCCCGACCGAATCTTTGTCTGTTCTCGTGGGCGAACCGCTTTCGGGGACTTGGAAGCTTCATGTCGCTGACAGTGCCATCGCCGACACGGGAAAGGTGCTAAGCTGGGGCATTCGCGATGTGGTTGGGTATAAGTGTGAATGATAACTATTGATAATTTAGGTAATATATATAGATAGTTAAAAAATATTTATCAATTGCCACACGCCAGCTCCGATAGTTCTAGAAGTAGCAAGGCATAGAGGCCTTAAAGTTCTGGGAGATCAGGAGCTTTTTCATGAAAAGGTTAAATGTTGGGATCGTTTTGGCGTTGGTTATGTTTGCAGGATCTGCGCGTGCGGACGATGGGTCCGAGGCGTGGATTACCAAGTGCGTGAACGAGGTCGATCCCGAAGATAATGCACCGCATGTCGTGCGAAGGTGGTGCTCATGCATGAACTACAAAATGAGTGCCAACGAGACTTTGTCAATCCTTGAATGGCAAAACAAGCCGGAAGGTGCCAAGGCAAATATTGAATGCAACAAGGAGTCAGGCTGGATCGAATGATCCGCCTATGGACTGTCAGAGACGATTAGGGAACCTTCAGCGCCAGCTTTCAGCGTGTAGGCGGCAAAAAGTTTGCCATGATCAGGTTCTGCAAATCGGTTGGAACTGATGAAAATGTACCATGACTCAGATAAGCCTCAGCTGCATAAGCCCAAAATTCTTGGGCTGTGCTGCTTTCCATTTTGCTTTCTGGAAAAGTTGATGTGTCGCGGTTTCTGTAGGCAGAATCGATGCTGTCGCGCAACGAGCTGGGATCGGGTGCGGTGACATAGGTAAAATGGTGGGCGAGTTCGTGTTTAATGGTCTGCACTAAAGCGCCAGGGACTAGTTTTATGGCGACAAGAGGTTGTGCTATCGCTCCCAAGGTGATGCCGGCAATGCCACCACCGACAGTGCTGGCGCTGTTAAAGAGTTCGGGGAGACTACCAAATTTAGCGGAAGAAACCAGAGCGATTCGGGTATGAGCTGATGTGGCTTTGAACCAGGCATCGGGAGTTTTGGTCTGAAAGTAAAATTCGAACGTTGCGCGACAAGCTTGGCGAAGCTCATCGGCTGTGGCAGTACCATCGCTGAGGAAGATCAGTCCTGCAAGCTCGGCCTGCTGGCTATAGAAGTCGCGCGACTCAACCCAGGTTGGGGAGGCTTGAAACACCAAATTATCGCAGGCCGTAGCGGTTTGAGGGCGTCCACCTGGGGTTGCACCCCAAGTGTGGGTTTGCTGTTGGGGAGCCAGGCCCGAAATCTCATACGCTGATTGTGTGGCGGTGGGCAGAGCCGTCAGAGGTCCTGAACTTTCGTAGCTTGCTGCTGCGCTGCCTATCATGGGTTGGTCCAAGGGAACAATATAGACTTTTTCGATGATGACATCGCCCAGTCCTGTTATTGGAACAACAAGGCCCTGCGATTCGGATTTAAGGTCAAACCAGACATCATGGACGACAAAATTTCTGAATTGAGAATCGGGTCCCGCCGGTAGGCTGAGGTTGGGCCGGTTCCAAAGTTCGCCTGTATCATAGGCTGCTTTGATGCCGCGTGTTGCGCTTACCGTATTTTTGTAGACTAGAATGACATCAAATGGACCGAGCAGACTCGAAAAGCCATAAGTCGCTAACGGTAGCTTATCAATATAGAGGATCGTTGGGTTTGGTTCGTCTTGCCCTTTGCTAGCGTGCGCTGGTGCAAAACCAACTTTAACGGCGGGCATCCTTTGACTAGAGTTAAATTTGCCGTGACGCGATAGAGGCACCGATTGAGGGTCAAACACGGCGCTCACCACATTCCAAAGCTTGCGATGAACATGGTAGAGTTGGTCGATATAGCCTTCGAACGGTGCACAGGCCACGCGTCTCTTATTGAACATCGACTCGACGCCATAGGCCCAATAGTCCTCGGCATCGTGTACGGGAGTCAGACCTTCACGATTTGTGATGAGATCCTCTGACGAGGGGCGTGCTGCAAAGGCAGTTTCGATGGCAGCGGTAAGCGCGCTTTTTTGAGCCCCAAGCCCGTGGCGAGCGATCATCCGCGCAAATTGTTGGACAAGAATCATGCGCCCCATATTGAGCGGGTCTTGATATACCAGGAGTGAACCTTCGGAAATGGTAATTTTTTTGCCATTCCGATTGGGCCAGGTCCCTTCGCCGGGGGATTTGTCTATTTCGTTTTCGGTCAGTTCAACGAGGAGTGGGCTGCCGGTTGCCTTGATATTGGCGATAATGCTGAGAGATGAAAAAGTTTGCGAAAGGATGTCAACGAGAATGGTGCAAGTAAGCCTAAGGCTGGCGTCGGCGATCGGCGTGCCAGAGCGGGCCGCGATTCGAAGAAAATCTCCCACGATCATGGCGCCAGAGTCTATCGGTAGCTGACGGCAATCGGGAAAGGGAACAGACAGAGGTGTTTCGACGGTAGGAGGTGGAGCACTTGGGGTAGGGGGTGGATTTTCCTGACCTTGCTGAGCTTGCGGTGACGGAGATGACTGGGGCTCGGCTTTAGGCGTAGTCGCCGGTGAGACTTTTGCCGGGTCCAACTCTTCGCTTTCGGCAGGCAAACGGTGATTTCTGCGGTCTGATTCTTTTCGATTTAGGCAGGCGGTTGTAGGCAAAGATAGGATGCTGATCAAAAATAAGAGTGATAGTTTCATAATCGCTTTTTGACCTCGTTGCGGTGGGCGCTGGGGAAATTACCGTTTAGCGCCACGGAACGGGGATCGGAATTTTGGCCTATCCTCATGAACTAAAAAGTCGAATGTATTTTGGGTGGGCGTGAAAAAGAAACCAAAGTGGGAGATGGATCACTGATTTATCGGACCTGGGTGTTGCATCAGCAGCTATATCAAGGTAATACAGTACCCTAAATTCAAACGATCAGATTTTTCGCAAATCTGATCGTTTGGCTATAAAAGCTCATTCCACCTGCAATTGACGCAAAAATCATCATGCTTGATGACATGCCCGAAATCTACTCCAAGATGCAATCTGTGATGCGCCCTTCTGGGAAACCATAAGGACCAGCCGAACCATCTGGGCAGCCTTCAATATGAATTACCCCTGGGACTGCATTTCGGAGTTCGAATTGGACGGACACCACGAAGGTAAATTGCTCGGATTCATTCATCGATGCTCCCTTGTACGACCTTTTATATTCGCTGAATTCAATGCCACTGTTTGGATTTCCCGGACCAAATTGTCTAAGGCTATACCTGATGGCCGGCCCTCCGTCCTTTGGTGTGAAGGTCGCTTCCAAATTATATTGACCGTTTTTAGCGTACTTTTCTATTGATCCAGGCATGCGCTCCTCACTGTGACCACTTACGGTCTGGAGGAGTTCGATCCGGACTATTTTATTTTCTGGAATCTTGATGGTAGCCTTCTGGGGTAAAGAGTGCTTATTGTTCGATGGAATTGCACTCGGCGCGATTTCGATTACCGAAGCCTTGCCAGTCTTCGAAGTTTTAACGACGGAAAAAAACGGACGGGCTTGGCTTGCCCAGTGGTCGCGGATAATACCCATAAAGGCGCCTTTTGTATAATTCCACGCTTTTTTGCTGGTTTCGAACTTGGCCGGTCTAAATGATGGCGGAATCTGTTCGAAGCCCTGGGTGGACTCAACTTGTTCAATTGTCGCTTTTTGAGCGGAAGCCCCACCTTTTCTACTCTTTGTGGATTTAGAAGGGCGAATTGTTCGCGACATGTGATTGGAGCTTTGGGTTGTTTCGCTCATTTTTGGCATAATCAGCCTTTCTCTCTGAAATTGATTCTACGAATCTCGTCCGATGGTTTTTTCTCGCAAGGCTAACCTGAGCTCAGGATTCCTTGGGCACGACTGGTGTTGTGGTATGAATTCACGTTAAAGTTATATAGATATATAAATTAACATTTGTTTATATATTACAGGTTCTACGGGCTTGTCAACGCTAAATAGTCGCTGGCGCTAAAAGCGCCAGCGACGTGTCCTGAGGAGTGCAACGACGAAG